>JALOQX010000001.1 GCA_025459265.1 Pirellulaceae bacterium | reverse complement strand
TGGTCGGTGCTCAGGAGGATCGTCAGCGCGAGGATGAAGCAGCGATCCGCAAGGCCGTGGAGGCTTATGTGACGAGCTTCAATCAGGGCGACGCCAAAGCGTTGGCTGCGCAGTGGTCGCCAGAAGCCGTATACACCAATCCGGTCAGCGGCGAACAGGTGGTCGGTCGCGAGGCGATCGAGCAGCAGTTCACCGCCATCTTTGCGGAAGCGAAGGGGGCTGTGCTGGAGGCAACGACACAGGCCATCCAATTCGTCTCGCCGAACGTCGCCATCGAACAGGGAACCGCCAAGGTCACGCGTCCCGAGCAACCAGCCGAAGAATCCGAGTACACCGCCGTGTATGTCAAGCGTGACGGACAGTGGCTGCTGGATCGGGTGACGGAAGAAGACGTGCCCGTCATTACGTCGCACTATGAGCAACTCAAAGAGCTGGAATGGATGATCGGCACGTGGGTCGACCAGGACGAAGAGAGCCAGATTGTCACCACGTGCCAGTGGACGAAAAACCAAAACTTCATCACGCGTTTTTTCACCGTATCGGTGCGTGATCGGCTCGAAATGTCTGGCCTGCAGATCATTGGCTGGGACCCCGCTGCCAAGCAAATCCGGTCGTGGGTGTTTGATTCGGATGGCGGGTTCGGCGAGGGGATCTGGGCGAAGAAGGATTCGCGCTGGTTCGTCCAATCGACCGGGACGTTGCCCGACGGGAACAAGTCCTCCGCCGTCAACATCATCACGTATCTGGATCAGGACACGTTCACCTGGCAGTCGGTGAACCGGGAGGCGGGCGGCGAGATCCTGCCCAACGTGGACGAGGTCGTGGTCATGCGGCAGACCGACACGGAGTGATGCGGTCGGTGGACGGCACACGGCAGTGGTACACATACATGCAGATGAGCTCTTTCTTCTCGTGCGAGGTGCAAATATGAGGCGGGTGATTTTGCTGGCCACGTTCCTGGCCATTCCGAGTTTGTTCGTGGTCACGACGGGTGAGCTGCTGGCCCGCGGCGGTCGCGGCGGTGGTGGCGGAGGAATGTCCCGCGGCGGTGGCGGTGGGATGTCTCGCGGCGGCGGCATGTCCGCCGCCCGGTCGCCCGCGGTCAGTCGACCGGCGCCGCGGCCCAGTGCACCCCGGCCCAGTGCACCCCGGCCCAGCGCACCCCGGCCCAGCGCACCCCGGCCCAGTGCCGGCGCGCGGCCCAGTCCAGGCGCGCGGCCGAGCGCTGGAACGCGACCGAGTCCGGGTACGCGTCCCGGCGCTGGCGCGCGGCCGACCCAGCGCCGGCACGCGACCCAGTCCCGGCACGCGGCCTTCGGCCGGCCAGCTGCAGGACTTCCTGGATATCAAGCCCGCGCCAGGCGCAGGGCGGCCTGGCACGCGACCGGCGCCCGGTGGCGGCGCGGCGGCAGGCGCCATCGCCGGTGGTGTGGCTGGCGGTGCAGCCGCGGAGTTCCTGCGCGACGGCGGCGCCCGGCCCAGCACGCGGCCGGCTGGCGAAGGACGCCCCGGACGGGGCGACCGGCCCGGCGTCAAGGAGCGCCCGGGCGTCGGCGAACGGCCCGGCGTGCGAGAGCGACCCGGCATCACGGATCGGCCGGCGTTTGAGAATCGGCCCGATCGGATCGAGAATCGCCAGCAGTGGCAAGAGAACCGCCAGCAGCGGCGCGATGAGGTTCGCGACCAGGTTCGCGACAACCACCCCGGGATGGACTTTTGGTCGGACCATCCCGGCTGGGCGGCGTGGCGGATCAATCGTCCCTATCGCTGGGCGACCTGGGGAGCCCTGACCGGCTGGGTCGGATACGGCTGGTCGGAGCCGATGGCCTACTCGTACGGCGAAAACGTCTACTACGAAGGTGACTCGGTCTATTACGGGGACGAAGTCGTGGCCACGGGCGAGGAGTATGCGCAGCAAGCCGAGGACATCGTGGCCAGCGCGCCGGAGGTGGCTCCGGAGAGCGCCGAGTGGTTACCGCTGGGCGTGTTCGCGTTGTCGCCGGACGGCGAGGCGTCGGGCCCGGCCCCCACACTGTTTCTGCAGCTGGCCATCAGCAAGGAAGGGACCATCACCGGCACACTGCATAACACGGCCACGGACAAGACCCAGACCATTGAGGGCATGGCGGACAAGGAGAGTCAGCGCGCCGCGTGGACCGTCCAGGGCCAAACACGGCCGATCATGGAGACCGGGATTGTCAATCTGACGGAAGACACGGCGCCGGCGCTGGTGCATTTCGCCGATGGCACGACGCAGCAGTGGCTGCTGGTGCGATTGGAAGAACCGGCCCCCGCCCCGAAGCAATGACGTGCATAAGGAAGTTCCGTCCATGAAGAATTTGCGGGCTTTCGGGTGCCTGTGCGCCGTCGTCTTGGTGTGCGCCGGTGGATGTTCGCCACCGGCCGCGGAGCCAGACGTGATCCGGCCGGTGCGGGCCATCCGAGTCGGTGATCTGCAAGGCATGGGCGGTCGCCAGTTCTCCGGCCGCGCCACGGCCAAGATCGGTGTGGACCTCTCGTTCCAGGTTTCCGGTCCGCTGGTGTCATTACCGGTTGACGTCGGGACCCAGGTCAAAGCGGGCGATGTGCTTGCCGCCCTCGACCCGCGGGATTTCCGCGCGGCGTTGGACAGCGCCCAGGGCAATCTGGCCCGCTCGCAGGCCAATTTGGTCGCCATGGAGCGGGGCGCACGCCCGGAGGAGATTGAGCAACTCCGCGCGCGCGTGGTCCAGGCCGAAGCGACCTACCGGCAGGCCGTGGCGGAGCACGATCGGAACGCACGGCTGTTGCCCGACGGTGCGGTGAGCCAGTCGGATTATGATGCCAGTCTGGCCCGGCGTGATCGTTCCGAGGCCGCTGTCACGCAGGCCCAGGAAGAACTCAACATCGGTCTGCGCGGCGCGCGCGAAGAAGACCTGCAGGCGAAACGGGCGGAAATCCAAGCGCTCGAAGCCGCCGTGCTCCACGCGCGCAATCAGCTGGATTTTGCCACCCTCACCGCCCCCTTCGCCGGTACCGTGGCGGCGCGCTACGTGGACAATTTCCAAACGGTGCAAGCCAAGCAGCCGATCGCCCGGCTGCTGGATATCTCCAAAATTGAAGTGACCGTCCAGGTCCCGGAGAGCTTGATTTCGCTCGTGCCCTTGGTCCAACAAGTACTCTGCCGATTCGATGCGATTGCCGATCGCGAATTCCCGGGTGCGGTGACCAAGATCGGCACCGAGGCGTCGCAGACGACGCGCACGTTTCCAGTGACCGTGCAGCTGGACCAACCGGAGGATGTGCAGATCCTGCCCGGCATGGCCGCGTCGCTCCGCGTCGACACGAGCGTGCTTCCCAACCAGGCCCCGTCCGACATCGTCGTGCCCCCCAGCGCGGTGTTCGCCGGCGAAGCGGGCCAGCAGTCGCACGTGTGGATCCTGCAGCCGGAGGGGACCGACACGTTTCGTGCCGCACTCCGCTCCGTCACGACCGGTCGCCTCACGCCAACGGGCGTCGCCATCACCGACGGTCTTCAGACCGGCGAGTGGGTCGTGACGGCCGGCGTCAATGCGCTGCAGGCGGATCAGGTCGTGAGGATTCTCGAGGAAGGGAGTCGCTAGGCGTATGAACCTCGCCGCGATTGCGATTGAGAAGCGGGCGATCACGTACTTCGGGATCGTGCTGGTTGTGGCGGGAGGTTTGTTCAGTTACCTGCAGCTTGGGCAGCTGGAAGACCCCGAGTTCTCGGTCAAGACCGCCGTCATCTCGACAACGTATCCGGGCGCGAGCGCCGCGCAGGTGGAACTTGAGGTCACCGACCGCCTGGAAACGAAGCTGCAGGAGATGTCGGAACTGAAAAACGTTTACTCGAATTCCCGGCCGGGCCTGTCCATCATCAAGGTCGATATCAAGAGCCAGTACTGGTCGGACCGGCTGCCACAAGTGTGGGACGTGCTGCGCAAGAAGGTGGCAGACGTCGAGCCGACGTTGCCGCCCGGGGCGGGCAAGCCCAGGGTAGGCGACGACTTCGGCTACGTGTTCGGGTTCCTGTTGGCGGTCAGCAGCGACGGGTTCAGCTATGGGGAACTGGAGCGTTACGTCAAGGACATGCGGAAGGAACTCAGCGTCGTCCCCGGTGTCGCCCGCGTGGACCTGTGGGGAGTGCAGGAAAAACGCATCTTCATCGACGTCTCCACGCCGCAGTTGGCCACGCTCGGCCTGACCCCCCAGCAGCTGCTCCAGACGCTGCAGGCACAGAATCTCGTCGTGGATGCCGGACGCGTGGATTACTTGTCGCAGCGGCTGCGGATCGCGCCGAGCGGCGAGTTTCAGTCGCCGGCCGACATCGGCGACCTGGCGATTACCAACGTTTTGTCGGGCCGCGACGAGATTCTCCGGATCCGGGACTTTGCCACCGTCTCGGTCGGATACGTGGACCCCCCGAACCACTTCCTGCGCCACAATGGCCGTCCGGCCATCGCGATGGCGCTGGCGCCCAGTTCAGGCGAGAACGTGGTGGAGGTGGGACACGCCATCGATCGCCGTCTGGCCGAGCTGGAGATCGATTTGCCGTTAGGCATCGAGGTGGAGCGCGTGTCGTGGCAGTCGGATCAGGTCCGCGAGTCGATTCGAGCCTTCGTCGTCAGTTTGCTGCAGGCGGTGGCCATCGTCCTGGCTTTGTTGGCGCTCACAATGGGGATCCGCCCCGGCATCATTATCGGGATCAGCGGCCTGGCGTTCCCGATTCTTGGGACATTCGTCGTGATGGCCATCGCCGGCATCGACCTGCATCGGGTCTCGCTCGGTGCCATGATCATTGCCATGGGCATGATGGTGGACAACGCGATCGTCGTGACGGACGGAATCATGGTGCGGTTCGCGCAAGGGATGGACCGCCAGAAGGCGGCCATCGAAGCGGCCAGTCTCCCCGCAATACCTTTGCTGGGCGCGACGGTCGTCGCCTGCATGGCGTTCTATCCGATTTTCGCCTCCAGTTACGACACGGGAGAATACGCGGGCAGCCTGTTCACGGTCGTGGCGATCTCGTTGCTGCTGAGCTGGGTGTTCTGCCAGACCGTCGCCCCGTTGCTGTGCCTCGCCATGTTGCCCAGTCCACGGGCCGGGCAGCACGCCGCGTCGCCTTACGACACGCCGTTCTACAACCGCTTTCGCGGGCTGCTGAGGCTGGCGATCCAGTACCGCGTGGCGTTCTTGGGAGGCATGGTGGGGCTCCTGGCGCTGTCGGTGTGGGGTTTTCGCTACGTGCCGCAGCTCTACTTCCCCGATTCGAGCCGTTTGCAGGTGATGATCGACTACTGGGCACCCGAGGGAACGCGCATTCAGGAGACCAGTGCCGGCCTGGCGCGCATCGAGACATATGTCCGGCAACACGCGGCGACGGCGTCGTTCAGCGCGTTCGTGGGCAAGGGGCCGCCACGCTTTTACCTTCCCGTAAGTGCCGAAGACCCGTACACGTCCTATGGCCAGATCATCGTGAACACAACGAGCCTGGCCGGCGTGGACCAGCTGGTGGCGGACACCGACGCTTGGGTCCGCGCGCACGTGCCCGAAGCGATGGTCCGCGTGCGCAAGTATGCGGTGGGTGCCTTCGACGACTGGAAGATCGAGGCGCGTTTCAGCGGACCGGCCAACGCGGACCCGGACACGCTGCGGCGGCTGGGCGCCGCCGGGGTCCAGATCCTGCGCGACACGCCGCTGGCCAAAGAGGTCCGCGTCAATTGGCGTGAGCGCGTGCCGAGTCTGGTGCCCCAGTACAACCAGGAACGCGGGCGGTGGGCACACGTGTCGCGCGAGGATGTAGCCCGCGCCACGCAGCGGGCGTCCGACGGAGTCGTCGTCGGCTCGTATCGCGAGGATGATGATCTGATCCCGATCGTAGCGCGGAATACCGAGCCGGAGCGCCAACAGGCCGCCACCACCCTGGAGGATCTGCAGGTCACACCGCGGTTGGCCACCGCCGCTGTACCGCTGGCACAGGTCGTTGACGGGATCGCGATGCCCTGGGAAGACCCGCTCGTCTGGCGCTGGGATCGCCGCCGGGCGATCACCGTGCAGTGCTCCCCCAACGGCGTGACGGCGCCGACACTGCGAAATGCCGTCGTGGAGAAGTTTGCGGCGATCCCCTTGCCCCCCGGCTACCGCCTGGACTGGGACGGCGAGTACTGGAGTGCCAAGCAGTCGCAGGAAGCACTCGTGCCGGGAATCGTGCCGGCCGTCGTGATCATGCTCTTCATCCTGGTCGCTCTGTTCAATGGCTTCCGGCCGATGCTGATCTGCATGCTCGTCATTCCATTTGTGCTCATCGGCATCACGCCAGGGTTGCTGGTGACCAACACGCCGTTTGGTTTCATCGCGCTGCTGGGAGCCATGAGCCTGTCAGGGATGATGATTAAGAATGTCGTGGTCCTGTTGGATGAAGTGAACGCCAATCTCGCCAAAGGGCTCCGGCCATACACCGCGGTCGTCGAAGCAGCCGTCTCGCGTCTCAGCCCCGTGGTCAATGCGGCCGGCACGACCGTGCTGGGAGTCCTGCCCATGCTGAAGGACGTGTTCTGGATCGCGCTGGCCGTGACGATCTTCTTCGGGTTGATCGTCGGCACGCTGCTGACGATGATCGTGGGGCCGACGCTCTACACGGTCTTGTATCGCATCAAACCCGAATGACGGAGACTGCGGCCGTCACCACCACACTGGTGTATACTTGGAGAGGTTGCGTTACGGCCACACGAGGAGTCCGGGCATCATGAGTACGGAACAACAGCGCTTGGACGAGTGCCGAGGGCAGCAGGTGGCCTGGCGGAAATGGGGACCGTATCTGAGCGAACGTCAGTGGGGGACCGTGCGGGAGGATTACAGCGAGAACGGGGATGCCTGGAACTACTTCACACACGATCATGCCCGGTCGCGGGCATACCGCTGGGGCGAGGACGGTCTGGCGGGGATTTGCGACGACAAAATGCGGCTCTGCTTTGCGCTGGCCCTGTGGAACGGTCACGATGCCATCCTCAAGGAACGCCTGTTCGGCCTGACCAACAGCGAAGGCAATCACGGGGAGGATGTCAAGGAATACTACTTCTATCTCGACAGTACACCCACCCATTCGTACATGAAGTACCTCTACAAATATCCGCAAGCGGCCTTCCCGTATGCGGATCTGGTCGAGACGAATCGCCGCCGGAGCCGCCACGAATTCGAATACGAACTGCTGGACACGGGGGTGTTCCAGGACGATCGCTATTTTGACGTGTTTGTGGAGTACGCCAAGGAATCGCCCGAGGACATGTTGATCCAGATCACGGTCCACAATCGGGGGCCGGAGCCGGCTGCCATCCATCTGCTGCCCACCTTGTGGTTTCGCAACCAGTGGTCCTGGCCACCGCACACAGAGCGGCCGGTCCTGCGGGTGGCCGACGGTGCGCGCGAGCTGGCGGTGGTGCACGCGCACGAGGCCAAATTGGGCGACCGCTATCTGTACTGCGACGCGGATCCGCCGCTGCTTTTCACCGAGAACGAGACGAACACCCAGCGGCTGTTCGGCGTGGCCAATCGCACGCCGTACGTCAAGGACAGCATCCACGACTACGTCGTGCAGGGGCGGACTGAGGCGGTCAATCCCGCGCGGACCGGCACGAAGGTGGCAGCGCACTACGAGATGACGATCGATCCCGGCGCGCCCTGGGTGGTCCGGCTGCGGCTGTCCGATGTCGCACCGGGCGATCCTGCGGCGGCCGCCGGGAAAGCGCCGTTCGGAAGCCACTTCGACGAGGTCGTGCCGGTGCGCCGGCGCGAGGCGGATGAGTTCTATGCGGAGGTTATTCCGCCCTCGTGCGATACCGATCAGGCGAACGTGATGCGCCAGGCTCTGGCGGGGATGCTGTGGTCGAAGCAATTCTACCTGTACGACGTCGATAAATGGCTGGAGGAGCGCGGAGCTGACCCGTTCAAAGCGCGGCGGAAGGAGGCACCGCGGAATGATCACTGGCATCACATGTATAACGGCGATGTGATTTCGATGCCGGACAAGTGGGAGTATCCGTGGTATGCGGCGTGGGACCTCGCCTTCCACGTGCTGGCGCTGACGATGGTCGATGCCGATTTCGGCAAGCGGCAGCTCAAGCTGATGTTGCGCGAGCGCTACATGCACCCGAACGGGCAGATTCCGGCGTATGAGTGGAATTTCAGCGATGTGAATCCGCCGGTCCACGCGTGGGCGACGATCTTCACCTACAACCTGGATCGGGCCGAGCGCCGCGAGGGGGACCGGGAGTGGCTCAAGAGTTGCTTCCAGAAACTGCTCTTCAATTTCACCTGGTGGGTCAACCGCAAGGACCGCGCCGGACGGAACGTGTTTGAAGGGGGATTCCTGGGCCTCGACAACATCGGGGTGTTTGACCGCAGCGCACCACTCCCGACGGGCGGCTACCTCGAGCAGGCGGATGGGACCGCCTGGATGGCCCTCTTCTGCCAGAACATGCTGGAAATTGCGACGGAACTGGCGCTGTCGGATCCGGCGTACGAGGACATGACGCTGAAGTTCGTCGAACATTTCCTGTGGATCGCTTCGGCCATGACGCACGTGGGCGAAGATACCGGCATGTGGGACGAGGAAGACGGGTTTTTCTACGACGTCCTGCGGCTACCCAATGGCGAGTCCCAGCGGCTGAAGGTCCGCTCCATGGTCGGTCTGCTGCCGTTCTGTGCGGCGACAGTCTTCGACGGCCAGCTGCTGCATCAGCAGCCCGAACTGGCGGATCGATTCCGGACCTTTCTGGACGCGCGCCCCGAATTGTACGCGTCCATCCACAACCCGCGTGAGGCGGGCGTGGCTGGCCGCCGGCTGGCCGCCATCCTGAATGAAGACCGCCTCCGCCGCGTACTGCTCAAGATGCTGGACGAGCAGGAATTCCTCAGTCCCTACGGGGTGCGCTCGTTGTCGCGCTGCCATGCCACGCAGCCGTATATCGTCCATGCGGGTGGCCAGGAATACCGCGTGTCGTACTTGCCGGCCGAATCCGACTCGGGAATGTTCGGCGGGAATTCCAACTGGCGCGGACCCATCTGGCTGCCGGTCAACGCGCTGATCATCCGCGCCCTGATGCAATACTACGCCTACTACGGCGACGCCTTCACGGTCGAGTGTCCCACGGGGTCGGGTCACCAGATGAACCTGTACGAGGTGGCCGCGGAACTGAGTCGACGCCTGGCCAGCATCTTCTTGCGCGGGCCGGACGGTCGGCGTCCGGTCTACGGTGGTGCGGCGCAGTTCCAGGAGGATCCGCACTGGCGCGACCAGATCCTGTTCTACGAGTACTTCCATGGGGACAACGGCGCGGGACTGGGGGCCAGTCACCAGACCGGTTGGACCGGCATCGTCGCCCGCATGATGCACGTGTTCGCGTCCGTCAGCGCCGAGCTTGTTTTGGAGCAGGGAAAGCAGGCGATTGCCGCGAGCGCCGCAGACCCTCCCCAGGACAGTCGGGAGAGTGCGTTCGCCACATCACAATCGAACCTCGGGCAATGAAATCCCACGGCGATGTCGATGCCGCCATGGCTCTGCTTGATCGGCAGAAGGGGGAAACGATGAACGAACACGACGCGGACGACGTGCCGGCCAAGATGAAACGCAAGCATTACGAGAAGGAACTGCGCACGCTGCAGACGGAACTCTGCCGCCTGCAGGAGTGGATCAAGCTCAAAGGTCTCCGCGTGATCGTCGTATTTGAAGGACGCGATGCCGCGGGCAAGGGCGGCACGATCAAGGCGATCACGGAGCGGGTCAGCCCGCGGGTGTTCCGCGTCGTCGCGCTGCCCGCCCCCTCGGATCGGGAACGAACGCAGTTGTATTTCCAGCGCTACATGCAGCACTTCCCGAGTGCGGGGGAAGTCGTCATCTTTGATCGCAGTTGGTACAACCGAGCCGGCGTAGAGCACGTGATGGGCTTCTGTACGGAAGACCAATACCGGCGTTTCCTGGCGAACTGCCCGGCCGCCGAGAAGTTCATCGTCGACGGAGGTATTCTGCTGATCAAGTACTGGCTGGAGGTGGGCCGCAAGGAGCAGGCGCGACGGTTCGAGGCGCGGATCGATGACCCGCTACGGCAGTGGAAGCTGAGTCCCATGGACGTCGAGTCGTGGACGCGCTGGTACGATTACTCGCGTGCCCGCGATGCGATGCTCTCAGCCACGGACACCGAGCACGCGCCTTGGTATATTCTCCGGTCGGACGACAAGAAGCGCGCCCGCTTGAACTGCATCTCGCACTTGCTGAGCCTGCTTCCGTACGAAGCTGTGCCGCACGACAAAGTGAAATTGCCCAAGCGGTCGCACGACGACAAGTACGACGATCAGGCCGCGCTGGCCGGGCGCAGGTTCGTGCCGGACACCTACTGAGGCGGGCGAGGTGACCAGGTGATGGCGACGCCACCCGACATGCAGCCGCGAGGACGCCGGCTTCCCTACCGCCTGCGGATGGTTCTCGTGCTGGTGGCCTGGCTGTTGTTTGCCGTCGCGCAGCCGCTGGCGTCCGACGTCGTGGCCGGGCGCGGAGTCTTTGACGTGCTCGTGTCGCTGCTGATTGCCGCCGTGTGGCTGCAAGTGTTCGCAGACAAGGAGCACCTGAGCATCGCCTTATTGCTGGGGGGGTTGGCGCTGCTGGGCATCGTCCTCAGTCACGTCCTGGGTGGTTCGTCCGGTCCACCCTGCCTGGTGGTCGCCTACATCCTGGCGGCTGGTTTCTATGCGTTCGCCCTGTACGGCATGCTGCGGGCGCTGCTGGTGAACCAGCTGAACCCATTGTCGGGCGATGCGGTGTTCGGGGCGGTGTGCGGCTACCTGCTGCTGGGGATCATTTGGAGCCTGCTGTACTGCGCGGTGGAGGCGGCGACGCCCGGGTCGTTTCACGTGGCGCCCACCACCGGCGCGGCGGCGCAGTCTGCCGAACTGAATCGGCTGGACTTGACGTATTACAGCTACGTGACCCTGGCCACCGTCGGCTACGGAGACGTGACGCCCATCACGCACGTGGCGCGGACGCTGGCGTGGACCGAGGCCATTGTCGGCCAGTTTTATCTCGCCGTTCTCGTGGCAGGACTCGTGGGTTACCGAGTCGCGCAGGCGACAACGAGGTCGTCGTGAGGACCGGGTGGACACATTTCTGGAAACACCCCACCCGGCTGCTGGCGGGCGGGTTCGTGGTGGCCATGCTCGTGGGAGGCCTGCTCCTGACACTGCCCGTGTCCGCGTCGGGCACGCGGATCGGCTTTCTCGATGCGCTGTTCACCGCCACCAGCGCGGTCTGCGTCACCGGACTCACCGTCCGCGATACCGGTCGCGAGTTCTCGACGTTTGGCCACGTTGTGATCCTGGGGTTGATTCAGGTGGGTGGACTGGGCATTACAACCCTGTCGACGGCCTTGTTTCTGTTTTTTGGCCAGCGGGCGTCGTTATCCAGCCATGACGTTGTCGAGAGCAGCTTCCGGGTGCGGCCGGAAGGGGAGCTCGGCCGCATACTTGTCCAAGTGTTCGTGTGGACTCTGGCCATCGAGGCGGTGGGGGCGGCGCTGTTATTCTGGCCCGAGCTGCGTCGGCTGCCGGGTTGGTCCGCCGCCTGGCACGCCGCGTTCCACGCGGTGAGCGCATTCTGCAATGCGGGATTCTCGTTGCGGTCAGACAATCTGATGGGCGACCGCGCCAACGCCGCGGTGATCCTGCCGATCGCCAGCCTCATTGTACTCGGCGGCCTGGGTTTCTCCGTCCTCACCGAGGTCGGCCGGTGTGCCTGGACACGACTGTGCGGCCACAAGGCCGCGCGGCTCTCCCTGCACACCAAAATGGCCTTGACGACGACCGCAGTCCTGTTGCTGTGCGGGGCGGGAGGCTTCTGGCTCTTCGAACGCCGCAACCTGCTCGCAGGGACACCGCCAGTGAGCCAGGCGTTGACCAGCATCTTTGCCTCCGTGACACCCCGCACCGCGGGTTTCAATTCGATTGACTACGGACAGGTCACCACTGCGACGGTATTCCTGACGATCGTGCTCATGGCCATTGGCGGCTGTCCCGGGTCAACGGCGGGCGGCATGAAGGCCACGACACTCGCCGTGTTGTTCGCCACAGCCCGGTCGCGACTGAGCGGCCGTCGCTGGACGACGATGTTCGGACGAGGGATTCCGGTGATGGCCATCGACAAGGCTCAGGCGGTCGTGACGCTCTTCGCCATCCTCGTCGTCGCGGGAACGCTGCTGCTGTCAGCGGTCGAGTTGCATGGCGAGTCGTTTGTGCAGACTCCTGGACAAGCTGTGGGATTCCTGTTTGAAGCCGTCTCGGCGTTGGGTACCGTCGGGCTCACGACAGGGATCACGCCGACGCTGTCCGCACCGGGCAAGGTCGTCGTGATTGTGCTGATGTTTGTCGGGCGTCTGGGTCCTCTGACCGTCGCGGTCGCGATTGCGCGTCAGAAGCTGGGCCCCGATGTTCGGTTGGCAGAGGAACCGATCATGATCGGTTAGGGCAAGGGAACGATCGCGGAACACGCGATGCCAGAGACTGGAGGGTGGCAGCATGAAGGGTTCAGCCCGCGTCGCGGTGCTTGGATTGGGCGATTACGGCTATCACTTCGCCTGTGAACTGCACGCCTTGGGAAGGCCGCCGTGGCGGACGTGAGTGATCGGCAGGCACTGGAGGAACTGGGGATCGGCTCGTTTGACATCGTGGCCGTCTGCGTGGGCGAGCGTTTTGAGACGGCGGTGCTGCTCGTGCACTATCTGCACCAATTGCAGACGCCGCGTGTGATTGTCAAGGTCACGGACGACGAGCAGGCCGAGATCGTGCGCATCATGGGCGCCACGGACGTGATTCACCCGGAACACAGCACCGCGCGCAAGACCGCGCTGCTAATTCACTATCCACGCGCGATGGACTACCTCGAGCTCGGAGGGGGCCAGCTCGTCGTGGCCGGCCATCCGCCGCGCACGTTCGTCGGACAGACCGTGAGCCAACTGGAACTTGCCGAGCGGTTTCACGTGACGCTTGTTGCCGTCTGGCGGCCCGATCAGCCGGGCCCGGCGGCCCCGCCGGTTTCCGACCGGCCCATCACCGAGACCGATGTGCTGATCCTGGCCGGGCATATCGACGATCTCCGCGAGCTGAAGAAGCTCAAGTAACGCGACCACAGGGCGTTGCTCCCGGTACGTCGCCGGCACGAGCGGGGGCGTTTGCCGCGCGCGCGGCGAAATTGTCGGGAGAGCTATGATCCGGCCCCGTCGCGTGTTGGAATCAGAAGCCAGTGGCCACGGGGTACTGCGCGGGCACGACGACGCTCTGCGGTGTCCCCGAGAGAAGTTCTCCATTCTGGCCGGACAGCACGTTGTCATGTGCACAAGGAGACACCCAGACTGAGATTACTTGACACACGGAGAGTGACCGGGAATGGTAACCGTTCACGGGCCGCCAAAGTCGCCTTTCGCTCCGCGAAAGTAGCGCTACTTTCGCGGAGCGAAAGGCGACTCTCTGGGCCAAATCGCGGCTAACATGGCGCCGCCCTGTGAACGGTTACCGGGAATGAACGCGAAGAGTTGGGTCCTGTCTGCCGTATGGTGTTGGCTGCTGGCCAGCGTGCTCGGTTCTCCGGCTCGCGCGCAATTTACGCCGTTGCTGCAGCGCGTTCCCGAGTCGGCGAACATGATTTTCCTGCTCAATGCCGAGAAGATTTTCGACAGCGAAGTTGGCAAGCGGGAGGGCTGGCGCACGAATTTCGCCAAGGCCATTGAGGCCGGCCTGATGCACATTCCGGCCGACACGCAGCAGTATGTCTTGGCGGGTGAACAGGACTTCACGACGATGCAGCCTGTCTGGCAGGTCGCGGCGCTGCAGGTCCCGAACAAGCGCGACCTCCCGGTGATCGCCAAACGGCTGGAGGGAAAGCAGGATACGGTCGCGTCGCATCCGGCGGTCGTGTTGCCCTCGGGCGATTATGTCGTCGTGTGTGGCGACACGACCGTGGCGGCCCTGGTGCCCGCGGCGCGGCAGGCGGTGGTCCGCTGGATCACCGCCACGGAGAAAGCCACGCCGAGGTTCAGTGACTATATCACCGAAGCGGTCGGTTATGCCGAGAAATCCGGTACCGAACTGATCCTCGCAGCGGACCTGAGCGACGTGCTCGATCCAGATGACGTTCGGGCGCGGTTCGAAGGTGCGTCCTTCGGTGCGGATCAGACCGTCAACCTCGATGAACTCGCGGCGGTCATGGCCAGCATCCAAGGCGTCATGCTGGGCGTGACCTTCGGTGAGAAGCCGTATGGCAGTATCAAAGTCGATTTTGGGCGCGACGCCGCCGTGCTTGACGGAATCGCCAGACAGCTGATGCTCGACGCGATCGCCCAGCGCGGCGCCATGATCGACGACCTGATCGAGCAGTATTTCCAGGACCTTCGGGACAAGGAGCCCCAGAAGATCGCCCAATACGGCATCTGGTTCGAGAAGTACGCCCGGAAGATCGACAACCTGCCGTTGGTCAACGTGGATGACGAGATGCTGACGTATGGAGCCTACGTCTCCCAGCAGCTCCGCAATGCGGCGGCGGCGATTCAGGGAATCGGCATCCGGTCGCGCGTCCGGCAGGTGGAGGCCGCGCAGGCCACCGGCGACGCGGTGCCCGGCTACTACGGCTCCGCGTACAACGGCGGGTACGCGTACGGCGGCAACTACTATTACGGCGGTCCCGGCCGCAGCGGCAACTATCTCCAGGAGGGGCTGCGCCAGCAGCAGATGGCGCGCACGCAGGTCAAGGTGCAGGAAAAGGCCGCCGGGACAACTGCCGCGCGGGCGATCGTCCGGGATATCGAGACCGCTACGGCCACGGTCCGGCGCGAGATGACCAAGAAGTACAACATCGAGTTTTGATGCGTGCCGGGATGCCCACGCTCCGCCAGATTGTGGACGAGCGCGATACGCCGTGGGGGCGCGCGTTCGACCGCCTGATCGTGGGGCTGATCCTCCTGTCGCTCGTGACGTTTTCCCTCGAGACGCTGCCACGCCTTTCCGATTCGACGCGGTGCCTCCTGCACTACGGCGACGTGTATCCCGTGACGGTGGGCGGCAAGATCTTCACGTGTTTCGTGCTGGCACTGGGGCTGGGCGTGGTGGCCGTGCCCGCCGGCCTGTTGGCATCCGCGCTGTCCCGCGCACGCGACCTGGAAGACAGCGGCGCGTCTGCGGACGAGACGAGGGCGCCGTAATGCGGTCGGTGGGTCGCGAGAGGACACGGCGCTGAACAACCCTCCCGACCCGGGGGCCCATTCTGCAGACGCGGGTCCTTCTGATACGATAGGTCTTCATGAGTTGGGATGCGACGGTACCGCAGTCAGGGGATGAAGAGCGGCGGGCGCGCGAGCTGAGCCTGCGCCACACGCGGCCGCCCACGGAAGTGCCAGGGTACGATCTGACGCGATTCCTCGGCTCGGGCGCATTCGGCGAGGTGTGGATCGGACTCGATCGCAACACCGGCCGCCAGGTAGCCGTCAAGTTCTACCGCCATCGCGGCGGCGTCGACTGGGCCATGCTGTCACGCGAAGTCGAGAAGCTCGTGCTGCTGTCGGCCGACCGCTACGTCGTCCAACTGCTGGACGTCGGCTGGGAATCCGATCCCCCCTACTACGTGATGGAGTACATCGAGCACGGCTCGCTGGAGCAGTCGATCCAGCGGAACGACGCGCGGACGGTTGACCAGACGGTGGCGCTCTTCCGGGAAATCGTGATCGGGCTCAACCATGCGCATGCCAAGGGCATTCTGCACTGCGACTTGAAGCCCGCCAACGTGCTGCTGGACCAGGATGCCCAGCCCCGACTGGCCGACTTCGGCCAGTCGCGATTGACCCACGAGCAGACGCCGTCGCTGGGGACACTGTTTTACATGGCCCCCGAGCAGGCCGACGTGAAGTCTGTCCCGGACGCGCGGTGGGATGTGTACGCGCTGGGCGCAATCCTGTACTGCATGCTGGTCGGAAGACCGCCCCATCTGAGCGATGCACTGCTGCAACGCATTGCGGCGGCGGGGGACCTGCCGAATCGGCTGAAGGTCTATCGCCAGTGGATCGCGCAAGCGCGGCCGCCCGACGAACACCGGAGAGTGTCGGGGGTGGACCGGGCCTTGGCGGCAATCGTGGAGCGTTGCCTGGCACCACGGCCCTCCAAGCGTTTTGTCAACGTCCAGGAGGTACTTGACGCGTTGCGAGCGCGCGATCAGGCCCGCGCGCGCCGGCCGCTGCTGCTCCTCGGCGTGCTCGGCCCACTGCTGCTGTTGGCCGTCATGTCCTATGGCGGGTGGGTCGCCTACCGGACGGCGCTGCTGGAATCCGACAAGGCGGTGACGCAGAAGGTCTTGCAGACCAACGCCTTTGCCGCCAAGTTCGTGGCGGCCAGCGTGGCCACGGAGGTTGAGCGTTACTACCGGGCGATCGAGCAGGTCGCGCGGGACGGCGAGCTGCGCCAGGCCATTGTCGACACCGTGCAGCAACTCGCCCCCCTGCTGAGTGAATTGGCTGATCCCCACCGGCCCGAAACCGATCTGCAACCACAACGGCGACAGTTCGAGCGGGAACCGGTGCGGCAGCAGTTGCAGCAGAAGATCGATGCGCTGATGACCGCGCCCCACCTGCCGACGGTGGCCAGTTGGTTCGTGTGCGATGCGCGCGGGACCCATCTGGCCGGGCAATTCAACCAGAAGTTGACGTCTACGGTCGGCGTCAACTTCGCATACCGCACGTACTGCTACGGCGGCCTGCGCGACCTGGACGATCGTGCAGCCCGCCCGATGCCGGCCCAGCATGTGCGGCGCACGAGCTTGTCCGCCCCGCTCTTCAGCAGCACGAGCGATCGGTGGAAGATCGCCGTGTCCACGCCGCTCTACCAGGACGCGGAGGCGGGCGAACTGCTGGGCGTGCTCGTCCTGACCGTGGACGTCGGCAATTTCATGACCTTCGACTCCACCGACGCGCAGTTCGCCGTCCTGGTCGACGGCCGCGACAACGGCTATCAGGGCATGATCCTCGACCACCCGCTCCTGACTCAGATCTACCAGGCCGGGGCAGGGCTGGCCAGCGAGTTCAGCAAGTACCGCGTGACGCTGCCGCTGCGGCCCGAGGACAACCCGGTGTATGTCGACCCCTTGGGTGCCGCACCCGGCGGGGACACGTACCGGCGCGAGTGGATTGCGGCCTCCGAGCCAGTCAACATCCAGTCGCGCGAGGGCGAGCAGGCCGCGGCGGCGGTGGACACCGGCCTGGTCGTACTGGTGCAGGAAGACAAAGCCCTGGCCACCCGCCCGGTGCAGCAACTCGGACACAAGCTCGCAGGCAAGGGTTTACGCGCCATGGCCGGCTTTCTGTTCGTCGTGGGGCTGCTGTGGTACGTGGTATTCCGCGTGCAGGGTGGCCGGCGCTGGTGGAAGCCGCAACGGCAGGGAACCGGGTCGTCGCTGGCCACTCCGACGCCGCCCCAGGCACCATCCTCAACGCCCAACCGCAACGGGGTGTGAATCCCGCAGGATGGACGCTCAGTCATCGGGCACCGTCAGTGCGCAGCGGTGCGCATCCGCCAGCAGGATGCAGGAATCGGCCCGCCGCCCCAGGTGCTGGATGTCCGCGGCATCCGCGATGTAACCGACACCGAGCGACTCGACGGTCGCCTCGTCCAAACCGCTCAACAGGAAAATGTGCTGGCGGTCGCGACTTTGCGCCAACAGCGTCGCCGACAAAGCATCCTCGGATCGCGTCTGCTGCAGGCGCCGCACCAGCGAGCCGTTGTCTTCGCGGCGTGCCAGACAGCGCAAGGCTGGCCCGAGCCCGCCATTCAGCGCCGTGCAGAGGACAATCGTCCCGTTGTCCTGGCACACCTGCAGTGCCGCGGCCAGCGCGCGGCCAAAATTCTCCCAGCTCTGCTCGTGGCGTCCCCCGGTAATGCCGGCCACCACGAGCTGCGCCCGCCGTGGCACCTGGCGCGACCAGATCGCCTCGACCAAGGCATGGCCGCGGTCCGCAACATCAGGACTGCGCCCGGCCAAGACGTGGAGCACCGTGTTGCCGACACCCGCGACCACCTGCAACGTCAGTTGCAGCCCCAACAGCCAGGTGACTTCCTCGGCCTCAGCCCGCCGTTGCTCAGACTCGCGGTGCCCGCTCGCCGCCGCCACGTGGAATCGTTGCCGGGCGGCTTCGTCCGCAAACCGAGGAAACAAGCCGGCATCGTCACTTACGCACGCCGCCGCGCCGCGCGGGCGGAGCAGATTCAACGGCACAATGACGTCCGCCTCACACAAGTGCCGGTTGAGATAGATCGGCTCGGCGCGCTTCGACGCCGCCAGATACGATAGACCCGCCTGGTCCTGCGGGTCGTGTTCGACCACGTTCAGATCGGCCGACACCGAGCGCATCGCGCGTTCCCACGCCGCGTCCTGAGCACAGGCTGGCGCCGTCAACACCGTCACGTCCTCCGGATGGATCCGCGCACTGACTAGTGTCTGCAGGACTCCTGTGATCAGTTGAGCGGCACAGGGCACGGCAGGGTCGATGGCAATCACCACGCGATCCCCCGGGACCACCGCCTGCGCCAAAGGGGGATAGCCCAGGGGTTCGGCCAGCGCGGCCCGCACGGCGGCGGCCGGATCGCCCAACACGTCACCGGCAACGGACGTGAAGTCGGCCAACAACGTGCCGGCCGGGATCTCCAATCGGAGCGTCGAAGCAGCACCGAATTGCAGCGATTGGCCCACACCCTGAACCCTCATCCCAATCCCGCCAAGCCCGCATCTCACCACCAAACGCCTCGATGCGGCAGGTCTCGCCGAAGTATAAGGACTTGTTTTCGCCTTACCATCAGTTTCCTGAAGATTCAACGGACGCGCAGCCGAATCAGTCCCTCATGGGGGATCACCCCCCGGCGTGGATAACCTGCGCAGTGCGGGGAAATCCGGCTTTTCCGGCTGTCTGGTCAAGCGTCTGGTCCGGCGCGGTCTGCGGTGACAATCGTCCGCCGCCCGACCTGGACCATCACGACACATCTGGTCTGCACAATGGGAGATCTCCCGGTGGGTGGCACTATGGCTTTGCTTCACGGCCAGCGCACAGCGTGCACGGGTCTCGTCGTGCTTCTCGGTCTTTGTCTGAGCGGGGTGGGTTGCCAGCGGAGCGCACCGCCGCCATCCGCGTCGCGCCCCGGCACGGCGGACGAGATCGTTGCGGCCCTGGTGGCGACGTATCAGAGCGCGGCCGCCTACCAGGACAATGCCATCGTACGGCTGCGGTATCGCCGCGACGGACAGACGCGCGAAGATGAAGCCCCGCTGTCCGTCAGTTGGCAGCGTCCCCGGCAACTCCGCGTGCGTGCGTACCAGGCGCAGCTGGTGTGCGACGGGGAGCAGTTGAGCGCCCGGATCCAGGACGAGGCGACCGACGACTTCGACGGCCAGGTCGTGGTGCGTCCGGCGCCGACTGCCCTGAACCTGCAGGACCTGTACGACCAGGACGAGGTCCTGAGCCTGGCACTGCGTCAAGGCCTGACCGGTTATCCCCCGCAACTGGATCTGTTGCTGGGCAGCGAGCCGCTGGGTCCGTTGCGGTCGCCGGACGCGGTGCGCGAGCTGCTCGACCCGATGAGCGCCGAAGGTCGGCTCTGTGATCGGGTGGCGATCGACACGGGTGACGGTCGGTTCGTGCTGTGGGTCGATCGGGAATCGAGCGTGCTGCGCCGGATGGAGTATCCGGCAGCTCGTTTCGCCCCGGAGCTGGCTGCCGATTCGGCGGTGGACGAAGCGGAGCTGACGGTCGAACTGCGTGGGGCGCGGCTGGCGTCTTCGCTGCCGGCCAGTGTCTTTGCGCTGCAGGTCCCCCCGCAGGCCAGGCGGGTCACACGATTCGTGCCTCCGCCGCGCCGGCTGCCATCCGAGCTGATCGGGACCACAGTCGCGCCGTTTGCATTTGCGGACCTGACCGGCGGAACCGTATCGCGTGACGCGATTGGGGCGCGGGTCAAGGTCTTGCTGTGGTTCAACAATCACCCGGCGTGCGAGGTGGCCGCCCAGCAACTCAACCAGGTCTATCAGACCTATCGGGACAGCCCGAACGTCGCCATGTACGCGGTCTGTGTTGAGCCCTCGTCCGTGCCCGATCCGCAAGTGACACAGCTCATGAGCCTCTGGCAGGTCGAGGTCCCGGTGGTGCGTGATGTCCAGGCGGTCGGACGTGACCTGTTCCAGATTCCCTGGACTCCGACCCTGGTCGTCCTCGATGCGCAGCACAAGTTGCATATCTTCGAAGTGGGGGCCAATCCGAATCTCGTGGCGGAATTGCCGCAGGTGCTCGAACGGCTGCTGGCCGGTGATGATCTGGCGAGCGAGATCCGGGAGCAATTCCGGCAGGCACAAGCGGCATATGCCGAGGCGTTGGCACGGGGCGAGCCGCTGGACGACAGCCCGACCGGTGCGGACGCTGTGGCTGCCGCCACGTCGCCGCAGGTCCTCCAGTTGCGACCCCTCTGGTCGACCAGTGCGTTTGAGGCCGCGGGGAACATTACCGCCGTCGACGACCCCACCGGTCAGACTCGCTTCTTGGTGTATGACGGCGGGCGTTTGATCGTGGAACTCGACGGCGAGGGACAGGTTGTGGCGCGCCACGCGCTCGATCTCCCGCAACGCACGAGGGTGACGCAGCTCCACAGCGCCGTCGATGCCCAGCGCCACCGCTATTATGCGACCTGGTCGCTGCGCGACGCGCAAGTGCATGTGTTTAACGACCGTTGGCAGCGTCTGCTCAGTTATCCGCCGGCGAACATCCGCCATGATGGCGTGCAGGATGCCCTGGTCGCCGACCTGGACCGCGACGGCAGCGTGGAACTGTGCGTCGGCTTCTGGGGTGCCGCCGGCGTGCACGCCGTGACGCTAGACGGACAGCCGCGCTGGACGTCTCGGCACATCACGCATGTCCTGTCCCTGGCAGCCGTGGCCACCGACGCGACCACCCAGCTATGGGCCGCTTCAGCCAGCGGCCAGGTGGTGGTACTGGGTGACCACGGCCAGACCGTTACGGTGCACCAGCCGAGCGGGCAGCTGGTCCACCAGCTCTTCGCCACCGGCGGCGGCCAGGGAACCGAAGCACCGCTGTGCGGCATCGCCTTCAGCCCTGACGGCCGACGCGTGGCCATCGGCCTGACCACGCAGCCTCATACTCATTGGCGCTACAGCCTTCCGGCCGGCTCGTTCCCCACTGAGCTTCGTTTCGTGACCCCGGCGCCGCTGCTGGACTCCCACGCTCCCAACTGGCTGATCGCCGGACCGGAAGGCAGTGTCCACATCATCAGCCGGGACGGGAGATTCACCGACCACTTCTTGACCGGACGCACCGTCACGGGCATCGCCGGCGGCCGCTACGCGGACAAGGGCCTGCTGCTGGTCAGTTCCCCCAGCGGCGTTGAGGCCTGGGAAGTGCTCCCCCCCTCCACCGCGGCGCGCCAGTGAACGGAGGTCCGGTCCACCCCGCAGGAACGGCACGACCGCCAAATCCGTCCGCTCAGATCCTCCGGCATGCAAATTGCTTGACAGGAACCATCGAAACGGGGCCGCAACAGAGAAGACGGGAATTGTCACGGGGCCGGTTTCAGAGAGGCAATCGAGCACGGCGATCCAGTGAGCACTGCCGGACCAAGCCGTTCACCGGCTTGTCCGGCAGGCTCGATAGGCAGAGCGAAGAGGCACGTCCGGACGGCAGAAGAGGCACGCTCCCCACGGAGCCGGATGTGACTTCCGTGCCAACGGCAGGCGAGACGGGATCAAACGCGAGAACGACCCCGAGCTCGCCTGCTTTGTTTTGCGCGCATCGAAACGAAACACGTGCGGTAGAATGATACACAGCACCTAGCCTGCGGGTGGGTGTTGCGGGGCTTCGCTTGGGTGCGACCGAGCGATGACTGCGAGTCGGGCAATCCACAGGTGCGAGTGATGCGGAGTGGCGTGATACGGACTGCGCTGGGTTGGGTAGTCGCGTTGGTGGCGATTCTTCCTGGGGGCCGGGAAGGGATGGGGCAGCCTCTGCGACCGGGGCGTGCCAAGGACTACGGCTTGCCGCCGGTGGCGTTGATCAATCAACAGATTCGCCAGGGGTGGGTGGAGCAAGGGCTGCGGCCCTCGGACCTGGCCCCGGATGGCGAGTGGTGTCGCCGGCTGTTCATTGACGTGTTGGGGCGGATCCCGACGGTCGAGGAATTGCGGCGGTTCACGGCGAGCCGGGATGGCGACAAGCGACGGAAGCTGGTCGACGAGCTGTTGGGGGCGGGATCCTATCAGGAAGAATTCGCGCGGCATTGGGCGGCCGTCTGGACAAACGTGCTGATCGGGCGGACCGGCGGCAGCGAGCCTAACAGCCTGACGGACCGCGCGGGGCTGGAACAATACCTGCGCGACGCGCTGGCAAACCACCTGCCCTACGATCGGCTCGTGTATGACCTGGTCACCGCCCAGGGGACGACTCGTCCGGGCACCGACGGCTTTCACGGCGCCGTGAACTTCCTGGTCATGAAGGTGAATGACGACAAAGGCGCGCAGGCAGCCGCGGCGACATCGCGCGTGTTCCTGGGCCTGCAGGTGCAATGTGCCCAGTGCCACAACCACCCGTTTAACGAATGGAAGCAGCGGAAGTTCTGGGAGTTCAATGCCTTCTTTCGCCAGACGCGCGCGGTCCGTCGCGAGGACGGCGGCGACGGGCCCGGCTTCGCGGAGTTGATCGACGAGGATTTTTCCGGGGAGGGGAGCACGCCGCAGGAGGCGGAGATCTACTACGAGCTGCGCAACGGGCAGCTCGAGGTGGCTTATCCCGTGTTCGTCGACGGCACGGCGATCAGCCGCAGCGGTCGATTACAGGATGTGCGTCGTCGCGAGCAGCTCGGTCGGCTGATCGTCAATTCGCCGCTGCTGGAACGGACGCTCGTCAACCGCCTGTGGGCCCATTTCCTGGGCCATGGATTCACCAGGCCCGTGGACGACATGGGCCCGCACAACGCCCCCTGCCATCCGCAGTTGCTCGACGACCTGGCGGCGGCGTTCCGCCAGAACAGCTGCAATCTGCGGGACCTCATGCGCTGGATCACGCTCAGCCAGCCCTACGCGCTGTCCAGCCGCAGCAACAGCACCAACGCGACACGGGACGATCCCACGCGCGGCGAGACGCCCAAATTCAGTCGCTTCTACCTGCGGCAGCTTGACGCCGAGGTGTTGTACGAATCGCTCTTCGTCGCCCGCACGCAGCGGCCTCCCGCATCGTCGCCGGAGCACGCCGAGGCCAGACAACGGTGGCTGCGGCAGTTCGCCGTCGCCTTCGGCAACGACGAAGGCGGCGAAGCAACGACGTTCAACGGCACCATCCCACAGTCCCTCACCATGTTCAACGGCGAATTGGTCCGGGACGCCTTGGCTATCCAACCGGGTACAATACTGCACACGGCAGTGCACAACGACTGGAAGCCGCTCGACCGGATCCATTACGTGTTTGAGGCGGGGTTGGCGCGACCAGCCACACGGGACGAAATCAACCTGGCCGGCCAGCTCCTGGCGGCGCGCGAGGGAGACGCCTCGGAAGCGTTTCAGGATCTCTGGTGGGCGGTCCTTAACAGCAACGAGTTCATCTTGAACCATTAACCGGCGATCCGCAGCCGTGCCCCTCCACAGGAGTCCCTGAACCATGCGTACCACGGTGCCCAGCGGCATGACGCGCCGCCACTTCCTGACGCACCTGGCCGGCGCGTCGACGCTCGTCGCCCCCGCCCTGATGCTCGGCAGCACGCTCCGCGTCCACGCGCACGACCTGCAGCGGCGCGGCAAGTCCGCCATTCTGTTGTGGATGGGCGGCGGGCCCTCCACGATCGACCTGTGGGATCTCAAACCCGGCGCGCCCACCGGGGGACCGTTCCGGCCAATCAGCACGAGTGGCGACGTGCAGATCTGCGAGCACCTGCCGCTGTTGGCGCAGCAGATGCACCACTTTGCCGTGATCCGGTCGATGAGCACGCGCGAGGCGGATCACGAGCGCGGCCGGTACTACATGCACACCGGCTACGTACCGAATCCCAACATCGAGCATCCGAGCTACGGCGCGGTCCTGGCGCATGAACTGGCCCCCCAGCGTCAGGATCTGGAGATTCCTCCCTTCGTCACCGTTGGGGGCAGCAGTGTGGGTCCCGGGTTTCTCGGCATGGCCTGGGCGCCCTTTGCCGTCAGCAGCGACGGCCAGGTGCGGGACCTCTCCAGCGGTCTCGGGGAAGATCGTCTCTATCAGCGCATGATTGCGCTGGATGCCATCGAGAACCAGTTCATCGCCCAACAGCGCGGCACGGTCGCCACCGACCACCAGAAAGTGCTCAAGAAAACCCTCGCCCTCATGACCAGCGCGCAAATGACCGCCTTTCAAGTCAATCAAGAACCGGAGCCGGTGCGTCAGCAGTACGGCAACAACGACTTCGGCCGCAGCTGCCTGATGGCGCGGCGACTGGTCGAGCAGGGCGTCCCGTTCGTGGAGGTGGACTTCGGTGGCTGGGACAATCACCAGAACATCTTCCCGACCCTCAAGGACCAGCGCCTTCCCACACTCGACCGGGCCATGAGCGCCCTGGTCGTCGATCTCGAACAGCGCGGCCTGCTGGCCGACACCGCGATCATCTGGATGGGCGAGTTCGGACGCACGCCGCGCATCAACGGCGATGCCGGACGCGATCACTGGGCCCGCGCCTGGAGCGTCGTACTGGGCGGGGCCGGTATCCGCGGCGGCATCGCCGTGGGGCAGACCAACGAGGATGGCACGCGCGCACTTGGCGACACCTACGCCGCCGAAGACCTCCTGGCCACCGTCTGCCGCGCACTGGGCATCTCGCTCGAAACCACCTTCACCAGCCGCGACGGCCGGCCCATGAAGATCGCCAACAGCGGCAAAGTCATCGATGCGGTGCTCGCCTGAGCACCCCCTATCCTCCGCAGCTTGCGCAGAGCCTCAAAAAACAGTGGTCTTTGACGCGAATTCGCGTTCTTCGCCGCTGCCGATTTTGATATGCTCCCGCGCCGATGGATGCGACAACGGGATCCGGGGGACTCCTTCTCACGCGTATTCAGAGCCGCACGGATGAGACTGCTGGCCACGATCGGATGGTGTTTGGGACTGGCTGTGCTGCTGGGCTGCGGCACGACCAAGTCGCAACGCGCGACGCAGCAGTTGCTGATGTCCGACGCGGTCGATCGAGCGGTGGCCAGTATTGATTTCCGCCCGTTGAGCCATCAGCGTGTCTATCTCGACACGACGTACGTCAAGCACATGAAGAACGAGGATCTGGTCAACGCGGACTACATCATCAGTTCGCTGCGGCAGCAGATGGTGGGCGCTGGCTGCTTGCTGGTGGAAAGCGCGGAGGAGGCCGAATACGTGGCCGAAGCGCGCGTCGGCGCGCTGGGGACGGACGGTCACGACATGGTCTATGGCATTCCGGCCAACAACGCGTTGAGCACGGCAGCCACGTTGGTGCCCAATACGCCCGCGATCCCCATCGTTCCGGAGATTGCGCTGGCCCGCAAGAGCGACGAGATCGCGGCGGCCAAGATCGCGGTGTTCGCCTACCACCGGGAGACGCGTCGCCCCGTCTGGCAGTCGGGACTGGCTCGCGCGCGCAGCGAAGCGAAGGACACCTGGTTCCTGGGAGCCGGGCCGTTTCGCAGCGGCACGATCCACGAGGGGACCGCGTTCGTCGACGGCGATCTTCCGCTCCCCTTGTTCTCGGCGGACGACGATGAAATGACCGGACGCTTGCATCCGCTGACGCAGTACAGTGACCAGGCGACCTTCGCCATGCCTTCGTCCGCAGCCGACAGCGGAGCCAAATTCCCGGTCCAGGCAGCCGCCCATGCGCAGCCGTCACCGACGACGCCGGAAGCTGGCCAGGCGGGCACGGCACCGGCAGCGGCGGAGGACCAGGGCAACGCGGAGGCCGAGGGCCAGGACAGTACCGCCTCGAAGGAGCCAAGCAGTCAGGGCTGAACGCGCGAGGTCCGCGGAGTGGTCAGGCACGACCGCGGCACCTGCCAAGTTAGGGATGACGACGCACGTCGCAATGAGGCCGGACCATGAACGACACAGACCTGGGCCCACGGATCCTGATCACCCGACTGAGCGCAGTCGGTGACTGCATTCTGACACTACCTCTCGTGTGTGCCCTGCGCGAGCATTTCCCGTCTGCCTACGTCATTTGGGCGGTGGAGCCGGTGTCGGCCAGTTTGCTGTCGCGACACCCCGCCGTCGACCGACTGCTGGTCGTCCCGCGGCGGTGGCTGGCGTCGCCCCATGTGATCCGTGTCCTGCGCGACCGCCTGCGCGGCTTGCAGGTGGACGTGGTCCTCGATCCGCAGAGTCTCACCAAAAGCAGTCTGCTGGGTTGGTTCAGCGGCGCGCGGCGGCGGATCGGATTTGCGCGGCCGCAGGGTCGGGAGCTGGCCCCGTGGGTCAACAACGAGCATGTCGTGCGTGGCGGCGCGCATATTGTGGACGCCACGTTGAAGCTGCTGGCCCCGCTGGGTGTCACGGACCCCGCACCCCGGTTCGGCATTCCGCGGCTCGCCGATGCGGAGGCGACGATCGACGCCTTCGTGCGGGATGCCCATCTCACGGGCGGATACGCGGTCATCAACAGTGCGGCGAGTTGGACCTCCAAACAATGGCCGGCGGATCGCTTCGGCCGCGTGGCACGGCATCTGGGTGAGGACCACGATCTGCCGACGGTGGTGACGTGGGGCGGGCCGCGGGAAGCGGGGATCGCGGCGCAGATCGTGGCCAAAGGGGGCGGGCACGCCGTGCTCGCACCGCGGACCAGTCTGCCGCAGTTGGCCGCGCTCCTGCGGCGGGCTCGACTGATGCTCGCCGCCGACACGGGACCGCTGCACCTGGCGGCGGGCTTGGGCGTCACCTGCGTCGGCCTGTACGGGCCGACGCGGGTGGAGAATTCCGGTCCGTACGGACCGGATCACGTGGCGATCCAGGCAGCCGACAGCCACGCGCTGAGTCGACGCCAGCGCCGGCTGGACGATTCCGCGATGCGGCAAATCACGGTAGAACAGGTGTGCGCAGCGGCCGACACGATCCTCTGTCGCCGCGCAGGTCGACAACCGCACGCCGCGTGAACCCGGCGCTTCGCGCCGTGTCGGACGTCACGACAGACCGCTGGCGGCGGGACCGGTACCGCAGACTCTGGTGCACCGACCGCATGTTCGACCACGACCAGTACTGCCTGCTGGATTTCGGTGCCGGACGGAAACTGGAGCGCTGGGGCGCGTTGGTGCTTGATCGTCCCGCGCCGGCCGCCAGCGCCGTGCCGGCGCATCCGTCGCGGTGGGCCGCGGCGGACGGGCGGTTTGAGCGTTCCCCCGGCGTGCCTGGGGTGTGGCGCGCGCCCCAACCGTTGCCAACGCGCTGGCAGATTCGTCACGCGGCGTCGGTCCTGGAGCTGCGTCCCACCAGCTCGGGCGCGGTGGGCGTCTTCCCCGAACAAGCATCCAACTGGGACTGGATCGCACATCAGGTCCGGCGGGCCGGCCAGCGGCTGCGCGTGCTGAATCTGTTCGCCTACACCGGCGGCAGCACGCTGGCGGCGGCGGCGGCCGGCGCGGAGGTCGTGCATGTGGATGCCGCGCGCACAGCGGTCAGTTGGGCGCGGCACAACGCAAACTTGTCGCGGCTGGCCGCGGCGCCGCTCCGGTGGCTGGTCGAGGATGCACGCAAATTCGTCGCGCGCGAGCTGCGGCGGGGCAACGCGTACGACGCCGTAATCCTGGACCCCCCGACGTACGGCCACGGTCCAGGCGCGCACCCCTGGGACATCCACAAGCACCTGCCGGACCTGCTGGCAGCGTGCGGGCAGTTGACGCGCCGCGCGCGCACGTTCATGTTACTGACGTGCCACACGCCGCAGCTGGGACCGGCGACGCTGGCGACGCTCCTGGCGGACGCGATGTGCGGCGGCCAGCGGCGCGGCATCACAGCCGGCGATTTAGTGCTGGGCACCGAGCAGGGACGCGCGTTGCCGTCAGGATGGGTGGTGCGTTGGTCCCGCGGTGAATCGTCGCCGACGTCGTGACGGCCGCGGCGGCCGGGGATCCCTATGACCTCCATCATCCACAGTCTCCACAACCCCCGCATCAAGTTGGCCCTGCGTCTGCGCGACCGGCGGGGCCGCCTGCAGCAGAGGCGGATGATCATCGACGGCTGGCGCGAATCCTGCCGGGCGCTGGTCGCAGGCGTGGAGCCCTGCGAGCTGTTTCTGTGCGCCGACTTGCTCGAGCCGTCACAGCAGGCTGAGCTGGCCGCAACGGCCCGCGCCCGGAGGTGCGAGCCGACGCTGGTGACACGTGACGTGTTCCACAAACTCGCCTTCGGCCAGCGCGGGGAGGGCGTGGTCCTGGTGGCAACCTTGCCACAGCCGACGCTTGCCGACATGCCGCTTGCCGACCGGCCACTGATCTGTGTCCTCGAGGGGCTGGAAAAACCCGGAAATCTTGGGGCGGTGGTCCGCACGGCGGATGCAGCCGGCGTGTCGGCCGTCATCGTGGCCGACGGCGGCACGGACCTCTACAACCCCAACGCGATCCGCGCCAGCCTGGGGACGATCTTTCACGTGCCGGTCTGCGCCGCACCGGCCGTCGACGTGCGCGCCTGGCTCACGGCCCACGGCGTGCACGTCTTCGCCGCCCGCGTGGACGGCGCCACATCGTACGCCGACGCGGACCTGCGCGGTCCCTGCGCCCTGGTGCTGGGGAGCGAGGCACGCGGCCTGTCGTCGATTTGGCAGTGCGTCACTATTGATTCCATCGTCCTGCCCATGTGCGGCCTTGCCGACAGTCTCAATGTCGCGGCCACGGCGGCCGTGTTGTTCTACGAGGCGTGGCGGCAGCGGCGCACGCCCCAGGGGACGGATTAGAGGGTCCCACGGCGTCATGCCGTGGCGGCCGGCAACGCAAACTCTGCCTACTTTTTCCAGCTTGCAGATCGCGGTGCGGTTGTCGAATAATCTGTGCAAATCAGATTAGACGAACGTGTCAATATCAGCTAACGTATCAGCTGTAACTCGCCGCGCAATGATCCGGGTGCAATCGCGTTCTGTGTGGAAAGTGGCAGGGCAACATGACGGGGCCATTGCATTTTGAGGACTTGGCGGTCGGTGATCGGTGGATCAGTCTGGGACGCACCGTCACGGAAACGGACATCGTGAATTTTGCCGGGCTCAGCGGGGACTACACTCCCTTGCACGTCGATCACGAGTATGCGCGGCAGACGCCCTTCGGCAGGCCGATCGCGCACGGATTGCTGGGGCTGTCTCTCGTTGCCGGGTTGGCCAGTCAGTGTCCGGCCGTCCGCACGATCGCGTTTCTGAAGATCGACAGCTGGGAGTTTCACAAGCCGATCTACATCGGCGACACGCTGCATGCCGAGACAGAAGTCATCGGGAAAGCGGCCAATGGTCGTCGCACGGGCTACGTCACCTGGCGGCGGCGGCTGGTGAACCAGGCGGGTGATATCGTTCAGTCAGGCATCTTCCAGACCTTGGTCGCGCTGGCCAAGGTGCAGCGCGAGTCCACGACGGTGGCACCGCCCGTGGCCAATGCGGCGGCGGAAGAAGCGCCGCTGGTCGCGAAACGTGTGGCCGGCTAGAGCCCGGCCGTCTGCAGTCGGGCGGCATGCAGCGTGTTGCTCAGCAGCATGGCGATCGTCATCGGACCGACGCCACCGGGTACCGGCGTGACGGCGCCAGCCACATGCTGCACCGACGCGAAGTCCACATCGCCCACCAGTCCCTCGTGCGTGCGATTGATCCCCACGTCGATCACGGTTGCTCCCGGGGAGACCATGTCGGCGGTCACGAACCGTGCGGCCCCCAGCGCGGCGACGAGCACATCTGCCTGGCGCGTCACGGCGGCCAGGTCCCGCGTGCGACTGTGGCAGACGGTGACCGTGGCATTGGCCGCGTCCGCACCGACGGGTGACTGGCGCTGCATCAGCATCAGTGCCAGCGGCTTGCCCACGATCTCGCTCCGACCGACGACGACCACGTGTTGGCCGCTGACCGCGATCTGGCAGCGGTGCAGGATCTGCACGACGCCGTGCGGCGTACACGGGAGGAACCGCGGGCGTCCCTGGGCCAGCAGGCCCACGTTCTGCGGGTGGAACGCATCGACGTCCTTCCAGGGATTCACCGCGTCCAAGACGCGCGTGGTGTCCAGCGACGGGGGGAGCGGCAGCTGCACCAGGATTCCGTGCACGAGCGGGTCACTGTTGAGCCGGTCGATCAGGTCCAGCAACTGGCACGGCGACGCATCGGACTCCAGGCGATGCAGATCGCTGGCGATCCCCGCGCGCTGGCAGGCTCGTTGTTTGTTTCGCACATACACCGCGCTGGCGGGATCGTCGCCGACCAGCACGGCCGCCAGTCTGGGCTGCACCCCCGTGGACTGGACAAAAGCCGCTACGGCGGCGGCGGTCTCCGCGGCGATCTCCGCGGCGAGGGCTTTGCCATCCAGAATCCGAGCCGACATCGCATCACCTCATTGTCCCGCCCGAGCGGCCACCGGGTCGGTCGGTGGACCCTCCCGCACCAGGCAACGCCCGCGCCCGGACCGATTCTAGCCGACGGACCGGCCGCACGGCAGGCAGGTTGGTGATGGGCGGGGATCCCGCGTATACTCGTGAGAACGCCGGGCGAGCGCTCGGGTGCGAAGCGGCCGGCGGGAAGGGACGGTCGTCCAGGTGCGTCAGCGCGGTGGAAACGGAGTGTCGCGTGTCTGCGGAAGAAAAACTCAGTGCGGTTGAGGGGATCAAGGCGGCGAGCAATTTCCTGCGCGGGACGGTCGCCGCCGAATTAGCGGAGGACTCGGATCAGTTCTCCGCAGAGAGTATTCAGGTGCTCAAACACCATGGCACCTATCAGCAGGACAATCGGGACGACCGCGCCGCGGCGCGTGCGGACGGGAAAGCGGGCAAGCAGTTCAGCATGATGGTGCGGTCCCGGATTCCCGGCGGGCAGTTGACGGCGAGTCAGCTGCTGGCCGAGCTGGATCTGTGTGAGCGATTCGGCGGTGGCACGCTGCGGATCACGAGCCGCCAGGGGCTGCAGATCCACGGCGTTGTGAAGGCCCGGCTGCGGGATGTCATCGCCCAGATCAATGCCACCGGGCTCAGCACGCTGGCGGCGTGCGGCGACGTGAATCGCAACGTCATGTGCTGTCCGGCCCCGTACCAGACCCCGGTGCATCTCGAGCTGCAGCAGCTGGCACAGACGCTGGCCCACCATTTTGCGCCGCGGACGAGGGCCTATCGCGAGATCTGGCTCTGCGATGCCGCGGGCACGCCCCAACGGCGCGTCGACGAGAATCAAGGCGCGGGTGACGACGAGCCGATTTACGGGCGCACGTACTTGCCGCGCAAATTCAAGATGGGGATCGCGCTGCCGCACGACAACTGCATCGACGTCTATACGCACGACCTGGGCCTGCTGGCGGTAATCGAACAGGACCGCGTGATCGGCTTCAACGTGCTGGTAGGCGGCGGGTTGGGGGTCACGCCCAGCAACAAGAAGACCTATCCGGCTCTGGCCAAGCGGCTCGGGTTCGTCGCGGCGCGCGACGTCGTGGCGGTCGCCGAGGCGGTGGTCAAGGTTCAGCGCGACCACGGGAATCGGGAGGATCGCAAGCTCGCGCGACTCAAATACCTCGTCGACCACTGGGGGATCGAGGCCTTCCGCGCCAGAGTGGACGCGTACTGCGGACACCGGCTCCAGCCGTTGCACCCCGCGGAGGTGCACGCCATGTGCGATCACATCGGCTGGGAGGCCCAGGGCGACGGGCGGTGGTACTACGGCTTGAACGTCGAGAACGGGCGGCTGGCGGACACGCCGCAGCGGCAGTGGAAATCGGCCCTGCGCGCGATCTGTGGCACGCTGGCGCCGGGCCTGCGTCTGACGGCTCATCAGAGCATCCTGTTGACCAACCTGCAGGAGCGCGACCGGCCGGTGCTGGAGGAGATCCTGCGTCGGCACGGCGTGCCCTTGAGCGAAGAGACGTCGACCGTGCGGCGCTGGTCCATGGCGTGCGTGGCCTGGCCCACCTGCGGCCTGGCGATTACCGAGAGCGAGCGGGCCTTGCCGGGGCTGATCGATCAGCTGGAGGCGGAGCTCGACCGCTGGGGTCTCGCGCGCGACGTCTTCACCGTCCGCATGACCGGCTGCCCGAATGGCTGTGCGCGTCCCTACAACGCGGACATCGGCCTGGTCGGCAAGGCCCGCGGCCGGTACAGCGTCTACCTGGGCGGCAGTCCGCAGGGGACGCGACTGAATTTCCTCTTTCAAGACCTCGTGCCGTTGGAGCAGATCGTGCCGCTCTTGTCGCCGCTGTTCGCCGCGTTCCGGGACCAGCGGCAAGAGGGTGAGTCCTTTGGCGACTTCTGCCACCGTTGCGGCCGCGATGCGTTGTGCGCACTGGCGGCCCCGCCACCCCCGCCCACAGCTTGAAGGTTATCCACCACCATGAAACTCGCCAGATACCGCCACCCCAACGGGTCCGTGAATGTCGGACTGATTGACGACTTCACGCTCGTGCCGCTCAGCCTCTCCGGCGGGCAGTACACCTGCCTGGCCGACATTCTCGAATCGGATAGTCCGGCCGAAGTGTCGGATTTTCTGGCCGACCGCACCAGTCGCGTATCCTTGGGCAAGGTCCTGCTGCTTCCCCCCATCGATCAGCAGGAAGTCTGGGCGGCGGGCGTGACGTACCGGCGCAGCCAGGCTGCGCGGATGGAGGAGTCGACCAGCGCCAGCACGTGCTACGACCAGGTGTATCGGTCGCCGCGTCCCGAGCTGTTCTTCAAAGCCACTCCGCACCGCGTCGCCGGTCCGAACCAGGCCCTGCGGATCCGCAAGGATTCGCGCTGGACGGTCCCCGAACCGGAGCTGACGCTGGTGCTCAATTCGCATCTGCAGCTGGTCGGGTTCACGATCGGCAATGACATGAGTGCGCGGGACATCGAGGGGGAGAATCCGCTGTATCTGCCGCAGGCCAAGATCTACGACGCCTGCTGCAGTCTGGGCCCGTGCATCACGCTCCCGGTGTCGATGCCGCCAGAGGAGGAGATCCGCATTGAGATGTGTATTCACCGGCATGACGAGGTGGTCTATGCGGAGGCCACGACAGCTGGCCAGATGGCCCGCAGCTTCGACAACCTGATCTCGTGGCTCGCCCGCGAGAATTCCTTTCCCCAGGGCGTGTTTCTGCTGACCGGCACCGGCATCGTCCCGGATGCGTCGTTCACCCTGCAGCCGGGCGACGTGGTCGAAATCACGGTGTCGGGTGTCGGGACCCTCATCAACCCCGTGACACAAGACTGAGTCGGTGGGCATCATGACCGCTGCGCAAGGGCAAACCCCTCAACCTGTCCTGATCGCCGGGCGCTGGCGGCCGGCCACGTTGCGCGGGACGTTTCAGGCCGAAAACCCGGCCACGGGCGAGTCGCTGCCGCAGGTTTTTCCGATCAGCACGTGGGACGATTGCGACGCGGTGCTCGATGCCGCGGGGGACGCAGCCCGGCAACTGCTCGAGCTGCCTGGTGAACGGCTGGGGGACTATCTGAACTGCGTGGCGCAGCGGATCGAGCACTGTGCGGACGAACTGGTGGCTTGCGCGCACGCGGAGACGGGCCTGCCCGCCACACCGCGGCTGCGCGACATCGAGTTGCCCCGGACGACCAATCAGCTGCGTCAGGCCGCCTGGGCCGCCGCCGAAGGGTCCTGGCGGCTGGCTACCATCGACACACAGGCCGACATGCGCTCGTGGTACGCCCCCATCGGTCCCGTGGCGGTGTTCGGTCCCAACAATTTCCCGTTCGCCTTCGGCAGCAGTTCGGGCGGGGATTTCGCCGCGGCTCTGGCCGCCGGCAATCCGGTGATCGCCAAGGCCAATTCGTCGCATCCCGGCACGACGCAGCTGCTGGCGGCGCAGGCGCAGGAGGCAGCGGAAGAGACCGACATGCCGCGGGGAATCATCCAGCTGCTCTATCGTCTGGAGCATGCCGACGGCCAACGACTCGTGGCGGATCCGCGTCTGGGGGCCACCGCGTACACAGGCAGTCGCGCGGCGGGGCTGGCTCTCAAAGCGGCGGCCGATCGCGCCGGCAAGCCGATCTATCTGGAGCTGTCGAGCGTGAATCCCGTGGTTGTGTTGCCCGGCGTTCTGGCCGCCCGCTGGACCGAGATTGCGGACGAATTCACGGCCAGCTGCCTGCTGGGCACGGGACAGTTCTGCACCAATCCGGGGCTCGTGCTCCTGGTGCGCGGGTCGGCGAGCGACCGGTTCGTGGCGGCGGTGGCGGCGCGGTTCGACGCGACGCCGCCCGGCGTGCTGCTCTCGCGCGGCGTTCAGACCTCCCTGCAGCAGAGCGTGGAGTGTCTGTGCGGCGCCGGAGCTGAGCGGGTGACGCGTGCGGCGGTCCCCGAGGGGTCGGGTTATCGCTGCCCCAATACGCTGTTGCGTGTCGACGGCGCGAGGTTTCTGGCCGACCCAGCACGGTTTCAGACCGAGGCGTTTGGCAATGCCGCGCTGGTCGTGGTGGCCGCCGACCTGGACGAGCTGTGCCAGATCCTGAAACAGCTCGAAGGGAACCTGACCGGCTGCGTATACAGTGATCCCGCCGGCGCGGACGACGACGCATACGCGCGCGTCGCGCGGCTCTTGAGACCGCAGGTGGGGCGACTGCTCAACGATAAAATGCCCACGGGAGTGGCGGTCAGTCCCGCGATGAACCACGGCGGTCCGTATCCGGCCACGGGCCACCCCGGGTTCACGGCGGTGGGGATCCCCGCGGCCCTGCGGCGGTTCGCCGTGCTAGAATGTTATGACCACGTACATCCCCGGCGGTTGCCGCGCGGTTTGAGCGATGCGAACCCGCACGGCTCGATGTGGCGTCTGATCGACGGCCGGTGGACGCAGGATGACGTGCCCTCACGCGGCTGACAGGCCGTCGAGCCAATGGCAGCATAAGGAACTCGGATATGACGATGCAACGCAACCGGCAGATCTGGTGGGGGTGGACCTGGGCCGCATGGCTGCTGGCGGCACGATCTCTCGCTGCGCAGGAGGGCCAGCCAGATCTGGATAAGGCGATGGAGCTGAAGATCACGGCGACGACGCTGCAGCAACTGGGTGAAGTTGCGGCGTTGTGCGAGCAGGCGATCCAGAAGGGACTGTCCAAAGAGGACGAAGCCTTCGCGCGTCAGCTGCTGATCGGATCGCTCTATCAACGTGCCGAGCAGATCATGCAGCCCCTGGTGCGGGCTCCGATGATGACCCCCGAACTGCGCGAACTGCGTCAGCGCGTGGTGGCCGATCTGGAGAAGATCATCGGGCTCGACGCGCGATTTGGCCCCGCACACTTGCGGCTCGCGCAGCTCCAGGTGCTCGACGCCGAGGACCTGCCCCGGGCCCGTGACACCGTCGATCAGGCGGTGAAGTGCCTGGCGGACGACAAGAAGCTGCTGGCCGAGGCCCTGCTCCTGCGCGGCGGATTGCAGCCGGACCAGGTGCAGCAGTTGGCCGATTTCAGTCGCGCCGTGGAACTGGATCCCGACAACCCCGACGTGTGGCAGGCGCGGGCCATGTACTACCTGCAGCAGAACCAGGTCGACCAGGCGATCGCGGATTTCAACAGCCTGCTGGCGCGGGACGAAGACAACTGGCTGGCACGGCTGGCGGTGGCCGATGCGCTGATCAGCGCGCGGGCCTTCGACCAGGCGCTGGAGCAGCTCAATCAGGTCATCGCCCAGAAACCAACCCCCCTGGCTTACACGCTGCGTGCCCGCCTCTGGACGCAGCAGGGCAAACTGGCCGAAGCAGTGCAGGACCTGGACGCGGCAGCCAAGCTGGATCCCAACGACATGGGCCTGCTGCTCATGCGGGCGCGACTCTACCTGCAGGAGGGACGCAACGCCCTGGCGCAGCAGGATGTCGAGCGCGTGTTGCAGGCGAGTCCGGAAAACGCGCAGGCCATGGAACTCCGCAGCCTGGTGCTCGCGGCCATGCGCAAGTTCCCCGAGGCGGTGCGCGACCTGCGGCAACTGCTCCAGCGGGAACCCGACAACAAACTGCTCAAGCTGCAGCTGGCCCAGTTTCTCACCGCCGGCAACCAGTCGCGAGAAGCCATCGAGGTGTATAACCAGCTGCTGCAGGAAGAGCCGCAGAATGTGTTCGCCTTGCGCGGCCGCGGCGATGCGTATCTGAACGTGGGCGAGCACAAACCCGCCATTGCGGACTATGAAGCGGCCGTGCGCGCGCTGGCCGAAGAAAAGCAGAAGCTACTCCAGCAGGGCATCCCCGAAACGGACCTGCAGATTTTCGAACCCGATTCGGGACTGCTCAACAACTTCTCCTGGGTGCTGTCCACGTCCCCGGACGACAGCCTGCGCGACGGGAAGCGTGCCCAGGAACTGGCGCTCAAGGCCTGCGAACTGACCGAGTACAGCCAGGCACACATCCTCAGCACGCTGGCTGCCGCGTATGCCGAGACCGGGGATTTCGAAGCGGCCCGGAAGTGGTCGCAGAAGTCGGTGGAACTGGGCGACGACGAGATCCGCGACCAGCTCCGCCAGGAACTGGAGAGTTACCAGCAGAACAAGCCCTGGCGTGAGAAAAAGGAAGAACCCCCCGCCGCGCCCGACACGCTGGAGAAAGACTGAGACCGTGGACCGTCAGCAGGCCTGGGAACTGGTGTGCGAGTATACGCAGACGGAGAACTTGCGGCGGCACATGCTGGCCGTCGAAGCGGCGCTCCGCGCGTACGCCCGCCAGTACGGGGAAGACGAAGCGACGTGGGGCATCGTCGGCCTGCTGCACGATTTCGATTACGAGCGCTGGCCGCAGCCCCCCGATCATCCGCTGCAGGGAGCGGCCATTCTGGCCGCCCGCGGTTATCCCGACGACGTCATTTACGCGATCAAGTCGCATGCCAACTACCTGCCCGACTGCCCTCGCGTATCGCGACTCGACAAGACTCTCTTTGCCTGCGACGAACTGGCCGGACTGATTTCCGCCTGCGCGCTGGTGCGGCCCGAGGGCCTGGCCGGCCTGACCGCGCAGAGCGTGCGGAAAAAAATGAAGCAGAAGAGCTTCGCGGCGGCCGTGAACCGCGACGACATCGTGCGGGGTGCCGCCGACCTGGGCGTCGACTTGGACGAGCACATCCAGTTCGTGATCGATGCCCTCACGCCCCTGGCGACCGAACTGGGGCTCGGACCGCGTGCCGCCGGCTAAATGGACTGGCGTGATTCTGGGGATCTTTTGGGTGGCTGCGGACGAGCGCAGTGAGCCCCCAGCCGCGAAAAAGCTGGGGGCGAGCTGAAGCTCGGCCCCAGCCACCCACCGCAAGACCCGGCCAACTCCCGATCACGTCTTGACGAGCTACTACGGTGGCGCGTCGCCGAGCGTCGAGCGGCGGCGGAGCAGATGGTGGTAGTGCTGCGCGAACCGATGCGCCTCGTCGCGGACATACTGCAGGAGCCGCAGGGCGTAGGCGTGGCGTCCCAACCGCAGCGGCTCCGCTTCGCCCGGCAGGAAGATCTCTTCCTCGCGCTTGGCCAGCGACACCAGGGCGGGCGGCACGAGGTCTTGTTCGCGGAAGGCAGCCAGGGCGGCGTTGAGCTGGCCTTTGCCCCCGTCAATGAGCACCAGGTCAGGAAACGCGGCGGATTCGTCGTCCAGCCGACGATAGCGCCGCGCGACGACCTCGTGGATGCTCCGGAAATCGTCCACGCCCTGCACACCGCGGATCCGGTAGCGCCGATAGCCCGGCTTGAAAGGCAACCCGTCCAGGAACTGCACCAGACTGGCCACCGTCTCCCCGCCCTGCAGATGCGCGATGTCGATCCCCTCGATCGTGCGCGGATTCGCGTCCAGATGGAGCACGCGGCGGAGCCCCGCCAGGCCTTTCTGCGGGTCGATGAAAAACACCTCCGGCTGCACATGGGTCTCCAGCTCGCCGCGCTGGTCCAGCGTTTCGAGCAGGTGGATTTCATCGCGCAGGCGCGCGGCGCGCTCGAACTGGAGGTCCCGCGCCGCGGTCTGCATCTCCGCGTGCATCTGCCGCAACAGCCGGGCCTTGCCCCCACGGAGGAACATCTGCAGCCGCTGGATGTCCCGGCGATACTCCTCCTTGCTGATCCGCAGGTTGCACGGCGCCGAGCACTGATTGATGCTCGCCAGCAGACACGGCCGAAACCACCGCCAGCGCTGATCCCCTTCGACGATGTCCAGGCTGCAGGTCCGGAACTTGAAGATCCGCTGCAGCACCTGAACCGCGCCCCGCAGCGACCCGGCGCTGGCAAACGGTCCATACAGCTTCACGCCGCGTTCTTTCGGTTCCCGCGTCACTTCCACGCGGGGAAAATCCTCGCGCGTGGTGATCATCAGGTACGGGAACGTCTTGTCGTCCTTCTGCTCCTTGTTGTACCGCGGCTGGATGTCCTTGATCAGGCGTGACTCGACCAGCAGGGCATCCACCTCGCTGTCGCACGCCATGAAATCCGCATCCCAGATCTCGTGGACCCAGGCCGCCGTCCGCGAGTCGTCCGCCGCCGCCTGGAGAAAGTAGCTGCCGGCTCGGGAGCGCAGGTCGGTGGCCTTGCCCACGTAGATCACGACCCCGGCCCGGTCCTTGAAGAGGTACACGCCCGGTGCATGCGGAAACTCGCGGACGCGGTCCGCCGCCGGCCGCGGCCCGTCGGCCAGTCCGGCCTCGTCGTCCGCCGCCGAACGTGGCGGGTCAACCGGTTCATCGCGGTCCGTCACAGCGGTTCCCTCGTCGTCGCCTGGCGGGGCGATTCGCTGGGGTAGGTGAAGTTCGCCAGCAAGCGGATATAGAGCGCCTGGTAGTAGATCGCGTTCTCGGTGATCTCCCAGGAGTTCTGTGGCCAGCCGAGGTTGAAGTCGGCATACGCCTTGGCACGGGGCTGCCGTCGAATCCAGTCGACGTTCTGCTCCGCGTCGCTTTTTCCTCCGAAGCTCTGGTTCGGGCCCCCCACAACGTACCCCGGCGGCGGATTGTTGCGCGGCTGCGCCGACATGCCCCACCGGTCGTGCCACAGGTACATGGGCGACAACTCGGCGCCTTCCGCGTACATGTTCGTCAGCAGCGTCATGCTGAGCGGATTGACGCCGTGAAAGGAATGGAGCATGTCGAGGGCACGCTGCCGCAGACGCGGCAGCTGGTCGGGCGCCGCCTCGGCCGCCTGCAGGGCCAGGAATCCGTAGCTCGCCCGCACCGAGCAACTGCCCCAATGATACGAATTCGGACTGACCCAGCTCCGGTACAAGTCCGCGCTTGCCTCCGGCGCCCAGTCCGGGCTCGCGGCCGACCGCGCCAGGTGCTCGAGGATCCGCGTGCGCAGCTGGGGATCCGCCTGCGGCAGACGAGTATATTCGAGCAGCGCCTCGCCCGCACCTGCCTCGTATGGGCTCCACACGCCTTCCGCCAGCTGGCGCGTCTGCGGAGCTCGCCGGCGGATCGTGTCGTGCAACGCGTCGTCGCCGGTGAGGGCCCACAAGTGCACAGCCACGAACGCTTCCATGCGATCCTGGTCCACCTGACTGCGGTTAGCCGAGCCCGATTTGATTTCGCCCGTGTCGGGCCGTTCGTCGCGTGGGTTGGCCCGATACCAGGTCCAGGCCCGCTGCGCGCGGGTTTCCAGTTCCGCAGCCCACGGCTGCCACGCCTCGAATTCACCGTACACACGCGCGGCGTGCGCCAACACGCCGGCCATCCAGAGCGATGCGGACGAGCTCTTGGGACCGTAGTACCTCGGCCGGGGATCCTGGCTGATCGGCCACGTGCCGTTGTAATCGACGTTTCCCAGCTTGATGAAGACGCCGCCGTCGTCGTCCTGCATCTTAACCAGCCACGCGAGCTCATACGCCACTTCATCCAGCAGGTCGGGCCGTCCATTGCCCGACTCGGGGATGTTGTAGTCGTCGCCGAACGCGGCAGGATTGCCGCGGTAGGCGTAAAGCAGAGGATGGATGACATCACCCAGAAACGTCACGTACTTGTTCGTGTCGCCGGCATCCATCCAGCCCCCGGCCAAATCGCGTGCCGTCGATGGATCGTCCTTCGCGTTCACGAAGCGCGCCTGGCGGTCCTGCAGCAGCGCCGCATCTTGGGCCCACTGCGCATCCGCGCACGGAGGCTGGAGCGGCAACGCCAGGCGCTGATAGTAATAGGTGCGCACCGCCTCCCGCATGATCCGATAGTAGACGTCCCGCGCGATCCGGAAGACGGGTGAGCGACAGCGCGTCGAGGGGTCGAAGACATAGTACTCGCCCGGCTCCGTGACGCGTGAGAAATCGAACCACCAACCGCGATCGCCCGAGTCTTCATGGATCGCCCCGTTGTGCCACACGCGGGGCGTCCCGTCATACACGACGTGGCCGTCGGACCGGCGTCGCACTTCCAGCCGAGCCCCGGGCGTGTACGCGTCGTCCGCGTTATAGCCCCGTTGCGGATCGCTGATCACGGCCCACTTGCTTTCTTCCGGCAAGTACCCGAACTGATCCACGTGGATCCGCCCGGTGACGTCCGGCAAACCGGGACGGGTGGGGCCACTGAGTCGCGGGACCGCATACGGCGGATAGTCGGCCGTCGGCGCGGGATGCGCGGCCTGGGGCAGACCGACACGCGGCAAGGCGGTCGCCACCAGGAAACATACGATGCCACTACGTGCTCTTGTCATGACAGTCCTCGCGTTTGCACAGGCTACAGCTCGCGGGACCAGGTCCGCAAATCGTCGTCCACCTGGTCAAACCACTGGTCGTGTGCGCGGCGGGCCGCCGCGAGGCTGGCGAGGTGCTCGGGCGGGGTGTGCGCAAACAGGTAGATCTTCACGCGCGGCTCGGTGCCGGACGGGCGCACCGCCAGACGATGTCCCGCCTGGGCAAACTCCAGCACGACCATGTCGCCACGCGGTCCGGCCAGCGGCTGGGTCAGTCCGTCGCGCAGCACCTGCAGCTGCAGGTAGTCCAGCACGCCGGTGACCTCACACTGCCCGAGCTCGCGGGGTGGCTCGGTCCGCAGCCGGTGCATCATGCGCTGCATCTGAGCCAGGCCCTCCGCACCTTCCCGCTCCATGGCAATCAAGCGCTCGGAGTACACTCCATGCCGGCGCGCGAGTTCGTCGAGCCGGTCGTGCAGGGTGCGGCCTTGTGCCCGCAGCCGTGCCGCGAGCTCCGCCATCAGCAGACACGCGACAACGCCATCTTTGTCGCGGGCATACGTTCCGACCAGGTACCCGTGCGACTCCTCGCAGCCCAGGACAAACCCGTCGGGACCCTCCTGGTCGATCCGCGCGCCAATCCACTTGAAGCCCACGTGCAGATCGCCGCAGGTGCGCACGCCGTGGGCGTCCGCGATGCTGCGGATCAGCTCGGTCGTCACCAGCGTCTTGACGACGTAGTGCCGGGGCGAGAGCGTACCGGCCGTCTGGCGCTGAGCGAGCACGTAGTCGGCCAGGAGCGCACCGATCTGGTTGCCGCTGAGCACGCCCCACGGACTGCCTGGCTCGAGCGTGCGGGGTGCGGCGCAGCCGAGCCGATCCGCGTCCGGATCGGTGACCAGCACCAAGTCGGCTCCCTGGTGCGCCGCGTGCTCGATCAGCGCATCGAACACACGGACGTTTTCCGGGTTCGCGACGTGGCCGGGCACGTTCGGGAAGTCGCCATCCGGGGCAGCCTGGGGAGCATACATCTCGACATCGCGGAAGCCGGCGCGGGCCAAGAGCGGTTCCACGGCGGAGGCACCCACGCCGTGCAGGGGCGAGTACAGGATGCGGATCGCGCGGGGTCCGCCGAAGCCCTGCGCGGCCACGGCCGCGAGGTACGCGTCGTCCGTCTCCACCGTGCAGCGGACGAGCTGTCCCGCGGCAGCCGCGGACCGCACGTCCGCGACCGGTATGTCCTCCACACGCTGCACACACGCGATGATACCGGCGTCATGGGGCGGCACGATCTGCCCGCCGGTCGACCAGTAGACCTTGACCGCATTGTCGCTGGGCGGATTGTGACTCGCCGTCACCATGATCCCACACGCGCACCGGCGCTGCCGGACCAGGAACGACAGTTCCGGGGTACTGCGATAATCGTCCAACAGGTAGACGCGAAATCCGGCCGCCACCAGGATGCCGGCGCACAGCTCGGCAAACTGCCGCGAGCGATGCCGCGTGTCGTAGGCGATGGCACAGGCGAGCGGCCCGTCGGGACGGGCGGTCCCCAGCACATAGTCAGCCAGTCCACGGGCACTTTCGCCAATCGTGCGCTCGTTGATGGCATTGGTACCGATCTCGTACATGCGTCCGCGACGCCCACCCGTACCGAACGGGATGACTGTCCAGAAGACGTCGTCGAGCGGCTGCCAGCGGCCCTCGGCCACGTGCGCAAGAATGGCCGGGACATAGGCGGCGTATCGCGGTTCGGTCAGCCATTGCCGGATGTTCGCCGCTGCGCTGCCACTGAGCTGCCCATCCGCTGCTGCCGCGTCCACGCGGACCAGCGCCGCCTTGACATTCATTCCGTTCAGCTCCTCCGGTTATAGCAATCGTCCTGTCTCCGCATGTTGCTCCGGTTGCATTGTACGAGTCGTCGGCCGCGCTCCGCAATTGCGTGATTCCCGGTGGGGTTGCTGGCCTGCCGCCGTCGGCGGCGCAATTCCCACCTATAATCTCGAGGGAGGTGGGAACACGATGAGTGGTCTGATCATCAGCGTGTCGGGGCTGCGGGGTGTGATTGGCGCGGAGTTGACACCCGAGCTGGCGGCGCGGTTTGCCTGCGCCTACGCGGCGGGCCAGCCGACGGGCCCGCTCGTCCTGGCCCGCGACGGGCGCACCACCGGCCGCATGTTGGCCGACGCCATCCGGGCGGCGTGGCTCGCCGTCGGCCGCACGGTGCTCGACGCCGACGTCGCGGCCACGCCGACCGTGGGGGTGCTGGTGCGGGACCAGTCCGCCGCCGGCGCGATCCAGGTGACCGCCAGCCACAATCCGGCAGAATACAACGGTCTGAAGCTGTTCTCGTCAGCCGGCAGGGTGCTCTCCGCCGAGCAAGGTCAACAGGTGGTTGATCGCTTTCGGCACGGGTCGATCGACTGGGTGGATTACCGGCGCGTCGGGGTGGCACAGCCGCTGGATGACACGTGCCGGGCCCACGTCGCCCTGCTGCGCGGCCTGGTGGACGCGGCGCCGATCCGGCAGCGGCGACCCCACGTCGTGCTCGACGCGAACCACGGCTCGGGCAGCATATTGGGCCGGCGCCTGCTCGACGAACTCGGCTGCCGCGTCACGCTCTTGGGCGGCGAACCGGATGGCCGGTTCACCCATCCACCCGAGCCAACCGCCGAGAACCTGGCGGGTGTCGGTCGCGAGATCATCGCCGCCGGCGCGGACGTCGGCTTCTGTCAGGATCCGGATGCGGATCGGCTGGCCGTGATTGACGAGCACGGTCGTTACATCGGAGAAGAGTACACGCTGGCGATCTGTCTCAACCAGGTCCTGGCGCAGCGGCGTGGTCCCGTGGTGACGAACTGTTCCACAAGTCGCATGGCGGAGGACCTGGCCGCCCAGTTCGGGGTGCCGTTCTTCCGCGCTCCGGTGGGCGAGGCTCACGTCGTGCGCGTGATGCAGGAGCAGGGTGCGGCCTTCGGTGGGGAAGGGAACGGCGGGCCCATTGACCCGCAGGTCGGGTTCATCCGCGACAGCTTCGTGGCGATGACCTGGATCCTCACCGCCATGGCGCAGCGGCAGCTGCCCGTGAGCCGACTGGCCGACGAGTTGCCTCGTTACGAGATCTGCAAGACCAAGCAGGCCGTGCCGCCCGAAGTGCTGCCGCAGGCTTGCGCGGCCCTGGAGCGCCATTTCTCGGATGCGCAGCGCGACCGGCTCGATGGATTGCGGTTCGACTGGCCGGGCAAGTGGCTGCTGATTCGGGCGAGCAACACCGAACCGATCGTGCGCATCGTGGCGGAATCCCCGACGGCGGCCGAGTCACAGCGATTGTGCCACGACGCGGCGCACGTGATCCGCCAGCAGCTTACGTGACGCGCGGCCGAATCCGGTCACAACCGACCCAGGGCTGAAGCACGGCGGGGATCAGCACCGATCGGTCGGCCTGCTGGTAGTTCTCCAGGATGGCCAGCAGCGCCCGGCTGATGGCGATGGCCGTTCCGTTGAGCGTGTGGACGAACTGCGTTCCCTTCTGGCCACGGTGCTTGAAGCGGATGTTCAGGCGGCGCGCCTGGTAGTCGGTGCAATTGGACGTGCTGGTCACCTCACCCCACTGGCCCCCCTGACCGCGACCGGGCATCCAGGCCTCCAGGTCGTACTTGCGGTAGGCGGGCCCCCCCAGGTCGCCGGTAGCGGTATCGACGACGCGATAGGGAATCTCCAGCTCGTCAAACAGCCGGCATTCCAGGTCGCAAAAATGTTCGAGCATCGCGTCGCTCTGGTCCGGCAACGTGAACGCGAACATCTCGACCTTCGTGAACTGGTGGACGCGATACAGCCCGCGCGCGGCGCGGCCGGCAGCGCCCGCCTCGGTTCGAAAGCAATGGCTGATCCCGCACAACTTCCGCGGCAGCTGCTCGGCGTCGAGGATTTCTCCGGCGAGCAGGCCGCCGAGCGTGATTTCGGCCGTAGCGACCAGATTCAGATTCGTATTCTCGATGCTGTAGATCTGGGTTTCCGGGCCGCGCGGGATGTAGCCCGTACCCTGCAGAATCTCCGTGTAGGCCAGGTCGGGGGTCACGACCGGGGTGAACCCTTCCGCGACGAGCCGCTGCACGGCGAACTGCTGCAGCGCCAGCTCCAGCAGCACCGCTTCGTGTTTCAGGAAGTAGAACCCGTGCCCGGCGATCTTGGCGCCGCCTTCGAAATCGATGAGGTCCAGCTTGGCGGCCAGGTCGACGTGGTCGAGCACCGGGAAGTCCAGCTCGCGCGGCACCTGCCGCCCCCGCCGCAGCTCCCGGTTGGCGGCATCGTCGGCTCCGACGGGCGCCGCAGGGTGAGACATATTGGGAATGCCGGCCTGGATCTGCAGGATCTCCGCCTCCAGCCGATCGACGTCCGCCTGGGCGCGGTCCTTCTGCTCGCGCAGCTGGCGACCTTCCTCTTTGCGGGCCTCCCGGGCGGCCGCGTCAGCGGCTTTGCCGATCGATTTGGCCACCTCGTTCGCGCGCCGGTTGAGATCCTCAACGTCGCGCTGCCGCTCCCGCCGCTGGAGTTCGAGCTGCACCAGCCGCTCGACGTCAACGGTCAGCCCGCGGTCGGCGCAGTTCCGCCGCACCTGATCCGCGTTGTCCACGATGAATTTGCGATCTAACATGAGCCCGATCCGCTACGCCCGCTGCTCGACTTCAATCTTCCCCAAGGCATGCCACAGATGCGCGCTGGTCCGGATCCCGCGATGGAAATCGGCCAGGCTGAACTTCTCGTTCGGACTGTGCGTGTTGTCGTCATCCTGGCCCCAGCCGAGCAACAGCGTATCCACCCCTAACAGCTCGTGAAACACGTTCACGATCGGAATCGATCCTCCCTCCCGGATGAAGACGGGGGGACGTCCGAATCCCTGCTCAATGGCGGTGGCCGCCGCCTGCATGAAGGGACTGTCCAGTGGCACGACGATGCCGCGTGCGCCATGCATGTCGATCAGCTCCATCTGGATCCCGGGAGGACACAAGGGCTCCAGATGCTCGCGCAGCGCGCGGCGGATCTTGTCCGGGTCCTGATCGGGCACCAGCCGGAAACTGAACTTGGCCCCTGCCCGCGCGGGGAGCACCGTCTTCGAACCCGCCCCCTGATATCCCCCCCAGATGCCGTTGATATCGAACGTCGGCCGGGCCCAGCGGCGTTCCAGCGTCGTATAGCCCTGTTCCCCCGCGAGGCCCTGGACGCCGAGGCGCTGCATGAACACGGACTCGTCGAATGGCAGCGATGCAAACTGCTGCCGCTCGCGATCACTCAGTGGCACGACATCGTCGTAAAAACCCGGTACCTGGACACGTCCCACGTCGTTGATCAGGCTCGCCAACATCCGGGTCAGGCCGTTGGCGGGATTGGTCACCGCGCCGCCAAAAGTGCCCGAATGCAGGTCCTGCCTGGGGCCCGTCAACCGCAACTCGAAATAGGCCAGTCCCTTGAGTCCGTACGTAATCGCCGGCTGGCCCGGCCCGAACTGGCACGAGTCGCTGATCACGACGACGTCGCAGGCCAGCCGCTCAGCCTCCTGACCGATCAGGTCGGTGACGCCTCGGCTGCCCACCTCTTCCTCGCCTTCGATGAGGAATTTGAGCTGCACGGGAAGCCGTCCCACCGTCCGGATCCAGGCCTCCGCGCTCTTGATGTGTGTGAGCATCTGCCCCTTGTCATCCGTGGCCCCGCGCGCGTACAGGTTGCCATTCCGCCGGGTCGGTTCGAACGGAGGCGAGATCCACTCGCCCAGCGGGTCCGGGGGCTGCACATCGTAGTGGCCGTAGACGAGGACGACCGGCGCGCCGGCGACCGGCGCCGACTGCGCGTACACGACCGGGTTCCCGCTCGTGTCGATCAGCTCCGTCGCCAGGCCGAGGCCGCGCAGCTGGGCCGCGACCCACTCCCCTGCCTGCCGGATCTCCGCAGCATGCTGCCCGTCCGTACTGACGCTGGCAATCCGCAGCAGTTCACACAGTTCGTCCTCAAACCGTTCCCGCTGTTCGACCAGATACCGATCCAGCTCCGCCATCTTGCCACCGTTGATCCAGGAGTCAGAGTCCGCACGAAAAGAACGCGAAAAAAAGGCTTCCCGACCGTCAGTTCGCTACAATATAATAACCTTCCGCCGGCCGGACTATTCGGGACAACCTTTTTCGCAGGCATAACCTGTCGCCATGACTGTGATTGACGAGCCGCTGGTCGCCACGGTGGAGCGACGGCGAGCGCGGGAGCAGGCGCGACCGCGTCAACAGCCGCGTTATCACGTGATCCTGTGGGATGATAACGACCACTCGTATGACTACGTCATCGACATGATGCGGGCGTTGTTCGGGCACTCGCTGGAGAAGAGCTACCAGATCGCTAAGGATGTCGACACGCGGGGGTGTGCCGTGTGCCTGACCACGACGAAGGAGCATGCCGAGCTGAAGCGCGATCAGATCCACGCGTTCGGCAAGGACCGACTCATTGCACGCTGCGCCGGTTCCATGACGGCGTCGATCGAACCCGAGTCGGACTAGTCGCCGCGTCCCCGGCTCGTTCCTCTGTTCTCCCGCGGTGTTGACGCAGTCCGACGATGGCGCAGCGACTTAAGACGTATACGCTGGGGTGCAAGGTCAATCAGTACGAGACGGAATACGTCCGGCAGGCGCTGCTCTCGGGCGGCTACCGCGATGCCGGAGACGATGAACCGGCTGATGTGTGCGTCGTCAACACCTGCACCGTGACGGGGGAAGGGGACGCGAAGAGCCGCCAGGTGATTCGGCGGCTGGCCCGCCACAATCCGCACGCGCGCATCGTCGTCATGGGCTGCTACGCCACCCGCGCGCCGGAGGAACTGGCGTCACTTCCCGGCGTGGTGGACGTTGTCACCGACAAGCGTGAATTGCCCGCCCTGGTCGAGCGACTGGGGGTCCGTCAGGCACCACGCGGCCTGTCCCGGTTCGGCACGCGACACCGCGCTTATCTGAAGGTCCAGGAGGGGTGCCTGCTGAGGTGCAGCTACTGCATCATCCCGCAGGTGCGTCCACACGTGATCAGTCGTCCGCCCGTCGAGATTCTCGAGGAGGTCGCGCGGCTGGTCGACAACGGATATCGCGAGCTGGTGCTCACGGGCGTCCATCTGGGGCACTACGGCGTGGAACAGAACCGGGGGAAAGCCAAAGCCGATTGGCTGCGCCTGTCGCATCTCGTCCGCCAGATCGCCCTGCGGGAAGGTGATTTCCGCGTCCGGCTGTCGAGCCTGGAGGCCACGGAAATGACGCGTGAGTTGGTCGAGGTCCTGGCGGAGTTTCCGCACAAGATCTGTCCGCACGTGCATGTGTGCCTGCAGAGCGGTTCCGATCGCATCCTGCGCGCGATGCGGCGCCGCTGGGGCGTGCGCCGCCTGCTCGACTGCTGCCGCTCCGTGCAGCAGCGGTTATCGCGACCCGCACTCACGACCGACGTCATTGTCGGCTTCCCCGGTGAAACGGAGGAGGACTTCCTCGCGACCTGCCGCGCCATCCGGGAGATCGGCTTCTGCAAGGTGCACATTTTCCCCTTCAGTCCGCGCGCCGGTACGCCCGCCGCCACAATGCCCGGGAGCGTGGCCGCCGAAGTGAAGGCCGCGCGTGGCCGCCGTCTCGCGGAACTCGCCGCGGAGGTCCGACGCGATTACCTCAACCAGCTGGTAGGACAGCCGCTGCACGTGCTGGTCGAATCCCCTGTCTCCGGCGATGCCGAGCGTTGGATCGGCACCTCCTGCCGCTACATGCCCGTCGAACTGACCGCCGGGACCACCTCCCAGGGACAGATCGTCCCTTGCGTCCCCACCGCCCACGACGGCGGACGGCTCCTCGCGTGACCGAGTGGGATCGCCTCCCCCGCGTGCGGCACCCTGGCTGCCTGCCCCGCATCGGCCACCCACTGGACTAGGGGATCGCGGGAGGGAACGGTCAGTGTGCGGTTCTTTGTGACATATTGTCGTCACTTCAGGTGTATCATCGCGTGCTCAATGCCGGTTGCTGGCGGCGTGAAAAAGGAAAAGGCACCGGCGCCAAGGCCGTTGACGGCTGCCCGATCAGGGATCAAAGTAGTCATCACGCTCCGCGTGATGACATCCTCTCGCGGAGCGAGAGGACTACAGTTGCGGCACCCCCGGCACGCCCCTACTCGCACTTTGCTTCTTTTCTTTCTCCTCACGATACCCTCCTCTCTCCTGCCCGCTCCGGCCCGCCCGCAGGGATGCTCGATCCTGGTGAGGAGAGAACCGGAGGGGTACGCGGCACTTGTAGCTCACCAGTCCCACGAGCCGCCGACGCGGGGTCGGCGGGGAGAAAACCTCACGGCGCAGCGGGCCCCGGCTGTGGGAAGGGCCGAAAACCTGCGGTCACCCTGGCCTGGGCATCGCCCCAGGACTCGGCTGGACGACGGTGTCCGGCTCGTCCGAGGAAGATCAGCTGCTCGGCATCCGGCGGGTCGTGGAAACGCAAAAAAACACGAAAAAACGGCCTGTAGATCGCTCTGGCTCCGTTCGCGCTCTTCTGCTATGCTCCCGCAACTACTCGCGGCCGGTCGGCTCAGCGGGTCGCGAAGTGGCGACGCCGGACAGGCGGCGTCGGCTTGTTCAAGGAGGAACTTATGAAAACGCGATGGTCGCGCCGGGACGTACTTGCGGGAGTGTCGGTGGTTGTATTCGTGATGCTGGCGGTGACAGGGGTCACTTCAGCCACTCCCCCCTGGAAGAAACTGGTGCCATTTCGGTCTGTCGACGCCGACCCGCAGAAGAGCTATTGGCTGACCGAAGACCACGGGCCGTGGATGATCATGGCCACATCCTTTGCGGGGCCGGGTGCGGAGGAGCAGGCTCGGACGCTGGTGTTGGAACTGCGCCAGCGGTACAGGGTGGACGCGTACATGCACAAGCGGACGTTTGACTACACGCAGCCTGTGATTGGGCGCGGGTTGGACAAGTTCGGCAGCCCCAAGCGGATGCGGTACCAGTCGGCGTCGAAATTCGATGAGATCGCCGTGCTGGTGGGGAACTACACCGCCTACGACGCCCCGGACGCGCAAGCACAGCTGGAGATCGTCAAGACAGCCAAACCGACGTGTCTGGACATTTCCAGCGACACGACCAAGAAGACGACGACGCAGCGGTTCATTGGCCTGCGTGAACTTCAGCGTCTGGTGCACGCCGACCCGGAGATGCGGGAGTTGGGTCCGATGCGGCGGGCATTTATCGGCCGCAATCCGCTGTTGCCGCGCGAGTATTTCGTGGCCGGCGGCATTGAACCGTTTGTGCTGGAGATGAACAAAGAGGTCGAGCACAGCCTGCTGGACAATCCCGGCCAATACACGGTGCGGGTGGCGTCGTTTCAGGGCGAGTCGTATTTCGCGGGTGAAGAAGCGGCAGCCAATTCCCCGCGGCCGGGACCGCTGGCGGGCTTGCCGTTCCGCAGCTCTCCGGGCAAGCAGCTGGAGGCGGCGGCAGACAGCGCGCACCGGTTAACCGAGGCGTTGCGCCAGCGCGGCGTGGAGGCCTACGAGTTCCATGATCGGTTCGAGAGCATTGTGACGATCGGCAGCTTCCAGTCGGTCGGCACACAACTCCCGGACGGGCGGCTCGATCTGAGCCCGGAAGTCTATCAGATCATGCAGACCTATGGCGCGAAGCGGAGCGACTTGCCCCAGCATGTGCAGGGACTCGTACCTCGCAGGTTGGACGGGATTCCGTTCGACGTCCAGCCGATGCCGGTCAAGGTACCGCGCCGGCCGTTGGGGGCGGACTACGTGGCCGGCAGCTGAGTTCCCGCGCCGCACGGCGGGCACACGGACACCAGCTGGCGGATCAGCTGGCGCAGCGCGCGCCCGCGGTGGCTCAATACGGACTTGACTGCATCACCCAGTTCGCCGAACGTGCGGTGGTACTCCGGCACTTCAAACACCGGATCGTACCCGAACCCCGCCTGGCCACGCGGCGCGGCCGCAATGCGTCCCCGGCAGTAGGCCTCGACCTCGGCACGCACCTGTCCCGCCGGATCGGCCAGCGTGGCATGGCAGACGTAGCGGGCGGTGCGGGATTCCGGCCCCACGTGCGCGAGCTGCGCCAGCAGCCGCTGCATATTGGTGGCATCATTGGCCTGCGGACCGGCGTAGCGGGCCGAGTGAATGCCGGGTTCGCCGCAAAGCGCGTCGACCTCCAGACCGCTGTCTTCGGCCAGCACCCAGGCCCGGAGATGCAGGGCCTGTTGACAGGCCTTCCGGGCGGCGTTCTCCGCAAAAGTGGCCCCGTCCTCCGATACGTTCAGCGGCTGGGAATAGTCGGCCAGCGTGCGCAGCTCCCAGCCGTAAGGCGCCAGCAGGGCGACCAGTTCCGCGGCCTTCCCGCGGTTGTGCGAACCAAGCACCAACAGGTGTGAGTCCATAGTCCCGTTCCGTACCCAGCGGCCTCTGCCGATGCCGATTGTAGACTACAATCAAACGGAGGCGGTGGCTCGCCAATCCGTCACGCATCACGGCCAGATTTCCTGATGACCACGTCTCGCGACGACAGGACGATTGTAAGCGTTCTCCCACCGGCGCGGGAGCTGCGGGTCGTCAACTGGCCGGTCCGTGACGATCCGTGGTACGCGCTGGCGGTGTTGGCCCTCTGGGCGATCTGCGCCGCGGTGGTAGCGTGGGTCACCGCCAGCGGACTGGTGGGTCTGGTGGTGCTGGCCGCGCTGCTCCTCACGACGTGGCGTCTCTGGGTGCCCGTCGCCTGCGAACTGGGTCCCACCGGCATGACGTTGCGATGCCTGCGGTGGCAACGGCAGATTCCCTGGCGGCAGATCGAGCAGGCGGCGGTCGTGCCCGGCGGCGTGTTGCTCCGGTGCCACCGCGCTGGGCAACGCGGCGCGCGCTTGGTCAGCTTCTACCTCCCCTGGCGTCGCCACGCGCAGCTGGTTAGCGAGTTCCACGCGTATTACCAGGGATCAGTAACCAAGCCCTCATGACCAGCAGTTGAAGGCGATGCCAGGGCCTGTCCGCTGCTCAAAGTTGCGGATACTTCCCTTCGCTGACGGCGCGCAACTTCAGCACGTCACACAGCGCCACGCGGTTCTTGTCGTGTTCGACGACGAGTCCCGCCTCGATCAGGCGGCTGAGCGTGCGGGAGAACGTTTCGCTGGTCAGGTTCAGGTGGCTGGCGACATGGCGTTTGAGACTGGGCAGCTTGACGAACCCCTCGTCGTCTGCGTCGGCTTCCAGGAGGAACCGCGCCGTGCGGCCGAGGGCATCGCGCAGCACCAGGTCTTCCAGCAGCGACAGCAGGTGCCGCACCCAGAAGGACATGCCGGCCATCATCTGCAGGCACAGCGCGTGGTCGCGGGCCAGCTCGTCCCGAAACAGATCCAGGGGCAGCAGCAGGCAGCGGGTCGCTTCGACGGCCTGGGCGTGCGCCGGACAGGGGAAATTCCCGATCGCAGCCACTTCGGCGAACGTGTGCCCCGGCCCGACCATGTGCAGCACGTGTTCTTTGCCGGCCGGAGAAGTCTTGAACACGCGAACCATGCCCGACTCGACGATGTAGATGCCCGGGCATTCCTGGCCCTGCCGAAACACGACCTCCTGGCGGGCGTATTCGCACCAGCGGGAGAAGGACGCGAGGGTCTGGCACCGCGCGGGGTCGACCTCCGCGAACAGCGCGCAGGCTCGAATCACGTCCGCACTCTCTCGCAACATGCTGCCACCTCGTCGCCGGCGGTAAGTAAATTGACGTAGGTCAATGCTCAGGGTCTCGCCGGCCTCTATTCTAGGGCTAACGAGCGGCCCCGACAGGCCGCGGGGGTGTGTTCTCGAGGTCTTTGCTTCAGGAGTGGGACGGATGTTCTGCAACCAGTGTGAGCAGACCGCGCATGGCACCGGCTGCGTGTTGAGCCCGGGCGTGTGCGGCAAGAACGAAGACGTACAGTCCTTACAGGAAATGCTGCTTTACGGCCTCAAGGGCATGGCCGCCTATGCGCACCACGCGCGGCGGCTGGGCAAGTCCGACGAGGGGGTGAGTGCGTTCATCGAGGAGGCGCTCTTTGCCACCATGACGAACGTGAATTTCGACGTCGAGTCGCTGCTCGAAATGGTCCTCGAGTGCGGCCGCCAGAACCTGCGGGTCATGCAACTGCTGGATGAAGGGCATGTGGACCTCTTTGGCCACCCCAGTCCAAGCGTCGTCCGCGAGGGGACGCAGGCAGGGCCCGGCATCCTCATGACCGGCCATGATCTGCTCGACCTGCAGCAGCTGCTCCGCCAGTGCGAGGGGACCGACGTCAAGGTGTACACGCACGGCGAGATGCTGCCGGCACACATGTACCCGATCCTGCGCGACCATCCGCACCTGGCTGGCCACTATGGCGGGGCGTGGCAGAAGCAGAAGACTGAGTTCGAACGCTTCCGCGGCCCGACGGTGGCCACGACCAACTGCGTGCTGATCCCGCGCGCCGCGTACGCCGATCGGCTCTTCACGACGCGCTGCACGGCCGTGCCGGGTGGCACCCGCATCGTCAACGACGACTACTCCCAGGTCATCGCCAAGGCCCGGCAGTGCCCGCCGCTGCCCGCGACCCCGGTTACGGAAACCACGGTCGGGTTTCATCACGACGTGATCCTCGGACTGGCCGGTACGATCGTCGAGGCGGTGAAGGCCGGCAAGATCAGCCGGTTCTTCGTGATCGGCGGGTGTGACGGCGCCGAGCCGGGACGCAACTATTTCAGCGACTACGCGCAGGCGACCCCCGCCGATTCGTTCATCTTGACGCTCGGCTGCGGCAAGTTCCGGATCCGCGATTACGACTACGGCGAGTTGCTCGGGTTGCCCCGCCTGCTCGACATGGGGCAGTGCAACAACGCCTATTCGGCGATTCGCGTCGCGTCGGCCCTGGCCGAGGCGTTCCAGTGCTCCGTCAACGACCTGCCCCTGACGCTGGTGGTGTCCTGGTTCGAGCAGAAGGCGGTCGCCGTGCTGCTCACGCTGCTGGCGCTCGGCATCAAGGGCGTGACGATCGGGCCGTGTCCGCCGGGCTTCGTCAGCCCCAACGTGTTCCGGATCCTGCAGGAGAAGTTCGACCTGCGTCTCACGGGCCAGAGCGCCGCGGAGGATCTGGCGCTGGCCATGGCCAGCTAGTGCCTCGTCCAGGCTTGATTTTGGGGTGGGGTGGCTGGGGTCGAGCGTCAGCTCGTCCCCCGCCGTCGCGGCTGGGGGCGCACTTCGTTCGTGCCCGGCCACCCCAATTCTCCGCTGGGACAAAACGCTGAGCGGGCTGGCCTTATCGGGCGCGTGGTCCGGTGCGTTTCGCGGCACGCCGCGGGGGAACCGATGTCCGCTCTCGGATTCCCGGTCCCGGGAGGGGTTGGTTCGCGGTTATGGCACCCCCTTTCCGGGCCGCGCGCTGCGCGCTTTTTCTGCCAAATTCTGGCTTCCGCGTATTCAACTTGGGGAAAACAGGTTTAGAATGTCGCCAAGGGAAGCGGGCGCGTATAGGCGGAATGCTCTGGCATTGAGCGGGTAACCGGGGCGGTGCGGCGCGGGCGCCTGACACGCGCGGCCACGTCGGCGCGGTCGTTGCTTCTCCGACACTCATCTGCGTAGCTGATTCCAGTTGTTCACGGGTCGAAATTCGCGGCGGCGAACAACGCTCCCGGGCTGTGACGCGCGGCATGCGTGAGGTCGTTCCCCACGGGTGCGGCGGTCAGGCCGGAACGGTGGCCGCGGGCGATAATAGGGCAGGCCTGGCGAGGCCTGATCACGGCAGATCGATGGCCACAATGCTTTCTCGTACGGCGTTCTCGGCGTCCAGCCGCGGTTCGTTGGCCAATCCCGCGGCGACGACGCTGGCGGGCGCGCCGGAAGCGGACCCCGCCGATGCACTGACCAAGGAGCTCGTGCGCTGGTTCAAGCTCTTGGCGGACGAAACGCGTCTGCGCATCCTCCTGTTCCTGCTGGAGAAGGGCGAGTTGAACGTGCGGACGCTGTGTGATTTACTGCGGTTGAGCCAACCCGCCGTCAGCCATCACCTGGCGCTGCTGCGCGGAGACGGGCTGCTTGATTGTCGGCGGGACGGCAAGCACAATTTCTACCGCGTGTTGCCCGACCGCTTCACGGAGGTGCTGAACCTGGTGGCCGGTCGGGCATCGGGTGACGAGCCGCGGGTCCGCCTGGGCGACTTCGTGTTGACCTTCCGTCGCGAGGCCGAGCGCGTCTGAATGACGCGTCGCCGGGGAGCCGACGGAGGTGCGCAGCGCCGCCGGGCGGCCCCTGCGTGCGGCCGGCGACCCGAGGCGGTTGTGACACTAACGAGTCACTCGTTGCGGCAGGCGGCAGTGGCTGAGCGGGCGAGGGGAGGATGGGTGAATTCGTCCACGAGCGGCACCGGCCACCCGTCGCACTGCCGGACGCGTGCGAACTGGTGATTGCCTGCCCACCGCTGCGGAGCAACGTCAACCTGTCGCGGATCGTGCGCGTGGCGAGTTCCTGCGGAGTGCGGCGGATGATCGCCTGCGGACACGCGACGGTGGATCGCAAGATTGCCCGGGACGGCGCTGACCAGGTGGCAATTGAGCGGCATCGGTCACTTGCCCCGGTCTTGACCCGTCTGCGCGCGGCGGGGTTTCAGCTGGTGGGCCTGGAGCAGACCAATCGCTCCCGCTGCGTGTACCAGTTTCCGTTTCGTCCGCGCACCGTCCTGGTGGTGGGGCACGAACGGGCGGGACTGGAGCCGGCCGTCCTGGAACGGCTGGATGAGGTGGTGGAGATTCCGGTGTTTGGGCTCCCTTACAGTTACAACGTCGCCACCGCCACCGCCATGGTGCTCTATGAATACTGCCGGCAGTTCGCCGCCCCGCCGCGGCCGGGAGGCACCGCCCGTAGTTGACCGGTCCCGGCGGTTGTACGTAGACTGACCGGCTTGGGCGCAGCTGCGCACCCCAGTCCCGGTGGCAGCCGCTCCAGCGGAGGCGAGCAACGTGCCAGGAACCAGCGTCATTGGATTGCAGTGGGGCGACGAAGCCAAGGGGAAGATCGTCGACCTGTTGGCCGAACAATTCCAGGTGGCGATCGTCGTGCGGTACCAGGGGGGAGCCAACGCCGGGCACACCGTGGTGATTGGTCGTGAGACTTACAAGCTGCACCAGATTCCCAGCGGCATTCTGACCCCCGGCGTGATGAACCTGATCACGCCGGGCGTGGTGTTCAATCCAGCCGTCGTGCTTGACGAAATCGCCGGCTTGACCGGGCGCGGCATTCCGGTCGCTGACCGGTTGCTGATCAGCCCGCGCGTGCACGTGGTGTTCCCCTGGCACATCGCCGAAGACCGGGCCCTGAACACCGATAAGATCGTGGGCGAGAGCATCGGCACGACGCTCCGCGGCATTGGCCCCTGCTACCGCGACAAGTACGGACGACTGGCCGCCATCCGCCTGGGCGATCTGGTCAGCCAGCACTTCCGCGAACGCATCGAACAGGTCGTGGCGTTCAAGCGCCGCGCGCTGGAGGGATACCGCGAGGCCCTCACGGCTGAGGACCTCGATGCGGAGCTGATCTATCGGACCTATCGCGACTACGGCGCGCAGTTGGCGCCGATGATCGGCGATACGACGACCTACTTGCTGGACGCGGTCGAAGCGGATCGACATGTGCTCTACGAGGGCGCCCAGGGCTCCCTGCTCGACATCGATCACGGCACCTTCCCGTTTGTCACCAGCAGCAACAGTTCCGGCGTCGGGGTCTCGGCCGGGGCCGGCGTGCCCGGCCGCTGGATCACCAAGGTCTACGGCGTGGCGAAAGCCTATACGACGCGCGTGGGGGGAGGTCCGTTCCCGACCGAACAGGACAATCCCACCGGGCACCAGATTCGCGAACTGGGTCGTGAGTACGGCACGACGACCGGGCGGCCGCGACGGTGCGGCTGGTTCGACGCCGTGGCGGTCCGCTACACCGCGCGGTTGAGCGGTGTCGATGGGCTGGCACTGATGATGCTCGACGTCGTCAGCCACCTCCCGGAGATCCGGGTCTGCGTGGCCTACGAGTTGGACGGCGAACGCATCACGCACGTGCCCAGCCAGATCGAGGATCTGCGACGCGTTGTGCCGGTGTACGAGACCTGGCCGGGCTGGCAGCAGGATGTGTCGCAGATGACACGGCTGGAGCAGTTGCCCGCCGGTGCGCGGCGGCTGATCGCTCGCATCAGCGAACTGGTCGGGGTGCCGGTCGAGATCCTCTCGGTGGGCCCCGCCCGGTCCCAGACGATCCTGGACCTGCCGCCTGCGGCGCGATAGCCATGGCCAGCGACTCTGCTACCCCGGCTTTCGATTCCGAACATCCGCTGCACGACGTACCGCGGGCGCAACGGCCGCGTCACGTCGCGATCATCATGGATGGCAATGGACGCTGGGCCCAGCGTCAGAACCTGCCACGCATCGAAGGCCATCGGCGCGGGGTTGCCAGCGTGCGCCGCACGGTCGAGCAGTGCACGCAACTGGGCCTGGAACAACTCACGCTGTTCTGTCTGTCGAGCGAGAACTGGAAACGGCCTCCGGAGGAACTTGAGTTCCTGATGCACCTGCTGGAACAGTACATGATCGAAGAGCGGGGCACGATCATGCAGCAGCGGATCGTGGTGGAAGTCATCGGACGGCGGACCGGCATCCCCCCGCGCGTGCTGGACGAAATGGACCGCACGATCGACCTGACGGCCGGGAACCCCGGCATGCGGTTGTGCTTGGCCATCAACTACGGCGGACGCGGGGAAATGGTTGATGCCGTGCGGGCCATCGCCCAGCGGGTCCAGACTGGCGAACTGGCACCCGACGCGATCTGCGAAGAGACGATTGCCGCCCACCTGTACACGGCAGGTCGCCCGGACCCGGACCTGCTGATTCGCACGGCCGGCGAAATGCGCGTCAGCAACTTCCTGCTGTGGCAGATCAGCTATGCCGAGCTGTGGGTGACCGAACGCTGCTGGCCGGAATTCCGGACCGAAGACCTGTACGAAGCGATCCGCGCCTACGTCCGACGTGATCGGCGGTTCGGCGGCATCGGTCGCTCGTGACCCGCGCGCCGCAGCGCTCCGGCGCGGTCAAACCGCGGCCGGACAACCTGAGAAGAGGGACCTGACATCGTGCTCAAGCTCCGCGTGCTTTCGGCCAGCGTGCTCCTGACCGGTCTGACGGGCCTGCTGTATGCGGACTGGCGCTGGGCCGGGTCGCTGCCCGGGATCTGGCTGCTCCCCTGTGCGATTCTCATTTCGCACCTCATGGCCCGTGAGCTGCTGGACCTGTGGCGTGACCGTTTGGACCGGCCGATCGCCGGGATACTCTATGCGGGGGTGTCCCTGCCCGTTGTCTTGGCGGCCACCCCGCTGTGGGGGCTCCTCGCCGCTGCGCCGGGCGCACCGGGTGTGCCGGGTGGCAGTGTGACCTGGGCCGCAACGGGTGTGCTGGTGGCGATCGTAGCGGTCTTCGCGGTCGAGATGCACCAGTTCACGCAGCCGGGTCAGGCCACTGCCCGGCTGGGACGTTCGACGCTGGCCATCGTTTACGCCGGCTGGCTCATCAGCTTCCTCGTCAGCCTGCGGTTGTGGCACGATGCCCGCTGGGGCATGGCCGCGCTGCTGTCCGTGATCCTCATCGTGAAATGTTCGGATACGGGGGCCTACTTCGTGGGCCGGGCCCTGGGCCGCCATTGGCTGGCGCCGGTATTAAGTCCGAAGAAGACCTGGGAGGGCGTCGCGGGCGGGCTCGCGGCCGCGTGGTTCGCGGGTGGGCTGTGTTATGCCTGGGTCGTGCCAGAGCTGGTCGCCGAGCCGGGCCGTGTTGGTCCGCTCTGGGGCTGGCTGCTCTACGCGACCATCCTGGCCGTCGCCGGTCTGGCCGGTGACCTGGCAGAGTCCTTGCTCAAACGTGATGCAAACCGCAAGGACTCCAGCACCTGGCTGCCGGGATTGGGGGGTGTCTTGGACCTGGCCGACTCGCTGACCCTCGCCGCGCCGGCCGCCTACGCCTGTTGGGCCGGTGGGCTGATCGGCCCTCGGTGAGGTCATGCGCGTGAACGGGACTGAGCGAGCGATCGGCTGCGGTGGGGTGAGAGGGGGCACCGGGCGAGCTACGCCTGGCCTGCGCCAACGGCGTCACCCGACCTACCGGCAGCGGCCGCGCGGGGTGGGTGTCTGGTCCGGGGAGCTGGACATTCGCTATAGTTGAAGTGATGACAGAAGCAACGATATCGCTTGGCGAGCCCCAGTTGGCGTTGTCCGTGTTTGGGGTTCGCGATCAGCATTTGCGGGCTATTCGCAACAGCTTGGGCGTAGCGATCACGCACCGCGACGGCGAGATCCATGTCGCCGGGGATGACCGCGCGGTCGCCAAAGCCACGAAGGCGTTGGAGGAGCTCAAACAGCTGGCCGAGCGGCGGGGTCCGTTGGCCGTAGATGATGTGCGGCAGATCCTGGCGCAGGTGTCGGGGGCCAATGGCGTGGCGGCGCCCCAGCCCGCGATCGAGGTCCCGAATGCCTCGCGGCAGATCCGGCCGCGGACGGCGGGGCAGGCGCGGTACGTGGCGGCCATTCGCAGTCACGAGCTGGTCTTCGCGGTCGGGCCGGCGGGGACCGGCAAAACGTACCTGGCGGTGGCGATGGCCGTCGAATGTCTGCGGCGGCGCGACATCCGGCGGATCGTGCTGGTCCGGCCGGCGGTGGAGGCGGGGGAGAGTCTGGGCTACTTGCCGGGCGACCTGCAGGCGAAGATCAACCCCTATCTGCGGCCGCTGCTGGACGCCTTGCACGAAATGATGGACTACGAATTGATCAAGAGTCACATGGAGCGTGACGTGATCGAGGTGGTGCCGCTGGCCTACATGCGCGGCCGCACGCTCAACGAGGCGTTCGTGATACTCGACGAAGCACAGAACACCACGGTGGCGCAGATGAAGATGTTTCTGACGCGCATGGGTGAGGGCTCGCGGATGGTCGTGTCGGGCGACGTGACGCAGGTGGACCTGCCGTCGACGACGCGTAGCGGCCTGGTGGACGCGGTCCGGCGTCTACAGGGCCTGCGGGGGGTGAGCATTGTGGAGCTGGACGAATCGGACATCGTCCGGCACCGGCTGGTTCAGGAAATTGTGCAAGCGTACGAAGAGAAACCACGACGCCGCTCGCCCAAAGCGCGGCGTTGATCCCTCCCCGGCACGGGCCCCGTCATGTCCACCCACTCCCGCATCACCCGCTCGGATCATGTTGCGTCGCTGGCCCTGCCGCCGGGTCGGCTGGCACGCACGCTGGGCCATCTGCAGCGGTCGGAAGTGCTGCTGCGGATCGGCTTGTGCGCCGTGGCGGCGATCTGCATGTGGGGCATTACCGCCGGGTGGGCGCCTCCGTTCGGATACCGCGTGGGACATCTGCCGAGTCGCGACATCTGTGCGCGCGTGGCGTTCAGCGTCCCGGATCCCGCGGCGACGGAGCAGCAGCGGAAGCAGAAGCGGAGCGAGATGGCGTGCACGTATGTGCACGACGATCGGCCGCTCAAGGAGCTGCGATCGGCCCTGAAGAGTCGCATGTTCCAGGTCCTGGCGCCGGAAACCGTCGAGCAGGTGGAGCCGGCATTGTGGAACGAGTTCCTGCCGAAAGCCTCCGCGGACGAGTCGGACGAGCAGCGGCAGGCGCGCAGCGTCACGACGTTCGCACGCCTCAAGACGTCCCTGCAGGAGGACCCGGATCTGACCTTGTTCGCGCGGGCGGTGCAGCGCGCCTTCGAGCAGATCGAGGAAACCGGGCTGCTGGAGCAGCTGGGACATCCTCCGGAGGAGGGCAGCCAGATTGCGGTCAAGGTGTATCCGTTGGGAAAGCCCGGCTTTGCCCAGCTGGTGGACGTCAAGAAAGTCCGCATGGCGGAGGTCGCGACCGAGTTGAAGACGCGCCTGGCCGAGGAGTTTGCGCAGGCCAAGCTGCCGGGCGCCGACGCCGAGTTTCTGGCTGAGGTCGTGAGTCACGCGCTGGTCCGGCAGGGACTGCCGAAGACGCTGACGCTGGACAACGAGGCCACGCAACGCGAGTACGCGGAGCTGTTGCCGAGTATTGTCGCGCAGCAAGAGTACCTGCCCGGGCACAAGCTCGTCACCGGCGGCCAGCGGATGACGCCCGACAAGCTGGAGGTGTTGCGGCGCGAGCACGCGGCGCTGGTCCAGCAGATGAGTCCCCTGGACCGCGTCACGTTTTCCGTGGCGAGTCTCAGCATGTACGCGGCCATGCTCGTGTTCTGCGGCGTGTACGCGGTGACGTATCAGCGGGCCTGGACGTCGGAGGTGCGACGACTCGTATCGCTGCTGGCGGCCGCGGTGGTCACGGTCGGGCTCGGGCGCCTCTGCACGGGGGAATTGTGGCAGGCGGAAGTGATCCCGCTGCTGCTCTTCAGCATGACGATCTCCATCGCGTTTTCGCGACAGGGAGCGCTCCTGCTGACCGGCGTGATGGCGTTGACGCTCTGCCTCGCGCTGGGCATGGGTCTGGCCGAGTTCGTGCTCATGCTGGCCACGGCGCTGACCGCCGTCCTGCTGCTCAACCGCGTGCGAAGCCGGACGAAGCTGATCTACGTGGGCCTGGGCGCGGGACTGGTCGCCGTGCTGACGACCATCGGCATCGGCCTGCTCATTGGCGAGCCGCTGGGTACCTGGCACAGCGCGGCGGGGAGCATCGGCAACGGCTGGACCGCCGCGGGGCCGTTCGCCGTCCTGCCGCTCCTCCCGGGTGCCGTGTGGCACGGCTTCACGGCCGTCCTCGCGGCCTTGATCATGACGGGCTTGCTGCCGTTCATCGAACGGTTGTTCGGGGTCCAGACAGACATCAGCCTGCTCGAACTGGGCGACGCGGCGCATCCCCTGCTGCAGGAACTGGCCCGGCGTGCGCCCGGCACGTACAATCATTCCATCAATGTCGCCTCGCTGGCCGAAGCGGCGGCCGAGTCGATTGGCAGCAACGGCCTGTTGGTCCGCGTGGGGGCGTATTTCCACGACATCGGCAAGATGTTCAAGCCGGGCTATTTCGTGGAGAACCAGGGACGGGATGTGAATCGCCACGAGTCGTTGCTCCCGGCCATGAGCACGCTGGTGATCATTGCGCACGTCAAGGACGGCGCGGACCTGGCCCGTCAGCACCATCTGCCGCAGCCGATCATCGATTTCATTGAACAGCATCACGGCACGACGCTGGTCGAGTACTTCTACCAGCAGGCGGCGCGGCAATCGGAGAACGTGGCCGACGGCGATGTGGTGCCGGAAAGCAGCTACCGCTATCCGGGCCCCAAGCCGCGGACGCGCGAGGCGGGCGTCCTGATGCTGGCCGATGCGGCCGAAAGTGCCAGTCGCACGCTGGTTGACCCGACACCGGCGCGGATCGAGAACCTGATCGAATCGCTGGCGATGAAGCGCCTTTTGGATGGGCAGTTCGACGACTGCGGGATCACGCTGCAGGAGCTGCGGCGCATCCAGGAAAGCCTGATCAAGTCGCTCACGGCGGTGTACCATGCCCGCGTCAAGTACCCCGACCAGCAGCAGACGGCCTGAGCCATGATGGACATCGAGGTCGCCGATCAGCAGACCGCCACGGACGTGGATGCGGCACTTCTCGAGCGGGTGGCGGTCGCGATTGTGCGCGACCACGGGCCGTCCACCTGCCACATCAGCATCGCGATCGTGGACGACGACACAATCCACCGCCTCAATCGCCAGTTTCTGCAGCACGATTACGCGACGGACGTGCTGAGTTTCGTCCTGGAGCGGTCGTCGGACCTGCTTGAGGGTGAGATCGTAGTCAGTGGCGAGACGGCCCGGGCGCAGGCGGCCCGCTACGGGTGGCCGCCGGACCACGAGCTGCTGTTGTACGTGATTCATGGTCTGCTGCACCTGGTCGGTTGGGACGACCAGACGCCGGCGGCGCGCAGCGCGATGCGTTGTGCCGAGGACCACTATCTGAAACAATGCGGGGTGTCGCGGGGGCACGAGGTGACGCAGCGCCCGACGGCAGGAGGCGCGTGACGGTGATGTCCTCATGGTGCGTGTGGTGCGGGGTGTTCGGCCTGGCGCTGGGGGGCTTTGCCGCCAGCGGCGCGAAAGTCCTGCACGAGTTCTCGCGCCGTGACCTGGAACGGTACTGCCGCCGCCGCAACCGCCAGGGACTGTTCGACGAGGTGCTCGATCGCCACGCCGCCGTGGCGCTGGCGGCGGAATCCCTGGAACTTGTCGGCACGCTGCTCGTCGTCTTCGCCGCGACCAGCTGGTGGTGCGGGTACTCACCGCACGCGACGCCCGATGTGCGGGTGCCGGTCACGGTGGCCGTCGTGACTGTCACGCTGCTGATGGCGGTCACCATCTGGATCCCCTGGGCCGTGGTGCAGGTCTGGTCGGCGCCCTTCCTCTACCACACGTGGTCGCTCTGGCGAGGGTTGGCCCGCAGTCTGTGGCCCGTGACCTGGGCCGCGCGCGCCTGCAACGTGCTGGCCCATCGACTGGCCGGACAGTCGGCCGCGGCCGAAGATGAGGAGGAGGCCTTCGAAGATGAGATTCGCACCATCGTGTCGGCCGGCCTGCGGGACGGCCTGCTGGAGGCCGATGCGCGGGAGATGATCGAGGGCGTGATCGAGCTGGCGGATGTGGATGTCTCCGAAATCATGACGCCGCGCAGCGACGTCGACGCGATTGACCTGGCCATGAGCTGGCCCGACATGCTGCGGTTCGTCACCGAGGTCGGGCGCACCCGGTTGCCCGTGTACGAGGGATCGCTGGACAATGTGGTCGGCATCCTGTACGTGAAGGACCTGCTGGCCGAGCTGTGCCAGACGGCCGGCACGCCCCGCAATGCCCTGCGACCGCTGTTGCGTGAACCGTGGTTTGTGCCCGAGACCAAGGCAGTGGACGATCTGTTGCGGGAGTTCCGCCGCACCCGCAGCCACATGGCCATTGTGGTGGACGAGTACCGGGCGGTGGCTGGCGTCGTCACGATCGAAGATGCGCTGGAGGAAATCGTCGGTGAAATCGCCGACGAATCGGATGAGGAGGAGGAGGTGGACCTGATCCGGATCGACGCGTCCACGATCGAGGTCGACGGACGGGTACATGTGGACGAGCTGAACGAGGAGTTCGGCCTGGCGCTGCCGGAATCCGAGGAATTCGACACCGTCGCGGGACTGGTGATCCACGCCGCCGGCAAGATCCCCGGGCTCGGCGAGGTGATCCAGCAGGAGGCGATCCGCTTCACGGTGCTCAAGGCCACGCCACGCCGCGTGGAACGCATCCGCCTCGAACTGATGCAGCAGCCGGACCGGTAACGTGGTGCGTGCTCCGGGGCGTACGTGTCCCGGGAGCAGGAACATGGCAAGCGAAAAGACTCTGGCGATCGTGCTGCGTGTGGTGGAATTCAGCGAAACGAGCTGTGTCGTCACGCTCTTCACCCGCGATTTCGGTAAGGTGGGGGCCTTAGCCAAAGGAGCCCGGCGTCCCAAGAGCTCGTTCGAGTCTGCTCTTGACCTGCTGGCCGTCTGTCGCATAGTGTTCCTCCACAAATCAGCCGAGACGCTGGACCTGCTGACCGAGGCCAAGCTGGAGCGGCGATTCCGCAATGCACAGCGGGACCTGTCGCGGTTGTACGCCGCCTACTATGTGGCCGAGTTATTGCGTGAGTTGACGGATGAGGGCGATCCGCAGCCGGACCTGTATGAGGCGGCCGATGCGGCTTTAAGTGAGTTGGAGGGCGCGACGGAACTGGCACGGGTGGTGTTGAGGTTTGAGATGACGGCGCTGCGCCTGCTGGGGCACTTGCCGGCCCTGGGCGGCTGTGCCGCGTGTGGCCAGCCGATCGCGCTGGCCGGCCGGCACCCCTTCGCGCTGGCCGCAGGCGGCCTGTTGTGCCCGGCCTGCCGGCCGGGCCATCGCCAGGTCGTGAGCGTCACCGCGGCAACGATCCAGGTGCTGCGTCAGTTTGCGGCCTGCGACTCGGACACCTGGCGCGACGTAACCTGGGACGCGCGCACGTGCGGCGAACTGCGCGGGGTCCTGAACCAGTACGTCTGTCGCCTGCTGGATCACCGGCCGCGAATGCATGCGTATCTGGGCCTGCTGGGTCACGCGACCCGATGACGGAACCGAGACGGACAAGGATGTCCCCGATGCACAGGCACCAACAGCTTCTCGTGCTCTGGCTGGCAACGGCCGCCGGCGGATGCGCGCTGGTGACCGATCGCAGTGGCTCAACTTCCACCAGCACACCGACCGCGACCGCACCCGTCGTGCGCGGCGTGGCCGCGGCGGATGAGGTGCTGGACGAGGCCGAGGCAGAACCTGAGCAGCCGCCGCTCAAACTCCAGGACTTCGCCCCGGCACAGATCGGCGCCACCGTCCGACGACTCACCGGACGCGGGCCCAATCGCGCCATCGCCCGGCAGCTGTATGGAGAGGGGGAAGAGCTCTACCGTCAGGCGGTGGAGCAGCGGGACGGCGACGCACAGGCCGACGTGCGCGGATGGTTCGTTGAGGCGGCCGAGAAATTCGCGGCGGCAGCCACGCGCTGGCCAGACTCCGCCCTGGAAGAAGATGCGCTGTTCCGGGCCGGTGAGAGCCAGTTCTTCGCGGATCACTACGTGAAGGCGAACCACCACTTCGAACAACTGCTCAAGAAGTACCCGAACACCCGCTACCTGGACCTCGTCGGCGCCCGCCGCTTCCTGATTGCCCAGTACTGGCTCAAGCTCCACGACGACCCGGAGACGCTGAAGTGGCCCATCAACCTGACGGACCCGGCCATCCCCTGGTCCGGAACGTTCGGCCACGCGGTACGCATCTATGACCGCATGCGGTTGGACGATCCCACCGGCAAGCTGGCCGACGATGCCACGATGGCGGCGGCCAACGCGCACTTCGTGAAAGGTGATTTCGAGAAGGCCGATCAATACTACTCGGATGTGCGCACCCATTTCCCCAGCAGCGAACATCAGTTTCACGCCCACTACCTCGGCATTCAGGCCAAACTGCGCGGGTATCGCGGCGCGAACTACACGGGCACGGCGCTGGAGGAGACGGAGAAGCTGATTCAGCAGGTGCGGCGGCAGTTCCCGCACGAGGCGCGGCAGCAGCAGGAGGAACTGGACCGTGCCGCGCGCGAGGTGCGTTATCTGCTGGCGGAACGAGAATGGCGGTTGGCCCAGTACTATGCGCGGCGCCAGGAGTACGGTGCGGCCCGCATCTACTTCGATACGGTTGTCCAGGACTTCGGCGACACGCCGTTTGCCGACTCGGCGCGCGAAGAGATCCAACGCATCGCCGGCAAACCCCGTGTGCCGCCCCAACGGCTCACGTGGCTCGTGAACCTGTTTCCGGATGCCGACCCGACCAAGCCGCTGTTGGCCACCTCGCCCAGTAACGCCAAGAGGCGCTGACATGCTCCGCGGACCCGGCTATACCGATGGGCTGTCTCACGCGTGGCTCGCAGTCCTGTGCTGCATCTGCGCGGCCGGCGGCTGCGCCGGCTATCAGCTCGGCACCCGCACCCTCTACCGCACCGAAATCAAGACGGTCCATGTCCCAGTCTTCCAGTCGGAGAGTCTGCGGCCGGACGTGGGGGAGTGGCTCACCGAGGCCGTGATCAAGGAAATCGAACTCCGCACGCCGTACAAGGTGGTGAGCGATCCGCTGGCCGACAGCGTCCTCACCGGACGGCTGCTGGCCGATCACAAGCGCGTCATCTCCGAAAACGTGAACGACGAACCGCGCAACCTGCTCTTTTCTACCGCAGTGCACATCACGTGGATCGACAACGGTGGCCGCATTCTGACGCAGAGCGTCATCTCGCTGGGGGACAACTTCGTCGTGGAAGCCGGACAGTCGGTCACGACCGCCGAACAGGCCGTGATCCGACGTCTCGCCGCCCAAATCGTGTCGGAAATGGAGTCCCCGAACTGGTGACCGCCGTGCGACACGGCTCGGCGGGGCGCCAGGGCCGCGGGTCAGCGCCGCCGGACGACTTGGCAACGCCGCGCGGGCGCTGCTAAGCTCCAGGCTATGTTCGCCGATCCCCTCCCACCTCTCCCGCGCGCCACCGTGTGGCGACTGCGCACCACCACGCTCCGGTGCGACCGCGGGCCGCTGGTCATGGGCATCGTCAACGTCACGCCGGACAGCTTTTCGGACGGCGGCAGCTATTTCGACACCAGCGCCGCCGTGCGCCACGCACGGCAGCTGATCGCGCAGGGCGCCGATCTGCTGGACATCGGCGGTGAAAGCACGCGGCCTTACGCCACGCCCGTCTCGCGCGCCGACGAGCTGCGGCGCGTGATGCCGGTGATCGAACAGCTGCGCGGGGAAACGACGCTGCCCATGTCGATCGACACCTCGAAGGCGGCGGTGGCACGGGAAGCCTTGGCTTGCGGTGTCGAGGTGATCAACGACGTGACGGGACTGACCGGGGACCCGGACATGGTTCCCTTGGCCGCGGAAACCCGCTGCGGCGTATGTGCGATGCACATGCAGGGCACGCCGGCCACGATGCAGGATCATCCTCACTACCGCGACGTCGTGGCGGACATCGCCAGGTATCTCGGCCAGCGCCGTGACGCGCTCCTGGCGGCCGGCATCGATCCTCAGCGGATCTGCCTCGATCCCGGGATTGGGTTTGGCAAGACACACCAGCATAACCTGACGCTGTTGCGTCAGGCAGATCGGTTTCTGTTGCTCGGGTGTCCGCTCCTGGTCGGCCCGTCGCGCAAGGGGTTCCTTGCGCATGTGCTGGGGGACAAACAGGCCGACCGCACCGCAGCCACTGTGGGTGTTTGCCTGGCATTGGCGGCGCGCGGCGTGCAGGTGTTGCGGGTCCACGACGTGGGCCCGGTGCGGCAGGCGCTGCGGCTCTTTGCGGCGACGGGAGGCCTGGACGCTGCCGCACCGGCGGCCGACAGGCACGCGTAACGTATTGTGCACAAACCTGTTGCGACACGGCGCGGGCGGGTCAAAACCGCTCGAGCGGCATTGACGCACAGGGCCGATTGAAGGATACTCCGGCCGTTCCGGACTCTGGGATGGCCGGCGGAGGCGGAATGGGACGCGATCTGGCCGGTGAGGCGGGCACGATGACGGCGGACGACATCCTGAATCTGGAGGCCTACTGCGTGGACGTCGCGCGCCGCGCGGCGGACGCGGCGCGGCGGCTGGGCGACGTGCGCAGCGGCATCAAGGATCGATGGCTCGTGGAATCCGCGGCGGCCCTGCGGGACCAGACAGCGCACTTGCTGACGGTCAATGCGCGGGATCTGGCGGCGGCGCCCGGGTCTGGCTTGACCGAGGCCCAGGTGGATCGGCTGCGATTGACCGAGGCACGGATCGCCGACATGGCGCGCGGGCTGGAGGCGATCGCGGCTCTGCCGGATCCGATCGGGGCGACCGTCTCGGCCACCGTCCGTCCCAACGGTCTGCACGTGGCCAAGGTGCGCGTGCCGCTCGGGACGGTCTTCTTCGTGTACGAATCGCGGCCGAACGTCACGGTGGATGCGGCGGCGATTTGTCTCAAGAGCGGCAATGCGGTGATCCTGCGGGGCGGCAAGGAGGCGCGGCATTCGAGTGACGCCCTGGTGACGCTGTTGCGCAGCACGGCCGCGCGGCTCGAACTGCCGGAAGACGCCGTGCAGCTGGTGGCCACCACCGATCGCGCCGCAGTCGGCCACTTCCTGCGGCTGTCCCAGTACATCAATGTGGCCATTCCGCGCGGGGGTACCAGCTTGATTCAGCGCGTGGCCCGGGAGGCCACGATGCCGGTGATCAAACACTACGACGGCAACTGTCATGTGTATGTGGACGCGGCGGCCGAGCTGTCGATGGCCATTACGATCCTGATCAACGCGAAGTGCCAGCGGATGGGCGTGTGCAATGCCTGCGAATCGCTGCTGGTGCATGAGCGGGTCGCCGGAGACTACCTGCCGGTGCTGGCGGCGGAACTGCGGCGGCGCGGCGTCGAGATCCGGGGTGACGCGGCGACGTGCCGCCTGGTGCCGGACGCCCAGCCGGCGACGGAAGAGGACTTCCGCACCGAGTACCTGGGCCCGTGCATCTCGGTGTGCGTGGTCCCGTCCCTGGAGGCGGCGATCGACCACATCAACCGCTACGGCTCGCACCACACGGACGCCATCGTCACGCGTGACCTGGTGGCGGCGCGCCGGTTCGCGGCAGCCGTCGACAGTGCGGCCGTGATGATCAACGCCAGCACGCGATTCCACGACGGCGGCGAGTTCGGCCTGGGGGCCGAGATCGGTATCAGCACGGACAAATTCCACGCGCGCGGCCCGTGCGGCCTGGAGGAACTGACCAGCTACAAGTACGTCGTCTATGGAGAGGGACAGGTCCGGAGTTAGTGCCGAGGTGCGAAACGGAGTGAGGCATGAGCGAGGAAGTGCTCAGTCAGGCCGAGGTCGAGAGTCTGCTCAACGCGATGGAGACCAAGCATCAGCCGGCGGCGGCCCAGGCGGTGACGCCGTTGAGTGCCGTGACGGGGCGCACGCGGGAGAAGATCACGCCGTACGACTTCAAGCGGCCTGAGCGCGTCGGCAAGGAACAGATGCGGGCCCTGCAGTCGCTCCACGAGGGCTTCGGCCGCAACTTCGGCGCGGAACTCTCCGCCCTGCTGCGGAGCATCGTCGAGGTGAAGCTGACCAGCGTCGACCAGTTGACGTACAGCGAGTTCGTCTTCAGCCTGGAAAACCCGACCTGCTTCAACCTGTTGACCGCCCGGCCGCTGGAGGGCAACCTGATCCTGGACATCAACCCGTCCATTCTCTACCCGATCATCAACCGGCTGCTGGGGGGCGGGCGCGAGTCGGGTGTCATTGCGCGGCGCGCGCTGACCGAGATCGAACTGCGGCTCGTGCGCCGGATTACGAGCCTGTTCCTGCACGATCTGCAGCGAGCCTGGGCCAACATCCTCCCGCTGGAGTTCGCAGTCGAACGCGTCGAAAGCAATCCGCAACTGGTCCAGATCGTGCCCCCCAATGAAGTCGTGGTGTTGATCAGTTTCGAAATCACCCTGGGGGAAGTCCGGGGCATGATGAACCTCTGCATCCCCTTCAACGCCCTTGAACGCATCGGCAACAAGCTGACCACGAACAACTGGGTGACGTATTCCCAGGCGGCGGCCACCGAGGAAAGCGTGCAGCTGGTCGGCAAGCGACTCGAGGGCGCCGTGGTCCAGGTGGTCGCCACGCTGGCGCGGTCGCGGATCACCACGGCCGACCTGCTCGGGCTCCGTGTGGGGGACATCGTCACGACCGAGAAGGATGTGCGTGAACCGCTGGAGCTGGCTGTCGAGGGCGTGACCAAGTTCCGGGCCTGGCCGGGAGCGCTCAAGGGCCAGAAGGCCATCCAGATCGTGGGGCCGATCGACGCCCACTGATGCTACCGCCTCCGGCGAGATCCCCTATAATGTGGCGGCGGCGCTGGCCAGCGGCACTCGACGTGCGGGTGTCGGCTTCTCGTTTGACACACGGCGCCGAGCGCAAGCTGCGCGACCCCGTTTGTCGCCAAGGACAGAAAGGAAATCGACGGGTGGCGGAACAAGTTGTGATCATTGGGAGCGGTCCGGCCGGCTGGTCGGCTGCCATCTACGCGGCGCGAGCCGCCCTCAATCCGCTCGTCTTCGAGGGAGCGATTACCGAGGAGAACCGGCTGCAGGGAACCCTGCCGCTGGGGCAACTGGCCTTGACCACGGAAGTGGAGAACTACGCCGGTTTTCCGGCCGGCCGCCTGGACACGTTCCTCTCCAGCGCGCTCGACCCCGCCCGGCTCCAGGGACTTCCCGGCATCGATGAACACGTGCACGCCGTCACGGGCCCCGAGTTGATGGAACTGATGCGTCAGCAGGCGGTCAACTTCGGGACCCGCATCATCACCGACGACGTCGTCGACGTCGATCTGGAGAGCCGGCCGTTTCGGGTCATGGCGCGCGAGGGGGAGACGATCGAGACACATACGTTGATTGTGGCGACCGGCGCGCGGGCCAACTATCTGGGACTGCCGTCGGAAGAGCGCTTCAAGAATCGCGGCGTCAGCGCGTGCGCGGTATGCGATGGGGCCTTGCCGCGGTTTCGCCAGCGCCCGCTGGTGGTCGTCGGCGGGGGCGACTCCGCCATCGAAGAAGCCACGCACCTGGCCAAATACGCGGCGCGGGTCTCCCTGGTCCATCGGCGGGATGCCCTCCGGGCGTCCCGCATCATGCAGCAGCGGGCCTTCGACAACCCGAAGATCGAGATCGTCTGGAACCACGTCGTGGACGAGGTGCTGGGCACGGACGACGACGGCGTCACCGCCGTGCGGCTCCGCAGCACCGTGGCGGACGCGACCCGCGAGTTGCCCTGCAGCGGCCTGTTCCTGGCCATCGGGCACACGCCGAACACCAGCTTTCTGCGCGGCAAGCTGGACACCACGGACAAGGGTTACATCCGGTGGACCGCGGCGTTTCGCACCTCGACGAGCGTGCCGGGCGTGTTTGCCGCCGGCGACGTGGCGGACGACTATTATCGCCAGGCCATCACGTCGGCCGGCACGGGCTGCATGGCGGCGCTGGATGCCGAGCGGTACCTGGTCGAACAGAACCTGTGAGCGCGATGCGGCGACACGTCGGCACTGCTTTCCCCGCGGTCCGGACGTACGCAACGGTGAGAGACCATGGCAGACATCACAGTACAGCGGGCACGCCAGCCCGCTGAAGTCGGCAAACGGGTCCGCGTCAGCGGCTGGGTGCGGACGCGCCGCGACTCCAAAGCCGGTTTCAGTTTCCTGGAATTGAACGACGGCTCCTGCCTCGGGAATCTCCAGGTGCTCGCCCCGGAGACGCTGGCCAATTACGCCTCGCACGTCAAGCGGCTGACCGCCGGCTGCAGCGTCACCGTCGAAGGAGAGCTGCGGGCGTCGGTCGGTCAGGGGCAGGCCACGGAACTTCACGCCGACCGGCTCCTCGTCCACGGCTGGGCAGATCCCGAGAGCTTTCCGCTGCAGAAGAAACGGCATTCGTTTGAGAAACTGCGGGAATGGGCGCATCTGCGGCCGCGGACGAACACGTTCGGGGCCATCGCCCGCGTGCGCAACCAGGTCTCGATGTCGATTCACACCTTCTTCCAGGAAGAGGGGTTCCTGTACGTCCACACCCCGATCATCACGGCCAGCGACTGTGAAGGGGCCGGCCAGCTGTTTCGCGTCACGACGCTCGACCTCGACCAGCTTCCCAGAAAGGACGGACGGGTCGATTTCGCGTGCGATTTCTTCGACCGCCCCAGTTATCTGACCGTCAGCGGCCAGCTCGAAGCAGAGATCTACGCCACCGCGCTGGGCAAGGTCTACACGTTCGGCCCGACGTTTCGTGCCGAGAACTCCAACACGTCGCGGCACTTGGCCGAGTTCTGGATGGTCGAACCGGAAATGGCGTTCTATGACCTGTTCGACAACATGGATCTGGCCGAGCGGTTTCTCAAGCGCGTCTTCCGGGACGTCCTGGAGCGGCGTCTGGAGGACATGACCTTCTTCAACGAGCGGATCGACTCAACCACGATCGCGACGCTGCAGAAGATCGTGGAGACCGATTTTATCCGGCTGCCGTACGACGAGGCAGTGGACATCCTGGGCCGCAGCGGCGAGCAGTTTGAATTCCCGGTCACGTGGGGCAGCGACCTGCAGTCGGAGCACGAGCGTTACCTGACCGAGAAGAAGTTCGACGGCCCGGTGATCCTCTACAACTACCCCGCCACGATCAAGCCGTTCTACATGCGCGTCAATGAGGACGGGCGCACCGTGCGGGCCATGGATGTGCTGGTCCCCAAGGTCGGCGAGATCATCGGCGGCAGCCAGCGTGAGGAGCGGCTCGACGTGCTGACGCAGCGCATGGAGCAGCAGCGGCTGCATCCCGAGGATTATTGGTGGTATCTCGACCTGCGGCGGTTTGGCACCGTGCCCCATGCCGGCTTCGGCCTGGGCCTGGAGCGGGTCGTGCAGTTCATCACCGGCATGGCCAATATTCGCGACGTGATCCCGTTCCCGCGCACCCCGGGGAACGCCGAATTCTGACGGCATCGCCCGCCGCGTCACCACCGCTGTTCCAGCCCGAGCGACACCAGGTGCGCGACCTCCTGCGTGCCCAGGAACAGGTCGTAGTCCGCCGTGAACCGCCTGCCCCGGCTCCCCATCAGCCCCAGGCTGCCGCCCAGCACGGCCCAATCGCGTCCCGCGGCATTGCCGCCCGCCAACACCGGCGGACCACCGACGGCCAGCGTCGATCGAACCACCGGTACGCGATCGAGGTACTCGTGGAGCCACAGGGCACGCGTCTCGGTCACGACGCGCGCGCCGCTGCCGGCGGGGTGGGTGCCGAAGAGGCGGCCGCCGCACACGCTGCGCAGGGAATTCATCTCCAGGGCGTCCACGGACAGGTCGAACGGGCCACTTCCCACCTCCACGAGTGCATCCTGCTGCAGCCAGGCATATTGGCAACCGACAAACGGCTGGACCACCGATAACGGCTGCTGCAGCATGCCCCCGACTTCGACATAGACCGCCGCCTGATCCCCGCCGTACGTCGACTGCGATGCGCTCTGCATCTGGGCCACCTCCACGCGACGCATGGACCGATACTCGTCGTGATCGTACAGCCCCGCGGCCGTCACGTACGTGACGGACCCATCCCACAGGCCGTACACCCCCAACTGCTGATGCTCGCCGTCGGTCGACTGGGCGGGCCAGTCGAGCTGGATGTCCGATTCGCTCGCGCCGCCATACGCGCCGACCACCAGATGCTCACCCCAAGCGCGTTCGACGCCGGCCAGCACGCCGCTGCAGCCGTACGCCGCCCCCTGTGCCCACGCACTGCCCGGCAGTTGCCCGCCCCAGCCAGATCCCAACACCCAGGCATCCCAACGGCGGTCCGGCAGCGACGAATCGTTGCCCCGCACGATCGTCCCGTAGGCCGACCCAGCGACCGACACCTCCTCGGGTGTGCCGGCCACGGTTCGCAGCCGGCGATTGAGCTGCATGAGCAGCATCGTGGTTTGCAGCAGGGCGACTGACGCCTGCGTGGCGTAGATCTCGCCGGTCAGGTGAGACAATCCGCTTTGCATCTCGTCCGTCGGCAACGTCGCCAGCGGAAGCAGGAAACGCAGCAGGGGAATGTCCGCATTGGCGGCCAACGCATCGAGCGATGTCCCGACTGCGCGCGGATTCGGCGCGGCGGCCAGATCGGCGAAGTGGGTCGCCAGACCGACGTCGGAGAGCACGATCAAGTTGTCGATGCCGTGATTCATGTTCCGGCTGTTGCTGGACGCCACGTGGCTGCGCACTTCCAGCGTGAACGTGGCATCGGGCTGGATGGTCAGCCCGACGACCGTGAACGTGAGTTCGCGCGCCGCCAGACCCAGCGCATCCATCTGCGCGTCGTCGAACCAGACCGTGGGCGTGGTCACAAGCGTGTTGCGCAGGGCGGGGCTGGTCGCGACGGCGACCGGGCCGCTGCCCGTATTGACGTACCAGCGGACCGCTCCATCGCGGATGGTCGCCGAGTTGAAGCGGGCCCACGGGCTTTCCAGGTCGTAGATCATTTGCAGCGTGTGAATCGTCTTGCCGGTGGTGTTGGTAAACGAGACGCGCCACCAGGGAGGCGCGTCATTCACCTGGCTCTTGTAGAACGTCAGCGCGCGATCGCCTTGTCCCAGGGGCGGGGACCAGTATTCCTGATAGACGCCGCCCCAATCAGCCGGCGTGGCATGGATGTACGTGCCGTCCCGCGCCGTCCAGCCGTGGAGGCTGGTGTTGAAATCCTGCAGGACCGCACCGGGGAAATCGGCGCCCCGGGCTGGCGTGACGACCCCCAGCAGCCACAGCAGCGACAGGCACGCCCTGGCGTACGAGTGGCCGGACGACCTGACACAACGTTGACACGGACCAAGCATGCCGATTCGCTCACTGCGTCCCAGCGGACCGTCGCTGCCCTCACTACAGGTCCTATGACTCGCCTCAATCGCAAAATCGGATGGTGTCACCGCGGGTGGGAGAGATTGCCGGCGCGCTGGGGATTTTTCGTGTCCGTCGCGCCGTCTGTGCGGCCTGTAGCGAACATAGGGCCACAGGCGTTGCGTGCGCGCGTCCTGTCCGGGCTCGTTTGCCCCCCTCCCTGATCTGACCTAGAGTTCCCTTGGCGGAATTCCTTCTGTGCACATCGGATTCGCGTCGGGCCGAGCACCGGCCGGCGCCCAACCAGGTGAACCTGCGGCCCAGCTCGTGTCTGTTGTATCTGCCCCGCTCAACCCGATGTCCGTTCTGCAGCCGTTTCACGAGACGGCCCAGCAGCATCGTCACGACTGCACGGAGTTCGAGCAGGCGCTGGAGTCGCTGTTCGATGAAGTCGACGAACTGCGGCAGGCGCTGGCCGAGCGGATGAGAGCCGTGGCGCGGGAGCGTGAGCAGATCCAGCGTCGGGAGGCCGAGCTGGCGGAGCGCGACGGGGCAGCCGAGCGCGAACTGCAGCGGTTGCGGGAGGAAGTCGAGCAGCGCGACCTCCAGCTGGCCAAGGCGCTGGACGACCTGCAGCACGTGCGTGAAGCGACCGAGCGCGAGCGCGACGGGTGGTCGGCGCAAAGTGCGGCCGCAGCCACGTCGCTGGCCGAGCGCCTGCAGGCACTCGAGGCGTCCCTGGCCGAATCGCGGCGGGAATCGGACACGCTGCGGCAGGAATGCGAGACCTTGCGCAACGGCCATGCCGCCGTCACCGTCGAACAGCGTTCACGCATGCGCGAACTGGAGAAGGAACTCGCGGCGGCGCGGCAGCAACTGGAAGGGACGCGCGCGGAGCTTGAGCAGGCGACCGCGGCGGAGCAGCGAGGAGCCCCGGCCGATCCACAGCAGGTGGCGGCCCTGGTCCAGGAACGCGAATCGCTGGAGGCCGAGCTCGAACTGGTGCGCTCGCGGGCAGCGGAATTGAACGAAACCGTGGCCCAGCAGCAGCGCGAAATCGCCGCCCAGAAAAGCGAACTGGGGACGGAACTCCAACAGCTGCGGAAACTCGTGGAGAAGCAAGCGGACTTGATCGCCGATCGCGCCGCGGGACCGCGCGAGTCGGGTCGCACCGCCGCGACAGTCGCCGCCGCCGGCAACGCGCCGAGCGGCGCGCCGCAGGCGAATGACCCGGTCGTCAACTCGGTCATGGCCCAGTTCGCACGACTGCAGAAAGACGTAGCACAGCGCCGGAAACGCAAACAGTAAACGCGCCGCGCGCGCGACGCGGATCCCCGCGTGCAACGCTCGCGGTGGGGCTCAGACCCTCGATAAGTGGCGAAACCATGAAGAACACCACGTCCCTCCTGATCCTGGCCAGCGCGGCGGCCGTGGTCGCCGCCGGGTGCACGGCCTGTTTCGCCTCCTGGCTCTGGGCCGGCATCCCACTGCTCCTGCTCGTCCCCCTCGCCGCGTGGTATGGGTGGAAAGCCCGCGCAACGTCCCCCCCCCCCGACCGGCGAAATCGCGGGCACGCCGCGCTTCCCGGCAAGCCGGTGCCCGAGTCCGGCGCACCGATCCGGACCGCGCCGGCCACCATCCGACGCGTGTACGACGAAAACGATCCGGCCTCCCTGGCCCAACGCATGCTCGACCAGGGCCGCTACGCACTGCTGCTGCGCCCGCAGATCGCCGCCAGCCTCCGGGCGGACCAGCGTCAGGCGGCGCTGCGTGCGCTGGATGAAGCCATGGGCATCGTCCCGGAAGGCGACGTGCTGCTGCAGCCGTGGCGCCAGAACACCGATCGGGATGATGCTGACGCGGCCCGCGAACGGCTCGTCCACGTCGACGCCATGTACCTGGACCGCTTCCCCGTCACCAACCGCCAGTTCCAGGAATTTGTCGCCGACGGCGGTTACCAGAACATGCCCCTGTGGGATGCCACCATCTGGCCCGCCGTGCTCGACTTCGTCGATCGCACCGGACATCCCGGACCACGCTTCTGGCACGACGGGGACTTCCCGCCAGGCCTGGAAGACCATCCCGTGGTGGGCGTGAGCTGGTATGAGGGCGCTGCCTTCGCGCGGTGGTGCGGCAAACGACTCCCGTCCGACCCCGAATGGGTCAAAGCCGGCTGCTGGCCCGTCCTCACGCAAGGAACGCGGCCCATGCAGCGCCGATTCCCGTGGGGCGACACGATGGACCGCGAGCTGGTGAATCTGTGGGGGTCGGGCCCCGGCACCACCGTCCCGGTCTTCGACCTCCCGGAGGGTGTCAGCGTAGGGGGTATCTACCACCTGATCGGAAACGTGTGGGAGTGGACGACCAGCAATTTCGGCGCGTGGGACATTTCGGCCCGCCGTCTGGAAACGACCAACCCGCTCAAGAGCATCCGCGGCGGGGCGTTCGACACCTACTTCGAGACGCAGGCGACCTGTCAGTTCCAGAGCGGCGAGAGTCCCATCAACCGCAAACACAACATTGGCTTTCGTTGCGCCTTGGCCCTCTGCGACGTCATTTCGGCGGACTTGAGCGAGCTGCACGAGGCGAGCGGTGAAGAACTGGCAGGCTGCGGCGCGGCGGCCCGGGAGGAATTCGTATGACCAGCAAGGGTGTCCTACCGATGGACTCGTATCGCCTGGCACAGTACTCCGTCCAGGTGCCGTGCTACATCTGCGAGGGGGGCAACAGCTTCGATGCCGAAGTCTGCCGCCATTGCCAGGCCCCCATGGCCCTGGCCCATCAGGCGAACATGCGCAAAATTCCGCCCCAGCTGGTCGCGACCATCGGATCGGCCGACGCCGGCAAGACGGTCTACCTGGGCATGCTCACCGACATGCTCTCCCGCACCAACGACGAACTGCAACTGCTGGCCCGCGGCGCGTTTTCCGTCTCGCTGCAGCAGTTGACCATGTCGGCGCTGGCCAACTGCGAGTTCCCCGACAAGACCCCCAATGAGCCGGATCGGTGGAACTGGATCCACTGCCAGGTGCGGGCGGCCAAGAAACGCAATCCGATCGAACTGATCCTCCCCGACCTGTCCGGCGAAGCCATCCTGGAAGAAGTCGATCATCCGCACACGTATCCGGTGATTCGCGCGTTCCTGACCAAATGTTCCGGCGTGATGATCCTGGTCGACGCCGTGCGGTTGATGGAGGGAGAGAAGGACCAGGATTTCTTCGCCATGAAGATCCTGACCTATCTGTGCGAGCTGGACGATGACCCGAAGCGGGGCTTTCCCAGCCGGCCGATCGCCATCATTTTCTCCAAAGCCGACCAATGCGAAACGTGTTTTGACGACGCGGCGGAGTTCGCGCGCAAGCACGCACCGGGCCTCTGGCAGCATTGCCAACAGCGGTTCGCCGTGACGCATTATTTCGCGTCGGGTGTGGCGGGCGCGTGCGCCTTCCAGTTGGAACTCGTCGGTCGCCGCCAGGTCCCGTTGCGGGTCGAGCCGCGTGGCGTCATCGAGCCATTTCGCTGGCTGGTCCACCAGATCGGTCAGTAAGGAGCGGGGGTAGCCGGCCGGGAGAGGCGCGCCAGTCCGATCCGCACAACCGGCAGAGGGCTCTGAGGCTGAGGGGGGAGCGCGGAGTGTTCGTCGAACAGGCTATCTTCACGTCGGTCCGCAGCGGTCGCAACGAGGGGTACCAAATTGCCGCGACCAGCCCGGGCGTGACCAGTGACGAGCAGCGGGAGCTGGCCAAGTGGGGCCCCGCGCACGATTCGCTCTACGATGCCGGCCCGGCGGCGGAGAGCTGCAGTTTTCACCGTCTGGAAAGTGGCCTGTACTGTCTCTCCCGCACGGTGTCGGCCGGGCGGGAATACAGTGGGCGCGGCGGCTGTCGCGTGTACACGCAGTCGTTTCTGCTCCCGCACGCACTGCTGGCCCGGTTTCACCACCACCCGCTGCGCATCTTGGAGGCGCTGGTGGTGTCCGGGCGGGCCACCGTGCTGTCACCCGTGCCGGATCATCTCGATCCCGTGCCCATCCTCGGACGTGCCTCGCCGGTGAAGGTGACCGAGATCGAACGATTGTGCCAGGCGTTGGGCCCCGAGCGTCTGACCGCGCTGGTCTGCGCGGCGCTCCAGACAGAACTGCTGGGCATCGTGGCCCCGGTTCGACCGCGGCTGCTCCTGGCCGGTCTGCTCAACCTGCTCCCGCCGCAGCGCCGCGCGGAGTTCTCGTGGACGACCGGCCTGCGCGTGTCACCGCGCCGTCCCTACCGCTGGGCCGTCCTGCCCGCGGATCGGGAAGAACAGCGGCAGGCGCTGCGGCTGCTGCACCTGACCACACTCGATCTCTGCCACGACGTGCCGGCCAAATTCGCCGCCCACGGCGGCTGGCCGCTGGTCGTCTACAATCTGTTGCGGACCCAGCAGTTCTCCACCCTGGCCGACGTGGTGCAGGCCGCGACGGATACCGACGAGACGGACACGGACATCCTGGCCGAGCAGGCATGGGCCCGCCTCGATCAGCCCGCGGCGGCCGACGCGTTCACGCCCTGGTCACCAACAGGCTTCGAAACTGCCGGAACAAGTAGCGACTATCGTGAGGGCCGGCCGATGCCTCAGGGTGGTATTGCACGCTGAAGGCGGGAAACCGCCGGTGGCGCAGCCCGGCAATGGTCTGATCGTTCAGGTTCCGGTGCGTGATGGTCAGTTCCGCGGGCAGCGACGACTCCTCGACGGCAAACCCGTGATTCTGCGCCGTGATCTCTACCGCACCGGTCTCCAGATTCAACACCGGCTGGTTGGCGCCGCGGTGGCCGAATTTGAGCTTGAAGGTCTTGGCGCCGCAGGCCAGGGCCAGGAGCTGGTGTCCCAGGCAGATCCCGAAGATCGGCCGCTGCGGCAGCAGCTGCGCAATCGACCGGATCGCGTAATCGACCGGCTCCGGATCGCCGGGTCCGTTGGACAGAAAGATCCCGTCCGGCCGCAAGGCCAGGATCTCCTCCGCCCCGGCCGTGCCCGGCACGATCGTCACGCGGCAGCCCTCGTGAACCAGGTGCCGGGCGATGTTCCACTTCATGCCGAAATCCAGCGCCACGACATGCGGCACGTCGGCCGGATCCGGCACCGCGGGCGGGGTCAGATGAGCCCAATCGCTGAGCGAATCGCGCCACTCGCGAGTCCCTTGCGGCACGACTTCCCGCACCAGGTCGCGTCCCACCAGTCCGCGGCTGGCCCGCGCTTTATCGATCAGGCGGGCATCGTCCAGATCGACCGACGAGAGGACACCTTTCATCGCGCCGAGTGTCCGGATGCGGCGGACCAGCGATCGCGTGTCGATTTCCGCCAGTCCCACGATCTGATGCTCCCGGAGGTAGTCGTGCAGTCCTCCTTGAGCGCGGAAATTGCTCGGCGACCGGCTGTGCTCGCGCACGATGAACCCCGCCACGCGCGGCCGGGCACTCTCGACATCTTCGGCATTGACGCCGTAGTTCCCCATTTCCGGGTACGTCATCGTGACAATCTGGCCGTGATAACTCGGATCGGTCAAGATCTCCTGGTAGCCGGTCATGGACGTGTTGAAAACGACTTCGCCATCCACTTCGCCCAGGGCGCCCAGCGCGATCCCGGTCAGGACCGTTCCGTCTTCCAGGGCAAGCTTTGCCGGTTGGGTGATCATGCCTCGTTCCGCCAGTAAGGCGGCCCTCAGGGCTCGCGTCGAGCCCGCGCCAAGCCGCAGATCGCTTTCCCGCTAAAGTCCCATCGCGTCGTGGCCCGATACCCACAATACGGCTGTGGGTCTCCGGGGAACGGACTAACCTCCGCTACCCGGGCAGCCTGAACCCTGAGGGCTCTTGTTGCGGCGAACAAGAGCCCTCAATTGTTGACCGCCCGAGTCGGCGGCGGGATTATAACGAGCGGTGGCCGGCTCGCCCAGGACCCGATCGCCGTCGACGCACCGCTACTGCGTGCAGCCTTCTCGCTGCAGACATCGCCCGATCTGGCGCACCGCCTGTCGCAGACGGCTTTCGTTTTCCACCAGCGCCATCCGCACGAACCCTTCCCCAGCGGGCCCGAAACCGCTCCCCGGACTGACCGCGACGTCCGCTTTCTCCAGCAGCAGCATCGCGAAGTCCATGGTGCTCATGGCCTTGCACCAGCGGTCCGGCACCTTGGCCCACACGAACATCCCGGCCCGCGGCGCACTGACCGCCCACCCGATCCGGCGCAGGCCTTCCACCAGCACATCGCGTCGCTGCTGGTACTTGGCCGATTGTTCTTCCACGGCCGCTTCCGTGTGGCGCAGTGCCACAATCGCCGCGATCTGAATCGCCTGAAACATGCCGTAGTCGTAGTAGCCCTTGATGATGCCCAACCCGCGAATCATCTCCGCGTTGCCGCAGCAGTAGCCGACGCGCCAGCCGGCCATATTGTACCCTTTGCTCATGGTCGTGAATTCCACGCCCACATCGACCGCACCGGGTGCCGCCAGAAAGCTCGGTGGCCGGTAACCATCGAAGGCCACATCCGCATAGGCGAAGTCGCTGATCACGAGGAACCCGTACCGCTTGGCCAGCCGCACGATCTCCACGAAGAACTCGGCGCTGACCGTCGCGGTCGAGGGATTATGCGGGTAGTTGACGATCAGCAGCTTCGGGCGCGGATACAGATGCTCGCAGGTGTAGGCGACATTGGACAGGAACTTCTCGCTGTCGAGCACTTCCAGGGCGATCACGTTGCCGGCCGCCAGCGCCACGGCGTACATGTGCACGGGAAAGTACGGCGCAGGAATGATGGCCGTGTCCCCCGCCCCCATGAGGGCCAGGCACATGTGACTGAAGCCCTCCTTGGAACCAAGGCAGACGATCACCTCGGAGGCGGGGTCCAGTCGCACGCCATACCGCGTCAGGTACTTGCTGGCCACCTCCCGACGGAGATTCAGAATCCCCTTCGAGTCGCTGTAGCCGTGGTTCCGCTCGTCGCGCGCCGCTTCGGCCAACTTCTCGATCACCTGCTCTTCGGGCGCATCCGACGGGTTGCCCATCCCCAGGTCGATCACGTCCCGGCCGGCGCGGCGCTTCTGGTAGAGCAGCGCGTTGATGCGGCCGAACATGTACGGAGGGAGTCGATGGACGCGCGTCGCCAGCTGGACCGGGAACGGCGGGGGATGCGGGTCATTCTGATCGTTCATCGGACGTTCGATCGCCAGGATATCGTGGTCAAGCTCCACGCGGACGCCCCGACATTGTAGGCGGCGTCGGGGCGTTTCGGGAGCCAGTACCCGCGCGGCGGTGAGGGTCGGCCTAGCGCCGCGGACTGCTGACCGGGACCGCGGCCGTCGCGCCTCCAGGCGCCGCAGCCGCCGGGGCCTTGCGCGGCGACTGGAACGTGCCGACCAGGTAGTTCTCGATCTGCGCCGCGGCGCGCAGTCGATCGTATTCGGCCGCCATGGCCAGCCGGATCTTCTTCTCGTGGATGTCCTTGACCAGCTCCTGGCGGACTTCGGCATCAAGGTTCGCCACGACCGGCGTCGTGAAGCCCGTGCACCGCATGATGATGTAGTTGTCCTCCGACGCCACAATGCCGGAGAGCTCGCCCGGCTTGAGTCCGAAGGCCTCTTTCTCCAGCTCCGGTCGACCGCCATGTTGCCGCACCGGCGGCACCCGGCCGAAGTTCTCACGCGACACGGCATCCACCGAATACTGGTGCGCCAATTCGCCAAAAAACTGATCTGTCGGATTGTCGCGGGCCATCTCCCACACTTTCTGGGCCTGGCGATGATCACTCAGCACAATCGCCAAGACCTCGACCCGCGGTCCATAGTTCGATACGAACCCCTTCTGGATGTCATCCTCGGTGACTTCCACCTGCTGGTTCACGAGCTTCTTGAGTGCGACGGACGGCCAGACGGCGTCGCGCACGTACAACTCGATCGTCGACCCTTCTTCCTTCGTCACATCCTGCAGCCACCGCGCGATGTCGGGCGTGCCACCGGGTGTGACGTATCCATAGGCGTCGGCGGCGCGGGCGATTTCCTGGTCAATGTCGCTCTCGGCCACCTGCTGACTTTTCGCCTTGAGCGCCTGCTGCAGCAGGCGCCGGTTGATTTCCCCATCCAGCACGGCCTTGCCATTGCGAATGATGCACTCCTCGGCCAGCTGATCGAGGGAGATCTTCTGCCCGTTGATCGTGGCCGCCACGCCCGGCATCTGCTGGCGCAACGTCGCGTCGTTGTACACGTTGACCACCTGCGCGGCCGCCTGCAGTCGCTGAAACAGCGTGGCCGCCTGCGACCGCAGCTTCTGGTCCTGCACGCGATCCCGAATGCGGTTCTCCGCGTCAGCGCGGAACTGCGGCGCGATGTAGGTTTCGGGCAACTGCTTCTCGCATTGCAGGATCACATACTGGTTGGCCACCGCAATGACGGGCGAAATCTCGCCTTCCTTCAGACTGAAGGCCGTCCGCTCGATGTTCTCGTCCCCCACATGCCTGCGGATCGGGGGAATGAGCCCGTGCACGCTGGCGCTCTGGTCCTCCGAATGTTCCTTGGCCAACGCGCCAAACTGCTCGGGCTGCGCCACGGCCAGCGCCCGCAGTTCTTCCGCGCGCGGCTTCGAGCTGACCGTGATGGCCCGGACTTTCACGCGCGGCCCGAACTCCGTCTCCATCGCCTCCCGCAGCTCGTCCGGACTGACGACGATCTCCTTGGCGGCCAGACGGCGCAGCGCCAACGTCGGCCAGATGATCTCCCGCCGATACTGTTCGGGCGCGATGTCCCGCTCCTGCTGCAGCAGTCCCAACCAGCGACCGGGCGACAACCCGAACTTGGTCGCCATCCGCCCAATCTCCTCTTCCACGTCCTGATCCGTGATGTTCACCCCTTGGGCCTGACAGGCCTGCCAGATCAGATGTTTGTTCACGATGCTCTCCAGCACGTCAGCTCCATACGTGCGGAGGCACTCATCAGCCAGTTCCTGGCGCGTGATTGGCTGTCCGTTAACGGTTGCCACCACCTGCGGGACCTTGGCCGGCGCGTCAGCCGCCGCCGCCGGCTGGCTGGAGGTCGTTGGCGCAGGCGCGGCCGGCACGCGCTGCCGCTCACGCGGCGGCTGCGCCTCGGCGGACGACACACCCCACATGTAGCGCAGCACTCCACAGGCCCCCAACAACACCACAACTCCCACGCACCACCGCAGGCGAAGGCTCGGAAACCCACCGCTCGTCCGGCAGTGTCCACCATCCTGGCGTGTCATGTCAGTCTCTCCCTCAGCTATGTTTGGGTCTTCGCGTATTCCCCCCGGCAGGACCCGTGGACGCGCACCACGCTGGGCTCTCGGCCAGCCACCGGGCTCCGTGCTGGCGGGGTGACCGCGCGCGCTCCGGCAGTGCCTCTGCGGTTCAGGGGCGCGGAGTATATGTGCGATCAGAAAGTAACGTCAAGAGAAATCCCCCCCTCTTCCGCTAGGGGCAGGGGCAACCCGTGCCCAGGGCGGTACAGGCGGAAACGGAGGACAGAAGAACGGAGGACAGAAAAATGGGGGACAGAAAAATGGGGGACAGGAAAATCACACAGAATCCATTTTCCTGTCCCCCATTTTCCTGTCCCCCATCTGGTCTCACACAAATCGCGCGGTGCGCTCCGACACCGGGGTGGCGTGCCACACGTGGCCCACATCGGTATCCTGCCCGCAAAGCGCGGGTGCGTGCCCCAAGGTGCGCGCGGGATGCCGTCGGCGGCTATCGGCCAAGTCGGTAGAGATGGGTGCGGGTGCGCAGATAGATGGACGAGCCCGCGACGGCGGGCGA
>JALOQX010000037.1 GCA_025459265.1 Pirellulaceae bacterium | reverse complement strand
CGCCTGCGGCTGCGGGTTAAACGATCAGAAGCCTCATGACAGGATCCTGTCACATTCACCCCAGTCGCGGGACGTCCCGGACGTCCCCCCATGACCTCGGGTCATGGGGCACGAAGATCATCGGCTACGTGTGGCCACCACCACGCACGGCGGCCGAGTCCCAGCGCCTCCACCACACCCGCGGCCGGTCGAGGCCGCCCCAGCCGGCGGTGACAATCGTGACGGGCTCTTGTTGACAGGATGGACAGGATGTCCAGGATGAGCGCTGCGTGTTGTGTGGCACGGGTGCAGGTGCGAGCCGCCGGCCTGCAGCGCGCGGGCCGCCGTCCGCCTGCCGGCGGACTCTGGCCCGGCGGTTAAACAGACCCGTCCCCCCGTCCCGCCCCGGTTGCCCTATCCTCCTGGGAACGGTTCGCCCAGGCGCGCCCCGGACCCCTCGTGACGCTCGGCGCGCCGGGGCCTCCCGCACCGGCCTCACTTCGAGAGGAAGCAGATGCCCCTCCAGGACTTGTCCGCAGCGTTCAGGCGTCGCGCCGGTAGGTCAGCTGCAGGATGACGCTTTCGGAAGACGTACCGGCCAACGGATAGGCGGCGACCCGTCGCAGGTCGAGTCGTTGGAGCAGTCCGCGTTCGCGGGCAGCCGCCCGCTCCTCGACCCATCGCGGGCCCTTGACCAGCAGGAGGCGGCCGAACGAGGCCCAATGCGGTTGGAGCCACGTGAGGATCTTCCACAGCGGGCCGACGGCCCGGGCCACGACGGTGTCGAAACGCTGGTCCTCCAGCACGTGTTCCGCGCGGCAGGCGTCAACTGCCACGCGCAGCGGCAGCGCGGTTACGATCGCCCGCAGCACGCGCGCTTTCTTCTGCACCGACTCGCTCAAACTCACGTCCAAGTCGGGGCGGAGCACGGCCAGCAGCACTCCTGGCACACCACCGCCGCTCCCGACATCCAGCACCTCCTCCCGCGGCGCCAGCAGCCTGGCCAGCTCCAAGCTGTCGACCACGTCGCGGCTCACAAACGTGTCATAATCCGTGTGCCGCGTCAGGTTCAGCTTCCGATTCCAGTCCCAAAGCAGACGACAGTAGCGCTCGCAAAGCACCACTTGCTCGGCGGGTAGCTCGAGGCCGCGGCGCTGGAGCGCTTCGGCAAGGCTCGGGGACGACGCGCAAGATCCGGTCTCGTTCGGGTCTGGCTCAGGCAATGGCTCTGGCATGGGCACTGGTTTCTCATCGCGCGGCCCATTCAGCGCCGGCATGAAGCTGAGTCTTGGCTACACACATCGAGCCTGTCACGCCTCCGGCAGCCGCGGCACGGTATCTGCCAAGATAGGTAAGAAGCGTTCCCTTGCCCAGACCGCGTGGCACGGCAAATTGTGCTGGTTGTAGCGATTTTCTCGATTCTCCGGCCACTGCCGGTCGATATCTAGCTCCACGGATCCGCCTGCCGTTGGCCGGCTGCCGCGGAGTCCGGCTTTGTGAGGAGCTGGCATGGCAACTTATCGACCCGCGATTGGGATCATCTCTCTGACGTGGATGACATTCATGGCGTCCGGCTGCGTGTCGCCCCACGCGTACTACTGCCAGGACGGTTGCGGGCCGCTTTTTCCCTCGGCGCGCTTGGCGGATTGCGGCACCGTGGCGGTCGAGGACTGCGCGGATGACTGCGCGGGCGATTGTGCGGACGATTGCGCGACGGCGTGTGCCGGACCGGCGTGTGCACCGTGCGGTTATGGTTTCTGGTCCAGTCTGCTTGGTTGCCGTGCCGGCTGCGGGCGGATGTACTGGGGGGAATGGGCGTACGACCCGCCGGACGCCTGCGATCCCTGTGACGACTACGGCCAATGGGTCGGGCCGCGCTGCTGTCCACCCAGCGGTTGGATCACCTTCTGGCGGGGCCTGTGCGGCATGCGCTGCGGCGGTGTTTGCGGCTGCGCGACCGGCTCGGCGTGTGACGTAGCTGCGGAAGCCGGGTGCTGCGACGGAGAATCGCACGGGGACGAAGTGGACGCGTTCGGGGAGGAGGTCTGGCTGGAATCCAACGCCGGACCGGCCAGTCCGTCGCGCTCGCCGGTCACCACGGCGCGCGGGCCGCGACGCTCGGTGCAGCCTGCTCCGACACCGGCGACGCCGCGTGATCCGCAGAGTCGGCTTGTGCGGCGGAACCGTCCGCCCGTGACGAAATGAACAGTGTGCCCGACCTGAAGGGATGCGACCGGTCCGGGCCGGCGTGGAGCGTCTTGCCGCGACAGTTCTATTGCCGAGACACCGTGCTGGTGGCGCGGGAACTCTTGGGCAAGATCCTGGTGCGGCGATCCCGCGGCGGCACAACCGCCGGGCGGATCGTGGAGGTTGAAGCGTACTTGCCTCACGATGATCCGGCGTGTCACGCAACTCGTGGTCGGACGCGAAGTAATCGTGCGATGTTTGGCCCGCCAGGTTGTGCTTACGTGTATCCGATCCACTCGCGATACTGCCTCAACGCGGTGACGCTCGAGACGGGCGTCGCCAGTGCGGTTTTGATCCGCGCGGTGGAACCCCTGCACGGGATCGCGCTGATGCAGCGGCGTCGCGGATGTCTCGCGGTGCGGAACCTGGCGCGCGGGCCGGCACGGTTGTGCGAAGCCTTCGCTGTCGATCGACGATTGGACCGGTGGAACCTCGCCCGCGGGCAGCGACTGTGGATCGTCGACGATCCTGCCACGCGGCTTCGGCCGGAGGAGATCGGTCAGTCGGTGCGCATCGGTGTGACGGCCGCGCACGACTTGCCGCTGCGCTTCTTCTGGCGGCACTGCCCGTTTGTGAGTGGACCTCGAGGTTGGACGTACGCACAGGAGTCGCCCACGTGAACATCTCGGCTGCCCTGTTCCCGTTGGCCGCCACCGCGGCGGAACACGTTGTCCGCCAGGTGGGCGAGGTGGTCCAGTGCGGCACGACTTTTGCGCGGCTGTTGGCGGCGGGAGCTGCCGGTACCGCGGCAGACGCCGCCGATGCGGGTCAGGTGCCGGAGGTGTTCGAGCCGGACGTGGCCAGCGCCCTGCGCCGCCGGCAGACCGACCTGCAAGCGCTCGACGCCGAGACGGCAGCCGTGCAGCGCCTGCTGCTGGCCTGGTGTGCGGCCCACGGTGTGCCGTTGGAGGAGCCGATCGTGATCCGGGCGGATGCCGATCAGCGCCTGTTGGTCGATAACGCTCGTCCCGACCGCAGTGTGATCGAGGAAATGCTGGCGGCGCAGAGCGATCTCGCGTTGCGCCTGCGCCACCTGTTTGCCCAGGCCCAGAGTGTCCACGCGGCGCCAGACGCCACAGCAGCAGACCGACAGGAGGTGCGGCTGGTCCTTGAGCCGCAGCAGGCCGTGTGGGCAGTCGCGTGAGCGCGACGCTTGCCAATCGGCACCGCTCTGATACACTCACCACCAGCTTTCCCCGGCGGGGGAGACCGCTGTCGTCTACTGCCTGTGGGTTACGTGATGTGTTGCAAGCCACCAGGATGTGGTGCGTCTGGTGCGTCTCTTCCCGCCGGGGCTTCCGGTTGAGGGTTCCTGCGCCAGACCCAGGTCGGGTCACGCTTCGGGTGAACTGGTGCCGCGTGGCGGCACCTGCTTCTGTACTCCGACAAACAGCAGACGCAGCTCATACAGGAACCGGGACAGCAGGTGGTCCTCGGCGCTGGTGAGGTTACCCTTGGTCTTGTCGGCCAGAATGGCCAGCGTGTCGATGCAGTGCTTGGCAAACGGGAGGTTGACCGTTTCCTGTTGTTGATCGGGCATCGGCGCCTGTCCCAGCGCCAGCATGGCCTGGGTGGCGAGGGTGGTGACGAGCACGGAGAAGGACGCGTCCGGCATGGGGAGTTCATCGGCCGGCGCGGAGGACGCGGGGGGAGGCTGTTTCGCCCCGGCTTCCCGCTCGGCTTCGACGCGCGACTTCCAGTCCTCATCGACGATGATTTTGGGCTGAGGCGATGGGGCATCAGGAGTGTCCATGGCTAGCTGACCTCGATCTCCTGCTCTTGCGCACGTTCGCTGCGCGTTCCATGTCGGGTCACTGCGGCGCCGACGAAACCGACGAACAGCGGATGTGCGGCCGTGGGTTTGGACTTGAATTCCGGGTGAAACTGGACCGACACGAACCAGGGGTGGCCGGGCAGCTCCATGATCTCGACTAGCGTCCCGTCCGGGCTCACACCGGAGAACGCCATGCCGTGGGCGAGAAACTGCTGACGATACGCTGCATTGAATTCGTACCGGTGCCGATGCCGTTCGGAGATCCGCTCGCTCTGGTAGCACGTCTGCGCGCGGCTGCCGGGGGCGAGGTGTGCGGGGTGCGCGCCCAGCCGCATCGTCCCCCCCTTGTCCGTCACGTTCCGCTGTTCGTCCAGCAGGCAGATCACCGGATGCGGCGTGTCCTTGTGGAACTCGGTCGAGTGCGCGCCGGCGAGCCCCACGACGTGGCGGCCGAATTCGATCGCGGCGCACTGCATGCCGAGGCAGATGCCCAGAAAGGGCATCTCCCGTTCCCGCGCGAACCGGATCGCTTCGACTTTGCCTTCGATCCCCCGTTCGCCGAAGCCCCCCGGGACCAGTACGCCATCGTAGCCGGACAACAGGCGTTCCGGCCCCTCCCGCTCAATCGCCTCGCTCAACACGCGACCGATCCGCACTTGCGTGCGATGGTGGATCCCGGCGTGGTCCAGCGCCTCGTAGATCGACTTGTACGCATCGAAATGCTCGGCGTACTTCCCCACCACCGCGATGCTGATCTCGCGCTCCGGATTGCGCAGCCGGCGGAGCAACTCCCGCCAGTGGTTCAGGTCCAGCGGTCCTGCCGGCAGCTGCAGCTTCTGCACGATCAAGTCGTCCAGCTGATGCTCGACCAGGCTCAGCGGCACCTCGTAAATCGAGAAGTCCTTGTCCCGCTCTTCGATCACCGCCTGCAGCGGCACGTTGCAGAAGAGTCCGATCTTCTCCCGGTCTTCCCGCGAGATCGGACGCTCGGTGCGGCAGATCAGCACGTCGGGCTGAATGCCGATCTCGCGGAGTCGCCCGACCGAGTGTTGGGTCGGCTTCGTTTTGAGCTCACCCGCCGCCTTCAGGTAAGGCACCAGTGTCAAGTGAACATACAGGCAGTTCTCGCGGCCCAGGTCCAGCGACAGCTGGCGAATCGCCTCCAGAAACGGCAGGCTCTCGATGTCACCCACCGTGCCACCGATCTCCGTGATGACCACATCCACGGACGAGTCGGCCAGTTTGCGAATGGCGTGCTTGATCTCGTTGGTGATGTGCGGAATCACCTGGACCGTCTTGCCCAGGAACTCGCCGCGACGCTCCTTCTCGATCACCGCCAGGTAGATCTGGCCGGTCGTGTAGTTGGCATCCCGCGTCAAGGGACTGTGCGTGAACCGCTCGTAGTGCCCCAGATCCAGATCCGTTTCACTCCCATCATCCAGCACGTAGACCTCGCCGTGCTGGTATGGGCTCATCGTCCCCGGATCGACATTGATGTACGGATCGAGCTTCTGCATCCGCACGCGCAGGCCGCGCTGCTCCAGCAGCATCCCGATGGAGGCACTGGTCAGGCCCTTACCCAGCGAACTGACGACCCCCCCGGTCACAAATACATGCTTGGTCATGGCTGCTCTTACCTTCCTGGTGCTCACCCAGCTCCGCCGCATGCTAGCAAATCGTCGCGCGGCTGACAAAGGCCCGGTAATCGTCCCAGGTGTCGATGCCGACCGTCGACTCGTCGATGACGGACACCCGGATCTTCCTGCCGGCCGCCAGCACGCGCAGCTGTTCGAGCTTTTCCAGTTCCTCCAGCGGCGACGGAGGCAGCTGCGCGATCTCCAGCAGGAATGCGCGGCGATAGGCATAGAGACCGACGTGCTGCAGGAAGCAGGGCGGGTCGCGCAAGAGGAGCGCATCGTCCCACTGGCGCGGGTACGGTATCGGACTGCGACTGAAATACAGGGCTTCCCCCAGCGCGTTGCAGACGACCTTCACACAGGCCGGATCCTGCAGTTGCGTGCGGCACCGGATGGGAGTCGCCAGCGTGGCCATGTCGGCCTGTGCGTGGGATTCCAGCAGTTCGATCACCCGATCGATCGCCTGACCAGAGACTTCCGGCTCATCACCCTGCAGGTTCACAAAAATGTCGATGTCGGGGAGCGATCGAGCCACCTCCGCCACGCGGTCGGTGCCGCAGGTGGCGGCCGGGTCGGTCAGCACCACCTGTCCGCCGAACTGGCGGACGGCGGCGGCAATTTCTTCGTGGTCGGCGGCGACCAGGATGCCTGCCGGGCGGACGGCGCGTTGGGCCGCTTCGTACGTGTGCTGGATGAGCGGTTTACCCGTTTCGCACAGCAGCAGCTTGCGTGGCAGGCGCGAGGAAGCCAGCCGGGCCGGAATCACAATGTAGCTGCGTAAAGGTCTGCCCATCGGCGGCTTCCTGTCCCCCTGCTGGCGCCCGCACTTGCCACGGTCATGCCGGCCATTATAGCCCCGACCAGCCCGCGCGCAGTGGCCTCCCCCCGCACAAGTGCTACGATTGCTCTGCGCTGACGGCCGGCGCGACCGAGGTGCCCCAATCGGGGGTTCGCGCCCCAGTCTGAGCCGAGTTGCATCGCAGAATTGTGAGTCGTCCGCCAGCGCGATCCACCGGCGACCACCTCGGCCGGGGTGGGCGCGTGTCGTGGATCCCCTGATCGGCGGTGTCGCTACCACACGGGCATACATCATCCCACAAGCGAGAGCGGACCCATGTGCGGAATCGTTGGCTACGTCGGATATCGCAATGCCCAGGAGTTTCTGCTGGAAGGCCTGCGGCGGCTGGAGTACCGCGGCTACGACAGTGCCGGGATCGGCACGATCACACCCGCGGGTCACATTGCCGTCGCCAAGACGCCCGGTCGCATCGAAGTGCTGGCCAAGGAAGTCACGCAATTCCCGACCACCAGTGCCATCGGCATCGGGCACACACGGTGGGCTACGCACGGACCCGCCACGCAGGTCAACGCCCATCCGCACCTGGATGACTCGCAGTCGGTGGCGATTGTGCACAACGGAGTCATCGAGAATTTCCGGGCGCTGAAAGACGAATTGGAGAGCCGAGGGCATACCTTCACCTCCGCGACCGACAGTGAGGTGGTCGCGCACCTGATCCACGACTGCCGTCTCGAGTTGGAGCAGGAGCCCTCGTCGGCGCGGGAGCCGCGGTCGGCGCACGACACACTGCTGGCCGCCGTGCTCAAAGCCCTGACGCAGCTGCGCGGGACGTACGGCCTGGTCGTCCTGTTTCGCGATCACCCGGACGTGATGGTGGCCGCGCGGCTGGGCAGTCCGCTGGTCATCGGCCTGGGGCAGGGTGAGCACTATGTGGCAAGCGACCCGTCGCCGCTGGTGGGCTATGCCGACAAGATCGTCTATCTGGCCGACCATCAGGTCGCGCTGCTGACGGCGAAGTCGGTGCGCGTGACGCACCGCGAACAGGGGGTCGTGCAGCCGCACATCCAGGCGCTGGACATGGAGTCTGGGGAGTCCGAGCTGGATGGTTTTCCGCACTACATGCTCAAGGAGATCTTCGAGCAGCCGGAAGCGCTGGAGAACACGATGCGCGGCCGGTTGAGCGACGAGGATGCCACGGCGGTGTTTGGCGGGTTGAATCTGGCGCCGCACGAGCTGCACCGCATTAATCGCATCATCCTGACGGCCTGCGGCACCAGCTGGCATTCGTCGCTGGTTGGCGAGTACACCATCGAGCACCTGGCACGGCTGCCGGTGGAGGTCGAGTACGCCAGCGAGCTGCGGTATCGCAACCCGCCGGTGGATCACGGCGCGCTGCTGTTTGCCATCACGCAAAGCGGCGAGACGGCCGATACGCTCGCGGCCCTGCGCGAGATGAAGCGCAAGGGACATCCAACGCTGGCGATCTGCAACGTCGTGGGGAGCACCATCGCGCAGGAGGCCAACGGCGGGATCTACCTGCATGCCGGTCCCGAGATCGGCGTCGCGTCCACCAAGGCCTACACCTGCCAATGCCTGGCGCTCACGCTGCTGGCGCTCTACTTCGGGCGGCTCCATCACCTGAGCTATACCGCGGGGCGGGAAGTGATCGACGCGATCCGCGCGCTGCCCGAGCGCGTCCGGGACGCGCTCCAGGCGAACGACCAGGTGCGGCAGATCGCGGGTAAATACTGCCACTTCTCCAACTTCCTCTACCTGGGTCGCCAGTTCAATTTCCCGACCGCGCTGGAGGGCGCCCTGAAACTGAAGGAAATCAGCTACATCCACGCCGAGGGCTACCCCGCGGCGGAAATGAAACACGGCCCCATCGCCCTGGTCGACAAAGACACCCCCAGTGTCTTCATCATGCCCCACGGGTTCGTCTATGATAAGGTCATGGCCAACCTGGAGGAGGTCAAAGCCCGCGGCGGACCGGTGATCGCCATCGTCGCCCAGGAAGACCGGCACGTGGAGTCCCTGGCCGACGACGTGATTCGCATTCCGCACGTGGAGGACTACCTGCAGCCGCTGGTCGCCATCATCCCGCTGCAACTGCTGGCCTACCACATCGCCGTGCTGCGCGGCTGCGACGTCGACAAGCCGCGCAACCTGGCCAAGAGCGTCACGGTCGAGTGACCGGATGCCCGGTGGTCCGTGCCGCGGGAACCGATGGGCGGGGCGGTGTGTGCACAGCAGTCCGCAGCCATTCCAGGACGGCGCGACGGGCGAGGACGCCCGTCCCACCGACGGGCGAGGATGCTCGTCCCGCGGTGCAGTACAGGGACCGGCTCGACAGCCAAGGGGGGAGTTTCGCCGATGCAACGGATCATGTGGGTGGTCATTGCCTGGGGACTGTGGCACGGCGGCGGCACCGCGGCCGGGTCGGGCAATCGTCTGGCGCATCTGGACGATCCCGTCGACCCCTACTGGGTGCACGTCGGCTCGCCGCGGCTGGTCACGCCCCAGTGGGTCGGCACTCCCGGCGTGGAGGCCGTGATCGTCCTGGCCATCGACGACCTGGGCGATCCCGAGAAGTACGAGGCGCATCTGCGGCCCATCCTGGATCGGCTGCGGCAGCTGCGCGGGCGTTCGGCCCTGAGCATCATGTCCACGAAGCCGGACCCGCACGCGCCGCAACTCGCTCGGTGGCTCTCCGAAGGCGTGTCCCTGGAGGTGCACACCGTCGGGCATCCCTGCCCGCTGTTGCAGAAGAGTGACCTGGCCGCCGCCAAGGCCACCTTTGACCTCTGTGTGGATCTGCTGCACGACATCCCGGGAAACCACCCCGTCGCGTTCCGCATGCCCTGCTGCGATTCCATGAACTCCGTCAGTCCGCGGTTCTTTGCGGAGATCTTCAGCCACACCACACCGCACGGGCGCTTCGTGGCACTCGACTCTTCGGTCTTTCAGGTGTTCACGGCCGACGACCCGCAACTGGTCCGCCAATGGGTTGTGGACGACGACGGGCAAGGGAAGTTCTCCAAGTACATTCCCACCGACCGGAACATGGTGAATTACGTGGAGAACTACCCGTACCCGTATGTGATCGGCGGAACGTGCTGGGAGTTTCCTTGCCTGATGCCGAGCGACTGGGATGCCCAGCACCGCAACGGCAAGTGCAGTCCGCAGACGGTGCGGGACCTGCAGAGCGCGATCGATGCGGTGGTGGGGAAGCACGGTGTGTTTTCGCTCTGTTTTCATCCGCACGGTTGGCTGTCCAACATGCAAGTGGTGGAACTGCTCGATTACGCGGACCGCGTCTACGGCAGGCGCGTCGAGTTCCTGAGTTTTCGGGATGTGGTGGAGCGTTTGAATCGGAACCTGCTGGCCGGCCAGCCGCTGCGCGACGAGCGGGGGCGGGCCAACGGCGTTCACATTCTGGACGTCAACGACGACGGGTACATGGACGTGGTGATCGCCAACGGCCAGTGCCAGCAGACGCGGCGCTGGGATCCGGCGGCCGGCACGTGGCAGACGACATCGTTCCCGGCGCGGTGCGTGGACGCCGCGGCGGCGCCCGACGCGTCGGACCTGGGCGTGCGGTTCGGGATCGTGCGGCCCGACGGCAAGGCGAGCGTACTGGTCCATACCGATGCGCAACAGGGCATGTGGCATTTTGACGGAACCGCCTGGGTGGCGGATGCGTCGGACGCGGGAGTGCGCGTGCCGGCGAGTCGGACGGCGCGCGAGGGGCGTGATGCCGGTGCGCGGCTGCGTGATCTCGATGGCGACGGCATCTGCGAACTGCTGGTGTCCAATCCGCACGAGCAGGCGGTCTGGCGTCTGACGTCCACCGGCTGGGAACGACTCGGCTGGGCGCTGCCTGCCGGGATCGTGGCGACCGACGAGGCGGGGCACGACGCGGGGCTGCGGTTGACTGATCTGAACGAGGACCAGCGACCGGACGTGGTGTTTTCCAATGCGCAGCGCGCGGCGGTCTACCTGTTCGAATCGCGCGAGCAGGGCTGGGCGCGGCAGGTGTTTGACGAGCCGCGCACTGCGGCGACCGCGTTACCGCCGATCGTGCGTGCCGACGGCAGCAACAACGGAGTGTGGTTCCGGCACCGCCGCCTGTGGGTGCAGAATGAGGATACGGGCGGGGTGACCGCGGACCACGTCGTCTCCCGCCACTTCGACCACGACCTCCTGGAGCCACAACGCTGAACCACGTCTCGACACAGCATGCCTGACACGACACCGCTCTTTACCATCGTGCTGGCCGCCGGCAAGGGTCGGCGGATGCGGACCCGGTCGATGCATAAAGTCTGCTTCGACGTGGCGGGGGTGCCGACGATTGTCCGAGCGCTCGACACGTTCAATCGGCTCGGCGCCGCCCTGAACGTGGTGGTGGTCGGCGAGATGGCGGGTCAGGTGGTCGAGACCGTGGGCACGCGGTTTTCGAACGTGGTGTTTGCGTATCAGCCGCAGGCGTTGGGCACCGGGGACGCCGCGCGGTGCGGACTGCTGGCCCTTGCGCCGGCCCCGGAAGACGCGCGGGTGCTGGTCGTCGCGGGGGATAAGATCATCGAGAGCGCGGTCCTGGCGCGGTTGCTCTCAGCCTATGGCGCATCAGCCTGCGACCTGCAGATCCTTGCCACGCCCGCCGAGCACGGCGGGGCGTCTGCCGGTCGCATCCTGGTGGACCCGCAGGGGCGGCCGGCCGGGATCGCGGAGCTGTCGGACATCCGTCTGCGGGCCTGCCGCCAGGCGTTGGCCGATGATCTGGCTGCCATCGATGACGCGTGTGTCTCGCGCGCGTTCCTCGAGGCGGCCGTGGCCGCCGTCCAGCCGCCACCCCCGCCCCTGGCGGCGATCCTCGGGGTGCGGGACGAACCACGCACGGCGGGCGACGCGTCGGAGTGTTTCGATCGGTTGGCGCTGCTGCAGACGCTGGCCGCCCTGCCGCGCGACTTCGCCGTCATGCCCGGGGGAGGCGCCTGCTCGCCGGCCGAGGCGGTGGACGCCCCGCTGCGCAACGAATCGGTATACCTCGTGCGCAAGAGCGCCTTGGCCTTCGGTCTGCAGCAGATGACGGCGGACAACGCGCAGGGCGAACAGTATCTCACCGACGCGATCGGGGCCATTCTCACGGCGCGCACGGACGACGGCTTGCGGTTTGCCGCCGGCTGTGTCCAGACGAGCGGTCCGCACGACGTGATGTCGTACAACGACCCGGAAGAACTGCTGCGGATCACCGACTATTTTCACGGCCGCCGTCAGCAGTCGCTGAGCGAGCTCAAGACGCGGCTCGGCCCCGCCACCATCCGCCCGATCGACCAGTGGCTGGCACTCCTGCCGCCCGGTGACGTACCGCCGCCACCGGTGGCGACGGCGCTGGCCGCGTGTTACGGGGACGACCCGGCGCTGCTGCGCGAGCGTTATGCGGCTTATCGCGCGGCCCTGGTGCGGTTTGGCGACGAGTTCGGGACGTCGCGGTGGGCCATGCTGGTCCGCTCACCCGGGCGCATCAACGTCATGGGGCGCCATATCGACTACCAAGGTGGCTGCTGCAACCTGATGGCCGTGAACCAGGAAGTCGTGATGGTCGTCGCGCCGCGCGACGACGACCATCTCGAGATCCGCAACGTGCAGGCGGACGTGTTTCCGGATGCCTCGATCTCGCTGGGCCGCCTCGTGAGCCAGCTCAACTGGGACGACTGGCTCAGCTGCATCAACTCAGCCGAACTCGAGCGGCACCTGCGGGAATCGGCGGGGCGGTGGAGCATCTACATCGAGGCGGCCATGCTGCGGATGCAGATGGCGTTTCGCGACCGGCTGCTGCACGGGATGGACCTGGTCGTGCATGGGAACATTCCGGTGGCGGCGGGGATGAGTTCCTCGTCGGCCCTGGTGGTCGCCACAGCCGAGGCGGCCGCGGCGTTGCACGGCCTGGAGGTGACACCCAGCCAGTTCGTGAATTTCTGCGGGGAGGGGGAGTGGTTCGTGGGGACGCGTGGCGGGAGCGCAGATCACGCGGCGATGAAGTATGGCGCGAAAGGCACCATCAATCACGTCCGGTTCCACGAATTCGAGCTGCTCGAGCAGATCCCCTTCCCCGACACGCATCGACTGGTCGTCTGCAACTCGTTCATGCAGGCCAAGAAAGCCGCCGGCGCGAAGCTGGCCTTCAACTCCCGCGTCGCGTCCTATGCACTGGGCGTGCAACTGGTGCGTCTCAAGTTCCCCCAGTATGCCCCGCTGATCCGGTACGTACGCGACATCGACAGCGACACGCTGCGGGTGCCGCTGGAGAAGATCTACGAGATCCTGCTGGAACTGCCCGAGTCCATGACGGCCGAACAGGTGCGGCGACTCTTCCGGTCGCACGAGGCGTGGCACCAGCTGAGCGGGCATTTCGAGCGGGCAGCGGGCGAACACGTGTATCCGGTGCGCGGCGTGATGTGGTTCGGGATTTCCGAGTGCGCCCGGGCGAAGGCCGCGGCCGGCTGTCTGAAGCAGGAGAACCTGCGCGAGCTGGGGCGGCTCATGCGGATCTCGCACGACGGCGAACGTTGTTTCCAGGTGGCCGATACGCTCGAGTCGACCTCGTTCGCCCTGGACATCTCCGACGCCCGCGTGCGCGCCCTGATGGACGATGCGACGAGCACGGTCCCCGCGCGCGTATCCCGCGCGCAGCTGGCGTACCAGCCCGGCGCGTACCGCTGCAGTATCCGGGAAATCGATGCGCTGGTCGATATCGCCTGCCGGACGCCCGGTGTGCTGGGCGCTCAGATTGCCGGCGCGGGATTGGGGGGCTGCGCGATGGTGCTGGTGGAATCCGCGGCCGTGGAGGAACTGACCGACCGCCTGCGGCGGCTGTTCTACGAGCCGCTGGAGTTGCCGCTGGGCGTGAGCGTCTGCACGCCGTCGGCGGGGAGCAGTCTGGTGCGCATCGAGGGCTGAAGGAACGTATTGCATGCCGGCCGTACCGCGTGAGACGTCGCCCGACTCGGGCTGGCCTTTGCCCTACCGGCGGGCCTGGAACATCGCCTGGCGGACCGCGCACATTGCGGTCAGCGGCGTGCTGGTGGGCGGGCATGTGTTCGGTCAGGCGCCGCAGCTGCTGCTCCCCTGGCTCTACGCCACCGTCGTCACCGGCGCGGTGCTGATCGGCTTGGAGTCGGGTCCGTACCTCCGCTGGTTCCACCAGGGGCGTGGCATCCTGGTGCTGGTCAAACTGTTGCTGCTGAGCTTGGTCCCGTGGTGCTGGGATCAGCGTGTGCCGCTGCTGTTCGTGGTGATCGTCCTGGCCTCCGTCGGTTCCCACATGCCGGCCCGCTTCCGCTACTATTCGATTCTCTACCGCCGCGTGCTGGAGTGTTCGCCGCGTCCGCGGGAACGTGCGTCCGAGGCGGCGGGGAAGGATCTGTAGCCGACGCGCTGGTTGTGTGATAGAACGTGAGCGCTTCCGTCGGCCGGCCGGCAGTCGGTCCAGCCCGGTCGATGCTGCTACGTCTCGCCAGGAGCGCCTGCACATGACGGCCATCTCGGAGACCATCGCCCCGCGCCGCGCGGGCTCATCGCCCGAGTTGCTCACACGACTCTCGGTGATGATGTTCTTGCAGTATTTCGTGCAAGGGGCGTATCTGCCGATCGCGTCGGTCTACGTCGAGCGTTCGCTGGGGTTCACGCCCCTCCAGGTGGGCGTCTTCATTTCGGCCTTGGCCGTCGGTCCGATCCTGGCCCCGTTCATCGTGGGCCAATTGGTCGACCGGCTGTTCGCGACCGAGCGGGTGATGGCCGCGTGCCACGTGGTGGGTGGGTTGCTGATGCTGTGGCTCTCGACGCAGACGCGGGTCGGGCCGGTGATCGTGCTGGGGACCATCTACTCCATTCTGTACGTCCCGACGATGATGCTCACCAATGCCCTGGCCTTCCGGCATCTGCGGGACAGTGACATGGAGTTCCCCTGGATCCGGCTCTTCGGCACGTTGGGGTACATCGTTCCGGCGTATCTGATTGAGTTCTGGTGGATTCGGGGTTTGCAGGGCGTCGAGCTGGACCGCGCGCGGGCCGTGGCGTTGGTGTTGTCGGGTCTGGTGGGTATCGGCATGGGGCTGTACTGCCTGACGTTGCCGCGCACGCCCCCGGTGGGGCAACGGCGCGACTACGCCCCCGGGATCGTATTGTCGTTGCTGGCGAAACAGGATTTCCTGGTGCTGGTCGTGGTCAGTTTCCTGATCGCCATTTCGCACCAGTTCGTGATTGCGTGGTACAGCCCGTTCCTGCGGACGATCCTGGACTCGGGTGGCTGGGGCGCCTGGGAGCAGACGATCAGTTCCGTGGGACAGGTCTGCGAGCTGGCGGTCCTGGCGTTGCTCGGCCTGGCGATCAAGCGGTTCGGGTTCAAACGCACGATGCTGTTGGGTGCCTGTGCGTATCTGCTCCGCTGCCTGCTGTTTGCGGTCGTGTTTCTGGTCGACCTGCCGTTTGCCACCCGGTTGGCGTTGGCCGCGGCGGGCCAGGCCCTGCACGGGTTCTGTTTCGGCTGTTTCATGGCGGCGGGGTACATGTACGTGGACAAGGTCGCGCCGCCCGACGTGCGCGGCAGCATGCAGACGTTTTACGGCGTGTTCGTCCTGTCGCTGGGCTTCTTCGTCGGCGGGTTTGTCAGTGGCGTCGTGGGCGACCTGTTCACGGAGGGAACGGGTGCGGCGGCGGTGCGCGACTGGCCGGACATCTGGTTCAGCTGCGCCGCGATCTGCGCCGTGTGCGTGGTGCTGTTTGCCGTGTTTTTCCGCGAGCCGGTGCGGCGATCCGACGCCGACGCGCAATAGAGGGAGCCGTGAGGTGATGGCGCAGCAGGCGGCCTCGCCGGAGAGTGCGGATGCGTTGGCGGCCGCTGCCCGCCGCCTGGCGGAGCAACTCGCCGCGACCGGCACGCGCCTGGTGCTGGCCGAAAGCTGTACCGGGGGACTGGCCGCCGCCGCGCTGACCCGCGTGCCGGGCATCTCTCAGTGGTTCTGCGGGTCGGCGGTCACCTATCGCGAGCTGACGAAGGTCGCCTGGCTGGATGTGGCGCCGGGAGAATTGGCGCGGGTCTCGGCCGTCAGTCGCGAAGTGACCAGCGCCATGGCCCGCGGCGTGCTCCGGCACACGGCCGAGGCCGACGTGGCGGGAGCGATCACCGGCCATCTGGGTCCGGATGCGCCACCTGGGGACGACGGCCGCGTGTGGGTGACGCTGGCCGCGCGCGCAGCGGACCAGGTCGCGGTGGTGGCGGTGCAGGCCCACCAGCTGGCCGCGCGCTCGCGGGACGATCGACAGCAGGAAGCCGCCGCGTATCTGCTCGCGCAGGTGAGCCATTACGTCGCACGACGCGCGGTCTAGTGCCTCGTTCCAGCTGGATTTTGTGACAAAGCACTAGTCGAAAACACCGGCCCCGAACTGGTCGTTGCTGCGCCGACGAGGCTCGGGGGCCGGACCGGGTGCGGGTGCGAGATGCGGTGCGCGCGGCTCTGCGGCCGCCGGCTGGATCCGCTCGCTGGTGCGGCGCTTAACCAACTCCCCGTCGCGTGCCGCCCGCTCGTATTCCGCCACCAGTTCCTCGCTCTCGAACTCATCTTCGTAGCTGTCGTCGTAGCGCGAGACGTAGTCGGGCTGCTTGGCACGCTCCCGTTCGGCCCGATACTCCTCAATGACGCACTTCTGGATCATTTCACGGCACTGCGAGTTGATCGGATGGGCGATGTCGGCGTACAGCTTGGCGCGTCCTTCCGGATCGCGGGAGGCCCGGTCCTCTTTCAAACGCGTTCCACAGTGGTTGCAGTAGGAGCTGCGCAGATGGTTCTTCGTCCCGCACTGCGGACAGTGGGCGGTCAGTTTGCGGCTGGGCATGGCCACAAACGGACCGCTCGTGCCCTCGATGATCTTCAGGTCTCGGACCACGAAGCAGTCGTCGATGGTGATCGAGCAGAACGCTTGGAGTCGATCGTCCGAATCTTCCATCAACTTGATGCGCACCTCAGTGATTTGCATGCGGTCCTCCTTAAGCTGAGCTCACGCCGCGTGGCGCCGGCGGGGGGCCGGTAAGCGTCGTGGTGGCCACCACGTAGCCCAGGCCGGCGTTCCGCAGACGAGCGGCCACCCGCTGAGCGTGGCCGGCGTGTCGGCAGATACCGAACCAACTCGTTCCGCTCCCTGTCATCTGGTATCCCAGGCAGTCGGTGCGTTCCATCGCGCTGCGCATCCGCCCCATCCAGGGTGTCACGCGTTCGGCTGCCCGCTCCAGTCGGTTCCACAGTCGCTGCGCCACCTGATCCCACCGGCCGTGTTCCAGCGCGTGCACAACCGGTGCCACCGGCACCGGCGTGTGTGCCGGAGAACAGGCTCGATACACCTCCGCGGTGCGAAGTCCGACCGGAGGACGCGCGACGACGACGTGCATCGCCGCCGGAATCGCGAGCCGCTCCAGGCGTTCTCCGCGTCCGCGACCAATCGCCGCTCCTGTTCCGAAGAAAAACGGGATGTCGCTTCCCAGGCAGGCGGACAGTTCCGCCAGATCCGCGCGCGCCCAGCGCAACCCCCAGGCGTCATGAGCGGCCACAAGCGCCGCCGCCGCGTCACTGGAAGCCCCCCCGAGTCCAGCCGCCGCGGGAATCCGCTTTGTCAGCTCAATCACCCCCCCGGCGCGAACACCCGCCTCGTCGCGCAGCCGCCTCACGGCCTGGACGACCAGATTCTGCGGACCGTCGGGCACGTCGCCCATCACGCTGCCTGGCCGACCCCACGCCCGCTCGCCGGCCACGCGGCCCGGCGCGGTTACACACCGGAGTTCAATGGGCCCTTTCTCCGTGGGCGAAAAATGAATCGTGTCGCATATGCCAATGGATACCAGGAGCGTTTCCAGCTCATGGAAACCATCTTCTCGTCGCGCGAGCACCTCGAGGAACAAGTTCAGTTTCGCCGGCGCCTGCACCACGATGCCGTCGGACACCACAGTCACCATCATGCCAGCTGCACCAAGTTGGCTGTCGATCGCCGCGCTGCGTGCCGCGCGCCACGATGGCGAACTGAGCCGCCTGCCGGGAGATCGTACGTTGACGTATGGTCCACCTGCATCGAAGGTTAGGCCACATAGGATTGTATCGGCGACCCAGGCACCGTCAACACGAATCCGGTTTTCCTGGGCGAAGCGGCAGCGGGCGAGGCGCGACGCACTCGCTCCCGCACGGGGGCAGGGGACAGAAAAATGGGGGACAGAAAAATGGGTTGGAAGGGATTTTTCTGTCTCGCATTTTTCTGTCTCCCCGCGGAACACACAAACCGCGAGGTGCGCTCTTTCTGGGGCGGCACTCGATCAGCGCGGCATGCGCGAAAGGCCATTGCCGAACTTGCTTTAGCGGTCGCCGCCGCGCATGGCGTGCGCTGCGCGCCGTGCGGACGCGCCCGGCACGCGTGCGAGTGCGGCTCGCCAAACGCCCCCAGCTGGCCCCGCCGCTACTCGTCGTGGATCGCGTCGTCGTCCTGCTCTTCGAAGGCGTCCGGCATCGCGTGTTCGATGAGCGACTGCTCGTCGTCGTCCTGGCCTTTGCGACCTGAGCCGAACTCGGCGGCACTGCGGTAGTCCAGCATCTGGTCTATGGCTTTGCCGAGCCCCAGCGATGCGCCGGGCACGTTGGTGAACCGCTTGTAGCCCGTCTTGGTGCGATGCTGGATGTCCCCCGCGCCCAGGATCAGGAGTTCCAGCAGATCTTTGGTTTCCCGCTTCAAGCCGCGCGCGAAGATCGGCTCCCGCGTCGTGCTCTTCATGAAGCGGTGTTCGTAGACGTAGGACTCGTCCAGTTCCACGCGGTTGAACAGCCACGCCCAAATGACTTCGGCCGCGATCAGGATCACGAAGGCATAGCAGGAGATGACGTAGAAGCCCGGTGTGACGGAGGCATGCAGGCCGCGAATGTGGTCGTCAATGCCCCGCAGCGGATTCCAGTGCCATTCGCTCGTCGAAATGTACGCGATGCCGAACACCGCGATCAGGCTCACCAGCAGCACGCCCGCCTTGAAAATGTCGAAGTTGTACATCACGGTCAGGAAACAGAGCAGGAGCAGGACGAACCAGACCAGCAGCGGCCAGCCCGGCGCAAACACCTCGCTCTTGGCCACGAAGTAGAGCACCAGACTCCCCCAGATCATGGGGTGCAGATAGACCGATTCGCCATACCAGATGAAGCGGACGCTGTAGACACGCTGTGCATCGCGTCGCACGGCACCGATCAGGTAGGAGATCCAGTTTCTGTACAGCAGACGTCCCACGAAGACGAACGGCCAGGCGAGGATCTGCAGGGGAATCAACCACGCCGGTGTACCCGCGCGCTTCTCTCGCTGGCGATCACTCGAGTCCGATGTGTTCATAGCCGGCTCCCGTTTCGAATCCGCGACATGAAAACGCCGTGCGCGGCGTCACCGTTCACTCCCTGGCCAGACTCACGCAAACGAGCTGCTGGTCGTTGCGGGCGTAGACGTGCCGATTGGCGAACGCGGGATGCGACCAGCAGACGCCACCCCGCTGGTCCAGCTGATCCCGCGTAGGTTCAATCAGTTTCGCCCGGCTCAGTTCCGTGAACCCGGCGGGCGACAACCTGGCAATGATCAGTTCGCCCCGTTCATTGAACATCCAGATGCGGTCGGCCTGCTGCACCATGTGGATATTGCTCCAGCGGGCCCGCGGCGTGGCCGTCCGATCTTCCCAGATCCGCGTGCCGCTGGCGGCGTCGAGACAGCGCAGCTCACCGTAGCTGTCCACGCCATAGACATGGTCGCCCAGGAACACGGGTGTGCTGATCATGCAGTGCAGCGCACGCGTGTCGCGCTCGTTGCGCCCGGCAATCGACCACAACGTCCGCGCTGCCGGCGGCGGCGCATCGAGCTCAACCATCAGTGAACCGTCGTAGAACGACGAGACAAATACACGTCGGCCGGCGACGACGGGCGTCGGCACGCCGATCGGCATGTTGCGAGGAGGAAACGGTATCCGCCAATACGTCTCACCCGTCGCCGGCGCCAGGCCGACCAGCGCGTCACCGTTCCACACGATCACCACCGGCCGGTCCCCTTGCTGGACCAGAATCGGTGCGCTGTAGGATGCGCGGTCGTCCAGCGCGCGCCAGCGTTCGCGCCCCGTGCCTTTCTCCAGCGCCACGACGGTCGCGCCCGGCGTGCCGCCGATGTGCAGGATGACCAGTTCGCCCACGATCAGCGGTGCCGCGGCGATACCCCATTCCGGCATGCGAATCGCATACTCCTGACGCAGATCGCGTTGCCAGACCACCTGGCCCGTGGCCAGCTCAAGACAGTGCAGGTGCCCCGTGCTGCCCAGCGCCCAGCCGCGGCCCGCCTCCAGGGTGACACTGGCCCGCGGTCCGGCTGTGTAGCTGATGTCGGCGTAACTGCACGGATATGGATGCACCCACAGCGGTCGCCCCGACTCGGCGTCGAAACACAGGACGCGTTCGACTTCCTCCGGGTCGGTCAGGCGGTCCATCACGACGACACGGCCGTCCGACACGGTCGGCCCGCAGTAACCCGCGCCGATCGGCGCAGACCATTTCGTGTCGAGCGTCGGGCCCGCGAACGTATCGATCAGCCCGGTTTCCCGCCACACGCCGTCGCGCTCCGGCCCGCGCCATTGCGGCCAGTCGTCCGCTGCGGCTGGCGGCTCCGGACAAAAGGCCACGAGGACAACCAGCAGCACCGCCCCGCCGGCCGTTCGTGCCGCGACCGCCGCGCGACGGGAGCATGGGGAGAACATCAACGGCCACCTCCGCACCTGAGTGATCTGGTCCGGCGCCTCCCGACCGCCGGCAGCCACCTGCTCGCAGCGCATCGGCCACACACCAAGTGTCCGCCGCCGACAGCGGGTCGGCGCGTGACGCCCCGGGGGAAGCACCCGCGGGCATTCTAGCCCAACTCCGGACCGGCCGACAGCACGCGGACGGCGGATTTGCCAGCTCGGCGGCGCAGATTTCAACCGCGCCTGTGGTCATCGCCGCTGGCGGGGCAATCCGACCAGTGTGTCTGCGCCTCGACGACGGCATCCTGCCCATCCGCGGAACCACCTGACCCGACGTCCGCACTGTCGCGAGCGACGTCCCCGCACATGTTCTCACCGAGCCGCAGCGTGACGTCGAAGCCAGCTTGTACTTTTACCGACATCGATCCTCTCACAGCCAGCTGGGGAGCTTTTCGGGATTCGCTCACTGCGAAAGGTATGGATCAAAGTAGTCATCACGCTCCGCGTGATGACATCCTCTCGCGGAGCGAGAGGACTACAGTCCCCAGGAGTATATAAGGGCGGGACGGAGGCGGAACGGATCTGTATAACCGCTGGGCCAGAGTCCGCCGTCAGGCGGACGGCGGCCCGCGCGCTGCACGCCGGCGGCTCGCACCTGCACCCGTGCCGCACGACACGCAGCGATCATCCTGGACATCCTGTCAACAAGATCTCGTCACGTCCGTTGCCACCGGCTGGGGCGGCCTCGGCCAGCCGCGGGCGTGGTGGAGGCGTTGGGACTCGGCCGCCGTGTGTGGTGGTGGCCACACGTAGCCGATGATCTTCTTCCCCCCGGTGACCAGCACCGGGGGGCCGTTTTGGCCGTAGCCGATGATCTTCTTCCCCCCGGTGACCAGCACCGGGGGGCCGTTTTGGCCGTAGCCGATGATCTTCTTCCCCCCGGTGACAAGCACCGCACGCGGCCGATCGTCACCGTTCGGATGGTCCCTGGGCGGGTGCCGCGACATGCACCTGCTGATCCGCATAACCGTTATCGTGGTCCCCCAGGAGTGAACTGGGCGGACCGTGGCTCGACTGGTTGTTTGCCTGGCCTTGCCGCGGTTCCGTATACTGGGAGGTGGCCGCCCGCGTGCGGCGGGGATGCCCCGCGCCGCCACCAGGTGGCGGACGCGGGTCGGCCCGGCGCCGAACAGGTGGCCCATGGACAGACGAATACGTGTCGTGTGCTGGTGCGGTGTGGCGATGCTGGTCGGGGGCACGCTGCGCGCCGATGTGTTCCGACTGCGCCACGGTGGACGTATCGAGGGCGAGTGGCTCAATCGCGACACGCCGAACGTTGAGCACTACGAGATCGGCCTGGCTCACGGCGGGCGTGTGACCGTGGCCGCGGACCTGGTGGCCGAGGTCGTAGCACCCGCCGACGGTTCGCGCGAGGCCGCTGGGGCCGCTCCCGAAACCGGGCCGGAAAACGAGTTCCTCGAGCGGCTCGGTTACGTCCGCTACAAAGGCGATTGGCGGCTGGCGCAGGAGGTGGAGCTCGATTCGCGTGGCGAGCGGCAGGTGAACGAGGAACGCGACTGGCGGAAGAGGCTGCGCGTGTGGCGGACCGCCATCGTCCGCGGCCGCAACGACGCCGCGGCGGCGCTCACCCAGCTGCGCGCCCTTGACAGTCCGTTTGCCATCACTCCGCTGGCCGAACTGCTGGCGGAGCCGGAAGAACCGCCCCAGCTGAAGGTGGTCTACATCGAGGTGCTCAGCAAGTTCCGACACGGCGCGGCCGTTACCGCACTCCTGGAACGCGCCATGAAAGATCCCGAGCTCGAGGTGCGCGAACGCAGTGCCGATGCGCTGAAGGTGGTGGGCCCGGATCAAGCCTTGGCGATTCTCACGCGGCTACTCAAAGACAAGGACAACCAGGTCGTCAACCAGGCCGGCTGGGTTCTCGGCCGGCTCGGCGAACCCGCCGCCATCCCGGCGCTGATCGACGCCGTCGTCACGAAGCACCGGTTCCAGGTGAAGACCGGCAGTGGTCCGGGTGGGATCAGCGGCGGGTTCAGTCCGCAGGGAGGTGGGGGTCTGCAGGCGGGGGGCGGGGTCAAGATTATCGAACAGGAGCTGCAGAACCGTCAGGTGCTGACGGCCCTGACGACGCTCACGCCGGCGGGCGTGAATTTCGGCTTCGATCAGGTGGCCTGGAAGAACTGGTACGCGCAGCAGCAGCTCCCACGGCAAGGGAATTTGCGGCGGGATCAGTGAGCGGCCGTGGCGGGCCCGTCTTGTCCTCCCGCCTGGCTCAGGGTGTGTCGCGCCGCGTCGGCGCCTCGGGTGCGGGGGGCGGAGCGAGTCGTTGCTGCACGAACTGGACGGTGGGGTCGCTCGCCGCGTTCTTGGCGCTGAGCGTTTCATGGACATAGCGCACCGGCTGACGCTGACCGGCGACGCGGAAACTGTCGCCTTTCTGCAGAATCGGACGCGCTTCCTGCATCGCTCCGAAGAGCCGGGTGCCGGCGGCCTGGCACGGATACCAGTGGCCCTCCCCCTGTTCGTCTTCCAGATAGAACTCGGGGTAGCAATGTCCCGGCACCCACACGCTCCGCGCGGGAATGCCCGTGGCACGGCACATGGCCACGAACAGCGATGTCAGTTCTTCGCAATCGCCGAAGCCGTCCTCGAGCGCCTGCCGAGCGCTCTTGATCCGCTCATCGAACCGATATTCGACGCGCTGCCGCACCCAGTCATAGATCGCCTCGGCCTGGGCCCAGCCCGGTGGCAGGCCGGCCACCACCTGCTCGGCGGCGGCGCGAATCGCCGGATCATCGCTCTCAATGTAGGGACTGGGCTGCAGGAATACCCGCAGCTGGCGCGACGGCGTGGCGGGGGGACGCAGCGCGTCGGTGGCGGTCGGTGCGACGATATCGCGCTTGATGATGTCCAGCGTCAGCAGCGCGGTCGCGGTGTCCCCGCCGTCGAGCCGCGGGATGGTGACGGTCAGTTGCTCGACGCCGCCGTCGAGCACGCGACGCCGCGCCGAGCGGACATGAGACGACAGGTCCTCGGACACCAGCGTGACATCCTGTTCCGGCCAGGACTTGGGCACCGGTAACGTGGCCACGATGCCGCTGGTGGGGCCGGAGGCAACCACGCGCACGCCGCATTCCCAGCGGTACGGCTGCGGGTTGGTCAGTTCGATCGCGCCGGGACGGTCCTCGGCATCGGCAAGCGCGAGGCAGCAGACGAGTGCATTGTCGAAGCGAGGAACTGGGCTGGCTGGGGACGAACGAAGTGAGCCGCCAGTCGCGAAGAGCTGGGGCCGAGCTGACGCTCGACCCCAGCCACCCAATCCGCAAATGAAGCTGTGACAAAGCACCAGCAGTACAACGCCGCGGGCGAGCGACCTCCGGTCGTGGTGAACCGCGGGCGCGGTGCGCTGGCAACGGACAGCAGTACGGTCATCAGGCCGGGGCATGTCGGGGATGCAGTCGCCCTGACCGGGGTTCAGCTCGCGGGGAGCACCTGCCGCACGAACGTCACTTGCGGCTGCCCCTTGCCTTTGATGAATTCCCGGACGAAGCGCTGCGGCTCCTTCTTCTCGGGCACCTCGATGTTGTCGCCCTTCTGCAGAATCATATGGTCGTTCGACGCCGTGCCAAAGACGGTTTTTTCCTTGAGCTCGCAGGGGAACCAGAATCCGGTGCCCGCGCTGTCCTCCAGGTAGAATTCGGCGTAGCAGTAGTCGGGAACCCAGACCGTACGGGCGGGGACCTTGGCGGCGCGGCAGAGCGCGATGAACAGGCCGGTCAGGTCCTCCATATGTCCGCGTTTAGCCTGCAGCGTCGCGACGGTGCCTTTCACCTTGTCGTTGCTGTGCTCAATATTCTCCTGTACCCAGTCGTGGAGGGCCTCGACCTTCTGCCACGCTCCGTCATGGTTCTCGGTGATCTCCTTGGCCAGATCGCGGACCTTGCGCTGGCGGCAGTCGATCATCGGGCTGGCCGCCAGACACTTGCGCAATTCGCGCGGGACCCGCTCAGGAACGCGGTACCCGGAGACATCCGCAGGCGGGCTCAGCGCACGGCGCGTCACTTCCACGGTCACGTACACCTCGGACTGGTCCCCGGCGTTCAGCTGCGGCATGGCCACGAGCAATTGCTCGACGCCTCCCTCCAAGATGCGCCTTTGGACCCGAGCGACGCTTTCGGCGAGTTGCTCCTCGACGACCTTTACATCCTGTTCCGGCCAGTTGGTGGGTACGGGGACGGTGGCGAAGACGTCGAAACAGGGCGTCTGCGCGACGATGCGCATGCCGATTTTCCAGCGCTGGGTGCGCTCAGCACCGAGGACCGGCCCGCCGCTGGGCGCAGTGTCACCGAACTGGGCGCAGAGCGGCGACGCGAGGCCGCACAGCCAGCCGCACACCAGCATGATCCGCAGCGTTTTCACGAGTGACTCTCACGTCGCACGGAAACAGACCGCCGCGGGACGGCGCGTCAGGATCGCGCGCCGTCCCGGCGGCGGACCAGCTTGGCCGGGAGGGCAAAGCCAGGTGAGATTGTTCAGTTCGCGGGCAGCGCTTCCATCGTCGTCGGCGGCGCCACCGGCGCCCCCATCATCGTGGTCCCCATCGGGATCCCCGGTGCGTACATCGGATCGCAGTCCGGCGGGCACACAGCCGTCGCGCAGGGATCCGCCTGGGCGCCGCACAAGGCCCCGCGATTCCACCAGCTCGATCCGCCGCGGCACCCGCTGACGGACGTCACCGCCAGGACGGTCACAGCCGCTACAAGTAAACGCCTCTTCATGGCCATCTTCTCCGCTCAGGCAAGATGCGTGAATTACCGGGAGCTTATCGGTCTCACAACTCTACAACGCGGTTCGTGATGTGCAAACGAAACGGTTGAATTTTTTCCACATTCTGCCTGCCTTGCCGGAACACGCTGCGTGGATTACATGCTACATTTCTACAGCCGCGGATCTGATGTGCCGCGATCCGAATGCTGCCGGATGATGAACTTCGAGTCGGATCTGTCCATGTGCCCTCGCTTCGCTGCTGCCACCCGTCACAGCCGGCCGGACCGCTTTCTCGTGCGTGATCGTCACCGGCGGTGCAACGGGCTTCGTCCGACGCGTCTGCTCCTTGTGCCCGTGCTGGCCGTGGCGGCGAGTCTGATCGCGCCGGGAGCGGTGGCGGTTGGAGGCGGGTTACGGGACCAGGACGAGTTATGGTGGGTATCGACGCGTCACGTCGGCTGCGCCGTGGCCGACGCTGCGCCGCCGCTGCATGTGGAGCGACTCGAGCCCGAACGTGGCTGGCGCGAGGCGTCCCTCGACGACCTGCTCTCCGCCAGCGGGCGTGACGCGATCCTGCTCGTGTTTGTCCACGGTAATCGTGTGTCCGGCGCGCAGTCGCGCGAGGAGGGTCAGCGGGTCTACCAGGAGCTCACCGCCGGCACGAGCGATGCGACGCCGGTGCGGTTCGTCATCTGGTCGTGGCCCAGCTCCCGTGTGCAGGGCCAGTTGCGGGATGTGCGTGCCAAGGCACAGCGGACGGAGCTCGAGGGGTATCTGCTGGGGTGGTTCCTCAGCCAGCTGCCGCCGACTCAACGGCTGAGTCTGCTCGGGTACAGTTTCGGCGCACGAATCGCCACGGGGGCATTGCATCTGTGCGGAGGCGGCGTCCTCTCCGGACGGACCCTGCCGCAGACCCCGTCCGCGCCCTTGCCGACGCGCGTCGTGATGCTGGCGGCGGCACTGCCCAACACCTGGCTGTTCCCCGGGGCGTATCACCAGTGCGCGCTCCCGCAGCTCGACCACCTGCTCAACCTGTTCAACCGCTGCGATCCCGTCCTGAGACGCTATCACCTGCTGATCAAGCACTCCCGCGCAACGGCCCTGGGATTCAGCGGCATGCGTGTCGCGGAGCTGGGCAATCTGGCCCGGAAGATTGACCAATGCGATGTGAGTCCCTCTGTGCAAAAGTCGCACGAGCTGGACAATTACCTCAGCGACCCCTGCTTGCGGCAGCGGATGGCCGACGTGCTGTTGTGGGTTGCCGTACCATGATGCCATAGTGTGTGGTCTGATAAGTGAGCTGACATGACCGAACCGTGCGCCTGGCTCAACGGCGACTTCCTTCCGGCATCCGCGCTGTCGTTGTCGGTCAACGACCTCGGATTCGTGCAGGGCGCGGCGGTCAGTGAGCGGTTGCGGACGTTCCGCGGACAGGTGTACCGGCTGGACGATCATCTCGAGCGGCTGAGTAATTCACTGCGGATCGTGGACCTGCAGCCGGGCCTGTCGCTCGAGCGCATCGGGGAGCTGATCGAGGAACTGGCGGCGCGCAACCACCCGCTCCTGGCGGCGGACGACGATCTGGGGATCTCGCTCTTCGTGACGCCCGGAGTGCCCGGCCGGGGACAGCCGACGGTGGGGATCGAGGCGTATCCGCTTCCGTTCGGCCGCTGGGTGCACTATTACGACCAGGGTCAGGCGTTGATGGAGACGGGGATTCGCCAGGTGCCGGAGGCGTGCTGGCCAGCGGCCTTGAAGTGCCGCAGCCGGATGCATTACTACCTGGCGGACCATGCCGCCGAACGGCTGGATCCCGGTGCGCGGGCGGTGCTGTTGGACCTGGACGGCTGCGTCTCGGAGGCGTCCACCGCCAACATCGTCATGCTCCGCCGCAGCGAAGGTCTGGTATCTCCCCCGCGCGAGCGCATCCTGCCGGGTGTGAGTTTGACGGTGCTGGCGGAACTGGCCGCGGAGCTTGGGATCCCCTGGCATTTCCGGCCTTTCGGCTGGGAGGAATTGGCCGCGGCGGACGAGATCCTGTTGTGCAGCACCTCGCCCTGCGTCTGGCCCGTCACGCGTCTGAATCGTCGGCCGCTGGAGCCCGGCGCGGCGGGGGAAACGTATCGGCGGTTGCTGCAGGCGTGGGGCGCATCAGTGGGCGTGGATATCGCCGAACAAGCGCGGCGGTACCGCTTCCGCCTGTGATCCGGGCTGGCGCGGGTGTCAGGGGGCGCTGTCCCGCCACGGCACCGCGCCCAGCATCTCCAGGGCCTCGTTCATCGGCTGCAGGTAGAACGTGAAAAACAGCCGGAAGATCATGTAGATCAGCAGCGCGGCGACGAGAATCCAGATCCCGACCGACGCCGCGACTGCCAGGGCCAACGTGGCGGCTTCGGCCTGCCGTTGGTACTCCGCCGACAGATGCGTGAGCGATTCGCTTTCCGTGCCGGTGGTTTCCGCATTCTCCATCGCCATCAGGAACTCGTCGGGAAACGCGTCGCAGCGGCGCAGGGCCTCGTGGAACTGTCCGCCGCGTACGATGACCGCTTCAGCCTCGTCCAAGCGCCGCGTGTAATGGCGGCTCTGAGTGCTGTAGAGCGCCATGCGCAGCGCACGGACCGCGTCGATGCCGGCGTTCAACGCCAGCGACAGCGTCCAACAGAGGCGAGCCAACGCCATGGTCTGCAGCGATGGGCCGACCACCGGCACGCGATACAAGAGCGCGCCGGGCAACGGACCGAACCAGCCCCGCAGCAGTCCCCGCGCAACGAGGGCGAGGGTGCACGCAACCCCGGCGACACCCAGCACGTAGATCAGCAACCCACGTTTACCCGACAGGCCGAAGACGGCCACTTGGGCCCCCAGCATGTCGAGCACCAGGATCAGCCCGCCGATGATCAGCACCGCCAGGGTCAGCTGGATACCTGGCCAGAGGATCCCGAGGAGAAACGTACGTCGCAGGCGGAGCAGATGGCGGTAATGGTCGGCGACGCGGAGCAGCACCCCTTCGAGGTTTCCTGTTTCCTCGCCGACTTCGGCCAGGTCGCAGGTCAGGCGGGGGAAGTACGATCCGCACGCGCGCAGGGCCTCGGCCAGCGTCGCGCCCCGACCGACCTGCTCGGCCACCTGCGTCAGGTGCCGCCGGTAAACGGGGCTTCCGTAACGGGACTCGCGGTCCACGGCGGCGCGGATATCGAGGCCAGCGGTCAGCGCCGTGCCCAACCGCTGGCACATCTGGGAAACTTGCCGTGTGGAAATCTGGGCCATGTTGCCAGCCGCCGTGTGCGGTGCGTGCAAGGTGCACCGCACCCTGTTCCGGCGGTCCGAATTGTGTCGGCCGCCAACGAGCAGCTTAAACGTTGATGCGAGCGGCGGGTAGCCACATTCCGCCCCGCCCCCCTCGCATTTGGCGCTGACCTGCTACAATCAGCGGTGCACCCGTCCCATGTGTCGCGTCGACCTCACTTGCGGGCTAGATACCTCGTCCCTATGACCAGGTGGGATACTGTTGCCATTGTCGGTGTGGGGCTCCTCGGCGGGTCGATCGGGCTGGCCTTGCAGCAGCGCAGGTTGGCACGCGAGGTGGTCGGTATTGGTCGGCGGGCGGCGAGCCTGCGCCGCGCGCGCCGCTGTGGGACGGTCACCCGCACGACGCTCGACCTGGCGCGTGGCGTGCGGGCGGCGCAGCTGGTGGTCGTCTGTACGCCGGTCAGTGACGTGGTCGATCGCGTCTGCGCCCTGGCACCCCACTGTCCGCCGGGTGCGCTGATCACGGACGTGGGGAGCACGAAGGAGTGGATTGTGCGGCAGCTCGCCCAGCGGCTCTCCGGCGGGCCGGCGTTTGTCGGCAGCCACCCGCTGGCGGGTAGCGAAAAGACTGGCCCGGAGCAGGCGCGGGCCGATCTGCTCCAGGATCGCGTGACCGTCGTGACCCCGGGTCCGACCAGCCGCGCGGAGGAGGTCGAGGCGATCGAGCAGTTCTGGTCGGCCTTGGGTGCCCGCGTGCTGCGCATGACGCCGGCCGCCCACGACCGGGTGCTGGCCGCGACCAGTCATGCCACGCACGTGATTGCCGCCGCGCTGGCGGCCGTCACGCCGCCGGCGGCGCTGCCGCTGGTGGCCAGTGGCTGGCAGGACACGACGCGGGTCGCCGCCGGGGATCCGGCGCTCTGGCTGCCGATCCTGATGACGAACCGCCGCGAGGTCTTGAAGTCGCTGCGCGACTTTGAGAAAGTGCTCGCGGCCTACCGTGACGCGCTGCGCCGCGAGGACGCGGCCCGGCTGGTGCAACTCTTGGAAGCAGGAAAACAGATCCGTGACGCTGTGGGAAGTTGACATCTACGCGGCTGCCGGGCAGCGCGATGTAATGGCCGACGCCATCGCCGCCGCGGCGGGTGACCTCGGTCTGGCACGGCAACTGGCGCCGCATACGGCCCGCGGGTATCTGCTGGAAGGGGACGCCACGACGGCAGACATCCACCGGCTGGCCGACGAACTGCTGGCCGATCGGGTGGTGGAGCGGACCGTGGTGGGGCGGGTGGGGGAACCGGTGCTCCACACGCCGCCGCCGGGCGTTCCGGTGTGCGTGCACGTGTTGCCCAAGCCGGGCGTGATGGACCCGGTCGCGCTGAGCGCGGAAAAGGCCATTGCCGACTTCGGCATTGCGGTGCGCACGGTGCGTACCTTGAAAAAGGTCTGGCTGCCGGACCTGGCGCCGGCAACCCTGCAGGCGCTCTGCTCGAAGGTGCTGGCCAACGACTCGGTGGAACACGTGGTGATCGGGCCGCTGACCCTCCAGCGGCTCGACATGGGACAGGCGACTCGCTTCCAACTGATCCACATTCCGCTGCGCGACCTGGACGGCGCGGCGCTGGAGGAGCTGAGTCGCACGCGGCAGCTGTACCTGTCGCGGATCGAGATGGAGACGATTCAGGCGTACTATCGGTCGTTGCAGCGCGACCCGACGGACGTGGAGTTGGAGACGTTGGCGCAGACCTGGAGCGAACACTGCAGCCACAAAACGCTGGGCGGCCGGATCGCCTACCGCGACGAAGGGGGCGAGCGGCACTTCGAGAATCTGCTCAAGGAGACGATCTTCGCCGCCACGCGGACGATTCGGCGCGAGCTGGCCGAACACGACTGGTGCGTGAGCGTGTTCGAAGACAACGCGGGCGTTGTGCGGTTCGACGAACGCTATCATGTGGTGTTCAAAGTTGAGACGCACAATCACCCGTCGGCGCTGGAGCCGTACGGCGGCGCCAACACGGGGATTGGCGGTGTGATCCGCGACCCGTTAGGGACCGGACTCGGCGCGCGGCCCGTCTGCAACACCGACGTGTTCTGTTTTGCGCCGCCGGACACGCCGCCGGAACAACTGCCGCCCGGCGTGCTGCATCCGCGGCGCGTCATGCAGGGCGTGGTGGCCGGCGTGCGTGACTACGGAAATCGGATGGGCATTCCCACCGTCAACGGCGCGATCTACTTCGATCCGCGGTATCTGGGCAACCCGCTGGTCTACTGCGGAACCGTCGGGTTGCTGCCGTGCGACAAGGCCCGCAAGGCCCCGCAGGCGGGCGATCTGATCGTCGTGATCGGCGGCCGCACGGGGCGCGACGGGATTCACGGTGCGACGTTCAGTTCGGCGGAACTCACGAGTGACAGCGAGTCCCTCTCGGGCGGCGCCGTCCAGATCGGCAACGCCATCACCGAAAAGATGCTGCTGGATGTGGTGCTCGCGGCCCGCGATCAAGGCCTGTATCACGCGATCACCGATTGCGGCGCCGGAGGGTTTTCCAGCGCGGTGGGCGAGATGGGCGAGCACCTCGGCGCCGAAGTCACGCTGGAGGCGGCGCCGCTGAAGTACGAGGGATTGACCTACACGGAAATCTGGATTTCCGAGGCGCAGGAACGCATGGTGCTGTCGGTCCCGCCCGAGACATGGGATGCGTTCCGCGCTCTGTGCGAGGCGGAGGGCGTCGAAGCGGTCATCATCGGACGTTTTGTCCCCACTGGGCGACTCCGGCTGACCTACCACGGTCAGACGGTTGGGGACCTGGACATGCAGTTTCTGCACGGAGGTCGTCCGGCGGTGGTGCGGGACGCCTGCTATACGCCGCCGCCCGAAACGCCGCTGGAACTGCCGCGCCAGTCCGGCGACGGCGGAGCCGACCTGCTGGGCATCCTCGGCTCCCTGAACGTGGCCAGCAAGGAATGGGTGATCCGGCAATACGATCACGAAGTCCAGGGCGGCAGCGTCGTCAAGCCGCTGGTCGGGGCCGCCAATGACGGGCCGAGTGATGCCGCCGTGCTCCGCCCCGTGCTGGATTCCCTCCAGGGACTGGCGATCGCCTGCGGCATGAATCCGTGTTACGGAGAATTGGATCCGTACCATATGGCGGCCAGCGGGATCGACGAGGCGATCCGCAACTGCGTGGCGGTCGGTGCCGATCCGGCGCGGATTGCCCTGCTCGATAATTTCTGCTGGGGTTACACCGATCGTCCGGAAACGCTGGGGTCCCTGGTGCGTGCAGCACTGGCTTGCCATGACCTGGCCGTCGCCCTGCGCACGCCGTTTATCAGCGGCAAGGACAGCCTGAACAACGAATTCACCTACGTGGACGCGGCGGGACAGCGCCGGACGATCGCCATCCCGCCGTCGCTGTTGATCAGTGCCCTCGGGCAGGTGCCGGACACGCGGGCGTGCGTCACCATGGACCTGAAGCGGCCTGGCAACGTGTTGTATCAGGTGGGCGAAACCGACAACGAACTGGGCGGCTCGCACTACGCACGCCGGCACGGACTGCGCGGGGGCCACGTGCCGCAGGTCCACGTGCCGCGCGCGCAGCGCACGTTTCCCGCCGTGCACGCGGCGATCCGGCAGGGCCTGCTGCGCAGCTGCCACGACATGAGTGAAGGCGGCCTGGCCGTGGCGATCGCCGAGATGGCGCTGGCCGGCGGTTTCGGCGCGGCCGTTGACCTGGACGGAATCCCTGGCCAGTGCACGGCGTTGAGTGAGCCACTGCGGACGATCGTCCGGTTGTTTGCCGAGTCAAATACGCGGTTTGTGTGCGAAGTCGAGCCCGACCACGTGCCGGCCTGGGAAACCCTGTTGCAGCAGCGAGAGGTTCCGTGCCACCGTATCGGCACCGTCGCGGCAAGTGATCGCGTCACGATCGAGGCGCAGGCCGAACACGGAAACCGCCGACGTTGGATCGATCTCCCCATCGCCCAGCTCAAGGACGCCTGGCAACAGCCGCTCAAGTGGCGGTGACCATCCGGCGGGACGAGTGCGTGCCGCGGGCACACGACGGGAACCGACCGCCGGCACACCGTGAGACGTCAATCCCCCATACGCTACCAAGACCACACAAGTAACACCTGGTTGCTGGAAATCACCCTGCCATGCCCACGCCGCGAATTCTGATCCTGCGTGCTCCCGGAACCAACTGCGATCGCGAGACGGCTTTCGCGTTCGAGCAGGCCGGCGGGCAGGCGGACCTCGTCCACATCAATCGTCTGCTGGAAGATCCGCAGCTGCCGGACCGCTATCAGGTGCTGTGCCTGCCGGGCGGATTCAGCTACGGTGACGACGTCGCGGCGGGCCGCATCCTGGCCAACCAGATCCGCCACCACCTGGCCGAGGCTTTCACCCGCTTCAAAGAGGCCGGCAAACTCATCCTGGGCATCTGCAATGGATTTCAGGTGCTGCTCAAGTCCGGGGTGTTGATCCCGGATGACCCGGTCGACGGGCCGTCCGCCACGCTGACGTGGAACGATTCGGGCCGGTTCGAGGCGCGCTGGAGCTACCTGGTCACCGCACCCGCCCACGCGTGCGTGTTCCTGGCGGGCATCGAGCGCCTGTATCTGCCCATTGCCCATGCCGAAGGAAAATTCGTGGCACGCAGTCCGGACATCCTCCGCCAGCTTGGTGCACAGGGACGGCTCGTCCTGCGCTACGGCACTCCGCAGGGCGTGCCCACCGATGTGCCGCTGAGTTTCCCAGACAACCCGAACGGTTCCGAGGCGAATGTGGCGGGCGTGGCGGATGCCACAGGGCGTGTGTTCGGGCTCATGCCGCACCCCGAGCGGCACATCCACCGCTTACAGCATCCGCGGTGGACGCGGGGCGAGGGCCAGGAGCCGGGTGATGGCTTGGCGGTGTTCCGGAATGCAGTCCGCTACTTTGGCCTGTGAGACGAAGAGGTTCGTCTTACCGGAAATGCACGTGGCACGTATCGCTGTCGCACGGGGGCGCACCGGCGAGTCGGTAGCGTCGTCTGGCCACTTGCCGGTAACACCACTGCCACAGCGGCAGGGAACCGGGAAGGTGCAGCGCGGGCGCCAGGGGCCACAGACGCGGCAGACGCCGCGACAGGTAGCGAAACGCCGCTGCGCCGCCCAGCCGCTGGCCGGATGCCCGCACCAGATACAGTTGCTCCATCAGCTGGGTGGGGGACAAGTCGGGATAGCGCTGTGCCACGCGCGGATCGTGGAGCGAGAGAAACGCGAGTCGGCCGGCCCGATCCCAGCGTGCCAGCCGCTGCACCTGGGCCGTACAGAATCGGCACTGGCCGTCGTAGACGACCACGTCCGCGCCGGGTCGCACGTCGGGGTCGTGTAGCGAGCACGGCTGGTCGTCGGTTGTCATGACTTGGTACCTTCTCCCAGGTAGTATAATACCCCGTCGCACGCCTGCGGTGAGCCGCCTTGGGGGCGTACGACAAGCCGCTGGCCGATGAAAGGTGACGCCATGGATGTCCTGCAGCAACAGGTCCGCCGCGCTGCACGGTGCCTGTTTCGCAACCAACTGGTGACCAACTGCACCTGGTCGCTCCTGGCCGGTCTGCTCGTCGCGCTGGCGGCCATCCTGGCGTCCAAGTGGTGGCCGCTGGCTGTTGACGCGCGCACCTGGGCCATCGGGTGGTGGGTCGCCGGCGGACTGGGCGGTCTGGTGGCGGGCGTCGCGTGGGCCTGGCTGCGCCGCCCCACGCTCCTGGAAGCGGCGCTGGAGATCGATCTGCGGTACGGGCTGCACGAGCGTGTGTCGAGCGCCGTGGTGCTGGCGGCCGACACGCGGTCCACGGAACTGGGGCAGGCACTGATTGACGATGCGGCACGGCGCGCGCAGGGCCTGAACGTGCGCGAGCAGTTTCGCCCTCGTTGGAACTGGCACATCGCCCTGCCGATCGGTGCGGCACTGCTGGCGCTCCTGGCCGCGCTGCTGCCCGTGCGGGCCAGCCGCAACGAGGCCAGCGCCGCGGCCGACAGCGCAAGCAGCCAACAGCAAGTCCGCGAATCGCTCCAAGAACTCAGGAAACGGTTGGCGCGGCGGAAGGAACAGCAGCCGCTCGACCCGGAGTCGCTGCAGGAGGCGGAAGGCCTGTTGGCCAAATTCGAAAAGGCGGTCGACGAACTGGACGAATCGAACGCTGGACGCAAGGAAGCACTCGTCAAACTCAACAATCTGTCGAAAGAACTCGCCGAACTGCGCAAGGACTGGGAAGCCAGCGAGAAATTGCGCGACCAGCTGCAACAGCTCGAGGGCCTGCAGCAGGGGCCCGCCGATCGCGTCGCCGGCGCACTGCAGGCTGGCGATCTGGCTCAGGCCGGCGATGAACTGCGCGAACTAAGTGAGAAGCTGCGCAACGATCAGCTCACGGCGGAGCAACGGGAACAACTCGCCAGCCAGCTGCAGGAACTGGCCCAGGCCATGGAACAGGTCCTCGATGCCCGCCAGGAACTCGAACAGCAGCTGCGCGAACTTAGCCAACAGGTGCGCCAGCTGCAACAGCAAGGAGACCAGGCGGCCGCCGGCCAGCTGCAGCAGAAACTCGAGCAGACCCAGCGGCAACTGGCGGATCTCGACGCGCAGAACCCCCAGTTGGGTCAGCTGCAGAACTTGGCCCAACAGCTGCAAGAGGGTGCCGACGCGACACGCGACGGGAAGACCGGCCAGGCAGCCGAGAGTGTCACGAACGTGGCCGACAACCTGCAGCAGTCCCAGCGGGAAATCAAGAACGCCGACCTTGCCGACTCGCTCCTGCGGGAAATCTCCGATGCCAAGAACGCCATGCACTGCGACCAGTGTGGCGGCAGGGGCTGCGAAGCCTGCCAGAACCCCGAGATGGCCGTGGCCGTCCGCGGGCCCCGTATCCAGAGCAATCAACCCGGCCGCGGGCTCGACTCGGGGCCCGGCATGGGTGCCCGACCCGAACAGGAAACCGCGACCGGCGGTGTTCGAACCCGCGTCGACGCCGAACCCCGGCCTGGCGAAGCCGTCCGGGCAGGGGATACGAGCGGGCCGAATCTCCCGGGCACGTCCCACGAGTCGATCAAACAAGAGATTGCCAGCGCCTTCAGCGAAGATCCCGACCCGCTGGTTCAACAGCAGTTGCCGCGGCACGAGCGCGAGCAGTCGAAGGAGTATTTCGAACTGCTGCGCGGCGGACGCTGACTGCCGCGTCGCTGTTAGCAACACCAAGTGACGTGGCGCGACGTGACCGAAGCGGTCCTGCGCGCCCTTGAACGCAAATTAAGGGCGTGCCGTCGGCCACACAAGGCATCTCGATCGGTACGCGCGTGGATCACCCGCCATTGCGGCGCGGAATGGAATACGAGTAGATGATCACGACGGCGCCGACCGACAGAAGCGTCCACGGTGCCCATTCGGGTGGCACGAACTCGTTGGCTGCCGCGCCCGGCGTCGCGAACAGTGCGTTTCGCGTTTGGGCGGCCGGCAGATCGGTCCTGAGGACTGCTTTCTCCATCAAGAAACACTCGGTGCCCAGGATGCAGCACGTAATGCCGGCCGCCAGGAATAACGAGCGCCACATGGCAGAAACCCCCGCGTAATGATCCCCGAGAGTGGGAGTCGTCGTCATTAGGTATCGGCGCGATGCCGGGCCGACAGTCGCTCGGCGACGACGATTCCAGTCGATGGGGTTGAAGGGACTGTAGCGGCCGGTGGAGGTGGCGCGGTACGATGTCGCGAAGATGGTCTGGAACATGTCCGTGTGCGCCGACGCGCACGGAGGTCGCGATCGATACGGTCGGGGAAACTGGCAAAAAAACGACGAGCAGTGAATCCGTGCCGACCGTCGGACCGATGAAGTGGGTAGTAATGCCGGACGGTGGTGGTTGTTCAAGGAGGGCGCCATCCTTATAATCCCTCGGGACGGGGCAGGATCTGGGCGGAGTTTTGGGATTGGCCGAGAGACCCAAAATCCTGTGTGTGTGCGATCGGGATGATGCGTGGGCGAGCGTGCCGCAAGCGCTGCGCGACGCGTTCGACGTCGTCATTGAGCGTGACGTGCGGCAGGCGTGTGCCCGGCTCCAACAGGCGGCGTTCGCGGGCCTGTTTGTGATTCCCTCGGAGTGTGACGCCTCGTTGCAGCTCACCTGCCTGTTGCGTAACGAGCAGATTCTGGCGGGCATGCCGGACGGCGTCGCGCTGTTGAACCTGGATTACACCATCCTGTGGGCCAACGCACGGCTTTACGAGTGGTGTGGCCGGCCGGAGTTGACCGGACAGGGCTTCTTTGCGGCCTGGGACAAGGCCGAGATTCTGGGTCCCGATTTCTGCCCGTTTTCTACGGCCCTGGCGGCGGGGCGGGCGAGCAGTTCCACGTTGCGCGTCGGTGACCATCGCTTCTTCGAGATCCACGCGGCGCCGGTCCTGGGCGCGGACCAGACCCCGACCAACCTGATCGTGACGGTGCGGGACATCACCGAGGAGAAGCTGCAGCAACAGAAGCTGGCGGCCATCCACAAGGCCGGCATTGAACTCACCAGCCTGCGGCCGGAAGAGGTCTTCCAGATGGAAGTGGAGGACCGCATTGAATTGCTCAAGTCGAACATCCTCGAATACACCAACAACCTGCTCCACTTCGATGTGGTCGAAATCCGGCTGCTCGACCAGGAGTCTCAGGAACTGCGCCCGCTGCTCCAGGTCGGGATGAAACCAGACGCCGCGGAGCGTCTGCTCTTTGCGCGACCGCGCGATAACGGTGTGACCGGCTTTGTCGCGGCCACCGGCAAGAGTTATCTCTGTGAAGACACCAGCGAAGACCGCCTGTACCTGGAAGCGTTCGAGGGGGCGAAGAGTTCCCTGACCGTGCCGCTCATGTGGAACGATCAGGTCATCGGAACGTTCAACGTGGAGAGCCCCGAGCCGCGCGCGTTTTCGGAAAGCGATCTGCAGTTCCTGGAAATCTTTTCGCGCAACGTCGCCGCGGCGCTCAATACGCTGGAACTGCTCGTCGCGCAAAAGGCGAACACGGCCCAGCAGAGCGTGGAGGCGATCCACAGCGCCGTCGCGCTGCCGGTGGATGAGATTCTCAACGACGCGGTGAACGTCATCGAACGCTACATCGACCATGACCCCGAGTTGGTCGAACGACTGCAGGATATCCTGCTCCACGCCCGCAACATCAAGCAGGTGATCCAGCGGATCGGCCAGACGATGGCGCCGGCCGAAGCGGTGCCCGCCATCGCGCAGGTCGAGCGGCGTCCCAAGCTGGAGAACCGCCGCGTGCTGGTCGTGGATGCCGACGAGTCGGTGCGGAACGATGCCCACCAGCGGCTGGACCGCTTGGGCTGCGAGGTCGAAACGGCCCACGAAGGGCGCGAAGCCCTGCTGATGGTCCGACATCGCATGAGCTACGACGTAATCATCGCGGATATCCGACTGCCGGACATGACCGGCTACGAACTGATGCTGAAGCTGATGGAACTGATGGATCGCGTGCCGCTGATCCTGATGTCCAGCTTCGGCTGGGATCCCGGGCATTCGATCGTCAATGCGCGGCGGATTGGCCTGCACCCCCGGGCCATTCTGTACAAGCCGTTTCGCCTGGAAAAGCTGCTGGAGACCGTCGAGACGATTCTCGATGTGCACAGCGACGTGTCGCACGTCTAGCGACTGCTCGCGGGCTGTGGAATCGCCATGGCACTTACCCCCTACGCCACCGCTGCCATCGTCTCGCTGGGACATGTCGCGCTGTGGATCTGGCTCTACAACCGGCTGCATGCCAGCTCGTTGCCGTCGCGTGCCGTGCGGCACCTGGAGAAATGGACGATCTTCGTCGCCGTGGCCACCTGCGGCTGGCTCCTGTTCGGGCTGCTCGGCCCGCCGCGCGAAACCGCTGTCGACGGTGCCTGGACAACCTGGCTGGCGCGACTCTGGTGCGGTATCTGCGTGCTCATGCTGGCCTACGTCGTGACGGCCTGGTGTGTGCGCCGGTGGCACCACCCGTCCGGCCACTGCCTGGTGCACAACGACACGACGCGGATCCGCGTCGCGGACGTGCTGGGCCACGCACCAATCGGCCGGATGGTCACGCGCCTGTGCGCCGCGTTGCCCGGCAATGAGATCCTGGAGATTCACGCGCAACACAAGATCATCCGACTCGCCCGACTGCCGCACGCGCTGGCCGGCCTGCGCATAGCCCAGATCACGGATCTGCATCTGACCGGACAGCTGACACCGGAGTTTTTTCAGCTGGCCGTCGAGCACGTGAACCGGTGGGAGCCCGATGCCGTCATGATCACCGGGGACCTGGTCGACAAGGCTCCGTGTGTGGCGTGGATTCCCGCGACACTCGGCCGGCTCCGCGCTCGCTACGGCGTGTATGCAATCCTGGGCAATCACGATCAGCGGCTGGCCGACGTGCCCACGCTGCGGAAGGCGGTCGCTGCCAGCGGGATCCACGACCTGGGCGGCCGCACGATGACCTGTCGCATGCGGGATGTGCCGGTGCTGCTGGCGGGCAACGAATGTCCCTGGTTCCCGCCGGCACCGCCCTGGGTCCCGTGCACGGACGCCGACCGGCCGTTCTCCATCCTCCTGTCCCATTCACCCGATCAGCTTCCCTGGGCCCGCCGCTGTGGCGTGGACCTCATGCTGGCGGGCCACACGCACGGCGGCCAGATCCGCTTGCCCGTGGTCGGGCCGATCATCTGCCCGAGCCGGTACGGGGTGCGTTATGCCAGCGGGCTCTTTGCCGAGCCCCCCACGCTGTTGCATGTCAGCCGCGGACTGGCCGGCGTCCAGCCGCTGCGGTGGGGCTGCCCGCCGGAGCTGACGCTGCTGGAACTGCAGCCGAACGGCTGACCGCCGTGCTCCGCCGCTCAGTGGACAAGTCCCTATCAGGTCGGCCAGTCCGGCTGGTAAGCCGCGGCCTGATCTCCCCACACGTGCCACCGGTCGCTGTGGCGCCCGCGCGCGAAGAGTTCCAGATACGGGCCAGGACTGCAGCGTTCGATGATGTCGTAGAGCTCGTCCGGCTTGCGCGAATGTTCGCGCTTGCGGGTCTTGATGATGTTCACCTGGCGGCGTCCCGCTTCGCCGGTGCGGAGACTGCCACGCGTGCCAAAGAGTACGAGTTCCGTCGTGTTGCGGAAATAAAAGCCGACGCCGCGACCGTCCGGCCCGCCGTCTCGGCGGATCTTGTGCCAGACGAGATTCGTCTTGTACGTGAATCCCCACGCCTCCAGGACCTCCAGTCCTTCGCGCAGCAGCGCGTTGGGGATCCACAGATAGAGATGGCACTGCGCGGCGCAGGCGACGGATACGGGGATCGCTTTGATTTGCGCGAGGGACAGCGTGGCGTACCGGCTCAGCCGCTTGTGCTCCGGAGCCATCTTGCCGGTGCGATTGAGGAACTGCCAGGGCGGATCCGCCAGGACGGTCCCGCAGCGCAGGGCGGCACAGCGCGACCGGAAGTCGTCCGCGGCGGTCAACTCAGGCGCGTCGGCCACAGCCCGTCTCCTCCACCCGGCCCGTCGGTCAGAGGCCGTTGAACTGGAAATCCACTACCAGCGGAAGATGATCCGACGCCTGCCGCGCGATGATCATGCGGGAGGCAAAACTGCGGTCGACAGCCAGCGCGCCGCGGTAGTAGACGCGGTCGAGCGGCCGCATCGGGAGCACGGCCGGGAACGTCTTGCGGCGGAAGCAGGCCGGCTTGAATCCCGCCGGCTCCAACAGCCGTTTGCCGAGCGTCCCCCACACATCGTTGTAGTCCCCGGCAATGATCACGCCCGTGTCCGGCCGCGTGTGCCGCAGCAGGTCGCTGGTCAACACGCGCTTGAGCTGAATGGTCCGCTCGAAGCCGGACAGTCCCAGGTGGACGTTCAACAGCAGCACCGTGCGCGTGTGCTGGTCGTACCGCACGCGGCAATGGGCCACCAGCGCGCGGCGGCGTTTCTTGAACGGGAGGGTCAGGTCGAGATCGAGAACATCGGTGAGCGGGAACCGGCTCAAGATCGCGTTCCCGTACCGCCCCACCTTGCGGTGCACGTTGGGCTGGTATGCCCGGTGGGGCATGCCCAGCGCATCGCCCAGCAGATCGACCTGGCGATCGTGCCGCGAGCGGGGCGCTCCCTCATCGACTTCCTGCAACAGCAGGACATCCGGGGCATAGTGACCCACGGTGGCGATCACGCGGTCGGGTCGGTACCTGCGATCGACGCCCCCGATCCCCTTGTGAATGTTGTACGTGATCAGGCGAAATCGCATCATGCCCCGCGTCCGTCCGGCCCTGTGTCCGCGCCCACGAACACAACGGTCAGCGAGCGCGGTCCATGCGCACCGATGACCAGCGATTGCTCGATATCCGCCGTCTTGGACGGGCCGGAGACGAAGATTCCGAACTGGACCTCCCGCGGGTCGATCCGCTGGTAGGCCTCATGCATGTTGTGCACGATCTGGTCGGCGGGCACGACCAGCACCAGATGCTGGGCGATGAACAGCCCCGCACGGTGTGGCACCAGGTCCTGGGCGATCCAGACCGCGGCGCTCTCGGCCACGGCGAAGGCACCGGGGGCCACACACACGTCGAGCACTTCCAGCGCGTGCGGGTCGGTCACGCGGGTCCAGTCCTCGCCGCGCGAGGGCACCGGGGGGACGAGCGACCAGACCTGCCGGGCTGACTGGAACACCGGCAGTTCGGCCAGCAGCTGCGGCAGTCCGTCCGCGGACCGAGCGCGCAGCGCGCGCCCGCCGACGGCCTCCAGCACTTCGGCGAACCGCTCGTGCGGCTGCGGGAACGTCAACCATGTGCCGGCCAGATCCGGCAACGCCACGTCGGGTACGCGCGTCTGCTGCAGCTGCGCCAGAATCGCCTGCTTACTGTTCATGCTGCTGCCTCTTCCTGTACAGCTCCCGGAAACTCTGCCGCGGAAACTGCGGGATCTCCCGCTGGTTGCCCCACGCATTGAGCCGGTTGTAGATCAGGAACCGCGGCAGCTTGGGCAGCCACCATCGCGCCAGCCGACCGGCCAGGCTGTAGAGCCACGTGCGCTGCATCACGAAACTGGTGGTCTTCATCAGCAGTCGCTTCCACAGCGGCAGGTACCGCTTGGCCGCGATCTTGCCGCGCAGATGCAGCAACTGCTGGTCCAGCGGGATCTTGACCGGACAGACATCGGCACACGACCCGCACAGGCTGCAGGCGTAGGGGAGCGTGTAGAAGGTCTTGGGATCCTGGGCGGCGTTGAGCACCGAGCCGATGGGGCCGGGGATCGTGGCGTGATAACTGTAGCCGCCGCTGCGGCGGTACACCGGGCAGGTGTTCAAGCACGCCCCGCAGCGGATGCAGCACAGCGATTCGCGGTACTCGTCGTCCGCCCGCAACGTGCCCCGACCATTGTCCACCAGCACATAGTGCAGTTCGCCACCGGGGATGGGACCCTGGAAATGCGACGTGTACGTGGTGATCGGCTGGCCGGTCGCGTTGCGCGCCAGCAGTCGCGTGAACACCGCCAAATCCGCCCAACGCGGGATCAGCTTTTCGATCCCCAGGCAGGCGATGTGCAGGGGCGGAAGCGAGATGCCCATGTCCGCATTGCCTTCGTTCGTGCAGACCACCACGCCCCCCGTCTCGGCCACCGCGAAGTTGACCCCCGTAATCCCCGCCTGAGCCGCCATGAACTTGTCCCGCAGATGACCCCGCGCCGCTTCGGCCAGGTAACCCGGATCCGTGGCCCCGGCGTCCGTGCCCAGATGCCGGTGAAATGTCTCGCCCACCTCCTGCCGCTTGATGTGGATCGCCGGCAACACGATGTGGCTGGGCGGCTCCTGCCGCAGCTGCACGATCCGCTCCCCCAGGTCCGTATCCACCACCTCGATGCCGTGCCGCTCCAGGAACGGATTCAGGTGACACTCTTCGGTCAGCATCGACTTGCTCTTGACCACGCGCGACACACCACGCTGACGCAGGATCTCCAGCACGATCCGATTGTGTTCGTCCGCGTCGCGGGCCCAGTGCACGTGAATGCCGCGCCGCAGGGCCTCCGTCTCAAACCGCGCCAGGTACTCGGCCAGGTGCGCCAGCGTGTGGCGCTTGATCTGCGCCCCGAGCGACCGCAGCTGTTCCCATTCGGGCACGGCCCACACGGCCCGGTCGCGCTTGGCGCGCACGAACCAGAGCGCCTGATCATGCCACTGCGTCCGCTCGGCATTCGCAATAAAGGACTCCGCATCCGCCGCATGGTCGATGTGCGTGGGGTTCATCTCGTTGCGTTCCTCTGCCTCACGACGTTCCGTTCGGCCCGGGCCGGCCCGCCAGGATCTGGGCGATGTGCATGATATGCAGCGGCGGACCCTGCCGCCGCTGCAGTCCCTCCAGATGCATCAGGCAGGACATGTCGGGTGCCGTCAGCACCTGCGTGCCGGACCGCTGATGGTCCGCCAGCCGGTCCATTCCCATCCGGCACGACACGGCCTCCTCGTTGATCGAAAACGTGCCGCCAAACCCGCAGCATTCGTCCGGCCGTTCCAGCTCGGTGAACGTGATCCCCTCGAGCCCTTCGAGCAAATACCGCATCTTGCTGAACGCCGGTCCCACAATCTCGCTCGAACTCGCCATGCGCAAGCCGCGCAAACCGTGACAGCTCTGGTGGATCCCCACGCGATACGGGAAACGACCCGCCGGGCGCTCGATCTTCAACACGTCCACCAGGAATTCGC
>JALOQX010000518.1 GCA_025459265.1 Pirellulaceae bacterium | reverse complement strand
CGCTGGCGCGACTGACTCATCCGAGTATTGTGATGATCTTTGACTTTGGCGAGTCGCACGGGCTCTACTACTTCCTCATGGAGTACGTGGACGGTGTGAACCTGCGCGCGACCATGCAGAGCGGCCGGCTCAATCCGCACGAGGCGCTGGCCATCGTGCCCCAGGTATGCGAGGCACTGCAGTATGCTCACGACCAGGGCATCGTGCACCGCGACATCAAGCCGGAAAACGTGCTCCTGGATCGCCGCGGACGCGTGAAAATCGCCGACTTCGGGCTGGCCAAACTGCTCGGACACCCCGGCGGTCGACTGTCCCTGACCGGCACCGGCCAGGTCATGGGGACTCCGCATTACATGGCCCCCGAGCAGTGGGAGAAACCGATGTCGGTCGACCATCGCGCCGACATCTACTCGTTGGGCGTCGTCTTCTACGAACTGCTGACCGGCGAACTCCCACTCGGGCGGTTCGCGCCGCCTTCGGAGAAGGCACACGTCTCGGCCGACCTGGACCACGTCGTGCTGCGCACGCTGGAGAAGGAACCGGATCGCCGGTATCAGCACGCCAACGAAGTCAAGACGGCCGTGGAAGGGTTGGGCGATGCGCGGCGTGCTTCCTTACCGCCTGCCGCTGCTGCCACGCCGTCGCGGCTGCGCGTCCCGTTTACGATTGCCAAAGTGTATGGCGGTTTGGCGCGCGCGGACGGGCTGCTGCGGTTCGACGGTCAGACGCTCACGCTCGAGTTCCAGCTCAAGGACGACGTGGTGGGATACGTCGCGTTCGGTGTGAAAACCGTCGCCGTGCCGGTGTCGGAGATGGTCGCGTTCGACTGGATATCCGGCTGGTTCAGCGGCCGTTCGACGCTGGAGTTGCGTGTCGACAGACTGGAGACGCTGCAGCAAGTTCCGCGCAACGAGCGGGGGAGTGTGCGTCTGCGGATCGCGCGCGAGGACTTCTCGCATGCGCAGGCGCTGGTGGACGCCGTACACTACGCGATGCGGGCGGCGGGTCCGCCCGCCCCAGCGGCCCTCTCCGCGTCGACTCCTGCGCGGGAGTTCACCAGCCTGCATCGCGACCAGGTGACGCAGGATGTGCGCGGACCGGCCACCGGGCTGATGGTCGTGGGCTTGCTCAATTGCGTGACACTCGGAATTTCCCTGCTGCTCTTGCCGCTGTTCCTGATTACCGACGTCCGCTCAACGCGCCCGGCTCGCGTGCCTGTCGCGGTGATCGACGTGGACGAACCGCGTTCGCGAGAGCGTGAGTACTCGGTGTTGCACTCGGCTGATTCACAGGGCGCGCGAACCATCGAGGTGAACCCGGGGGACGTCTCAGCACGCCAGCAGGTGACGGTCGCCCGAGAGCCCCTGCCCAGCGACGAAATCCACCAACCCACGATGGCGGTCGGGCTCCTCTTGCTCCCGCTCGGACTCTTGCCGCTGGCAGTCTCGGTGACCATCACCGTGGGCGCGGCACGGATGAGACGCGTCAGGAACCATGAGCTGGCCGTCGCGGCCGCCATTCTCGCCATGGTCCCGCTGCACCCCTGGGTGATCCTGGGCTTTCCGCTGGGCATCTGGGCCCTTTTCGTGCTGCATCGGCGGGATGTGAAAGCGCTGTTTGCCGAGCGCGCGCGGGCCGGCAGGCCGGACGTCCGGCCGCGGTCGGCACCCGGAAGTGTCGGTCTGGTCGCGATGGTAATCGTGACCTTCGGCCTGCTCTGCGGGTCGGCCGTTGTCGCGCTCAGCATGCTGTGGTGGATGCGCTCCAGCTCGATCGACGTGGGATCAACGGCAAACGCAGCGCACGTCACGCCGCCGGTCGTGGCACCCCTGGCCCCGAGTCCTCCTACGGCGCCCGAGGCGCCCGAGGCGCCGGACATGCCCGACGTACCCGCACCCGCCGTGCAGAGGCGGCCTTGATCGATGCCGTCGGCGCTCGCTCCAATAGTAGTGCGTGGCGGCGATGCGCCGCAGCAACGAGGTCGTCGTGGCAACGCGTCACGTGGATACCCGCCGCAGCCTGTGGAGGATTCTCCCATGAGCCGTTTCGTCCGATCGGTTGGATTACACGCAGTCGCGTCGCTGCTCGTCGTGCTCGTCGCCGCACGCGGTGCGGCGGATGAGCCCCCGCAGGTGCCCGCGACGCCCGCGAATGCCGAGCGTCTGGCATGGTGGCGCGAGGTACGCTTCGGGATTTTCGTGCATTGGGGTCCGGTGAGTCTCAAGGGGACGGAGATTGGCTGGTCACGCGGTGCCCAGGTGCCGCAGGAGGAGTACGACCGGCTGTACCTAGAGTTCAACCCGCAGCAGTTTGATGCCCGCGCCTGGGCCGCGCTGGTCAAACAGGCCGGGGCCAGGTACCTGGTCTTCACCACGAAGCACCACGATGGTTTCTGCATGTTTGACACCCACGAGACGGACTTCAACATCATGCGCGGGCCCTTCGCGCGCGACGTCGTCAAGGAGCTGGCCGACGCCTGCCGCCAGGAAGGGATTGCCTTCGGCACGTACTACTCGGTCTGCGACTGGCACCACCCGGATTTCCCGCACGGAAGTCCGGGCGGCACCTCGCTCAAGCCGCACCCG
>JALOQX010000036.1 GCA_025459265.1 Pirellulaceae bacterium | reverse complement strand
GCACGAAACCCCCGCACGTGGGCGGAACCGATCCGACACCGCGTGTACAGCCGTCGCGCTTCCATGCGCAAGGCGTTGAGCTCAACGCGCACCGGCGCTGCCGCCGGCGCACCCTAAGCGTGGTCTGACGACGAGCTGGTATGTCCGGTTGCCGCGGGTGGCCGGCGGCAACGGTGGACAGGGAACATAATTTTCGGACAAGAGAGGCGGTTAAATACCGCCACGGCGCAGGTGGGTCAAGGTCAATTTCTGGTCCCGCGCGCGAAAATCAAGAATTCAGGCGACTGGTTCGGTGCGCCCACGTCGCGCAGCTGCGGCGCGCGCCGAAGCTGGCCTGGCGAGTTGATCCGACCGGCTGGCTGCGGGGCGCTGCTACCGCCCCCGGCGTCCTCCCGACGAACCCATGCCCGGCGGTCCGGACCCGCGTCCGCCGCGTTTGCCGCCGGACCCCATCGGTGATCCCATCCCCGGCATGCCGGTCCCCATCATGCCCGGAGCGCCGCCCTCCGCTCCCGCACCCAGGCCCATCCCTGGGTATCCACCCATCGACGTCGACGAGATCTCATCGGCCAGCGAGAAACGCGCAAAGTCGAGATAGTCGTCCAGCTCGTTCCGGATGACAAAGTTGCCGCGATCGTCGATCGCCGCAACCTCTCCCGCGGACGTCACCAGCGACTTGCGATCGCCCGGCAGATCCTCCCCGCCACGAACATCCACAATCAGATGGTTGGTCTTGAGATCCGCGTTTCGCAAGAGCTTGATCACCAACGTGACCGGATCGAGCACGTCGAACGAGCGCTTGCTGAAATTGACCACGGACCCGCGAAATGCACGCGTCTCGGTCGCCACATCGACGGCGCGAGTGTCATGCCACACCACGGGGACGACGGTGGCGTACGGTTCGCTCTGTTGCACGAGCGTGCCCTCGGCGCCCGCGGCCGTCCGGGCAGGCTCGACCTGACCCGCAAAGAGCCGGGCCGTGGAAGGAAGCCTCACCAGGTCCGTCGGCTCACTCCACTCGCTCGTCACATAATACACGCCTTTGCTCGACTCATCCGACTGGAGCTTGTTGATCCTCTCGATCACGCGCATCGAGAGGCTGCGACGCCGAGGCGGAATATTCACATAGCCGTTGGTCGGATCGGTATTCGGATTGTTCGGATCCTCGAGGAAGATGCGCACGCGGTAGCGGTACACGCGCCCGGGCTGAACCTCCAGGTCGGAGAATCGGATCAACTTGTACTGCACGGCCTCGGGGAGCGAACGATAACTACCGGGATAACCGCCGGTCATCATCCCACCCGTCCCAGCCATCCCGGGGATCACTCCACCACTTGGCATGCCGGGATAGCCACCGCCACCCGTCATGGGCATACCGGTCATGCCGGGCATACCGGTCATGCCGGGCATACCGGGCATACCGGTCATGCCGGGCATACCGGTCATGCCGGGCATACCGGTCATGCCGGGCATACCGGGCATACCGGGCATGCCGGGCATACCGGGCATACCTGGCGTACCGGGATAGCCACCGCCCGCCATGCCGGGGTACCCTCGGCTCATACCTGGCATTCCTGGCCTGCCCCCGGCCGTAGGCAGCCCGCCCGGAAGGTCAGTTGAAGGGACCTCCTCCTTCTTCCCAGTATCTTCCTCCTTCCGTTCCTCGCCGCTCGGAGCCTCCCACGACACCTGGGTCTTGCCGCGCGGCACTTCGGAATGCAGCATGGCCTGGTCCATGCAGCGCAACATCATGGGGGGACACGGCAAAGTGGCGTTGACATCGATGTACATCGGATCTGCCACTTCCGGCATGACTCCATGCCACCGCTGCTCGACGGCCTTGGTCTGCGCCGTCTTGGGAGTCATGATGAGCTGCCAGTCCGATTCCTGGACTTCCCTTGACGGATCGTCCGTCACATCAACACGTTGGGCTTGAAAGAAGATGATTCTCGGTTGGTCCCGCACCGGGTCATAGCCGATGGCTTCTCCGAGCACTCGTTTGTACTCATCCACCTGTTTGCGGAACGGGACGAGCGCTTTGACGATGACCACGTGGGCGGAACGGGCCAGAGGCTGTCCCGGAACGATCGTCTCGCGTTCTGTTGAGCCTGGCCCGGGGGGCATCCCGCCACCGGGCATTCCAGTGGTCAAGCCGGGCGGCATGCCGCCGAACATGCCACCCATCATTCCTCGGCTGGCCATACCGACGCCCCCGATCGGTCGATAGCCACAGACCTTACTCTCGGGATACGTCCGTTCCGAGCGGCGCAACTGGCCATCATCCTTCTTTTTCCGATCCGCACCTGGGCCCTGTCCCGGCCCGTAGGGGCCCGCACTGTCGGGTCGTCCGCGACCGGTATCGTCGCCCGCCCCACCAGGAAACATACCGCCGGGCATGGTCATGCCAGGAGCTCCGCCGGGCATGGTCATGCCCGGAGGTCCGCCGGGCATCCCCGAGTAGCCGCCTGCTCCTTTGCGCGTTCGCTTGGTCTGTTTTTCCTTTTTCTCAACCGCTGGAGCATTTTCCAATCCGGCCAAGGGGTCCTCGTCGCCCTCTTCGGCACGAATACACAGCGCACCTGTCAGCGCCGTTGTTTCCAGTTTGATCGGCGCGAAAACCGTCGGATCTTCCCGCTTGCTGCCGGGACTGCCTAACGGTTGGTCCCACGGTTTGACGGCATAGACCTCGGGGTTGGGTGGGTCGTCGCTACCCACGCGCGCTGCATACTGCCCCCCCTGACCGTCGCGCGGTACGCGTTCCTTCTTCAACTCCTCCGTCGAAGGACGCTCGATATTGGACACCGCCGTGGCGGCCAATTTGTCGAGTTTATCGGGAGTCTTCTCGGCCACCTGCGACTGGATGCGGTATCCCAGGAAGACGAACACCAGCACTAAGAGCATCACCAGCCCAAAGACCAGCTTCTCCACGTGCTGAATGAGCACTCCCTTGAGGCCCCCGGGACCAAGGCTCAGCTTCGACTTTTTCATCAGTTCAGACTCCTCAAACCGCTCGGGCGTTTACGGGGAACCGCCCGGAGTGGTGTTTTCCGGAACCGGACTCGCATCGTTGGTGTCATCGGTCGGTGCTGGGGTTGTCGGCGCGGGCGGCGGTGAGGCCGTGTCCGCGGTCGCCGCACCGGACTCGGGTGTCGCGGCGGGACGCGTATCCGCGTCCGCAGCGGGTGCACCCCCAGCGGGCTCCGCGGCCGGCGGGGTAGAAGCTGCGTCAGCGCCCTCCGCTGCCGGCGGTACGCTGATGCCGGTCGACGCAGGTACCGATTCGTCCGCGTCAGCCGGAAGATCTTGGGCCGCCGCCGCGTCGCTGGCGGGAGCGGTTGCCGCGTCCGTGGTTCCCCCAGCAGCCGCACCGTTTGCTGGTGACTGGGCTACCGCCGTATCCAATCCCAGTTTGGTGGGATTGACCGGGTTATAGATATAGATCAGGCCGTAGATTTCCACCACCGCGTCGTAGGGCGAATCACCCCCCAGTGCTGACATTCCCGACCGCGGCATACCGCCCATGCTCGCGCCCGGTCCCATCCCTCCCATGGCGCCCATCATCATGCCGGTCGGCGAACCGCCCTCGCCCATCGGCATCGGGCCGGCGGACATCATACCCCCCATCCCTGGCGGCCCGGTCATGCCTGCTCCAGGACCGGCCGTCATCATGCCGGGGGGCATGCCCATCGGTCCCGCAGCCATTCCACCGCCGGCGAGTTTGCTACCCATGCCCATCGCACCTCCCATCGCACCGCCGGTCGCGGAGGGATTGATGCGCACCTGACGCACCTCCACGGGCAAGTTGGATTTGGCGAACTCGCTCAAAAACAACGGCAAACGCAGCACATTCATCCGCACGCGCATGCGCACGGGCATGCGTTTGGCGACGGCCAGGAAGGCGTCCGCCGGCTGATCCGACTTCATGGCAGTGCGGAGCCGATCGCCCGTCAACGGCTCCGTGTTGTCGTCGACGTAGCGGTTGTCGGCCGGATCGCCGCTGCCACTCATGCCGGCATAGGGGGACATCCCACCCCCTTCAGATGGGGCACCGCCAGCGCTCGAACCGCTGCTGGGGGGCCCGCCGGAGGGTCCCCCCATCATGGGCGCTGCGGACGACGCCATGGCGCCACCCATCATCGCCGAGCTCATTGCCATCATGCCTCCCATGGGCATCATGCTTCCCATTCCTCCGGCACTCATGCCACCGTCTTTGAGTCCACCGGCCATGCGTCCCAGCTGCAGCGACATGAGCTCCTTGATGGCGGCCTGATACTGCGCCTCCGCATCGCCGTTGGTGGCCTTGATGACCAACATGAGGGCTCGCAACACCCACAGATCCTCCTGGGCGTAGAGCACCTGCAGTGTGGTGGGACTTGTCCAGTTGAAGCTGGACGCCTGGATTTCCGACTGGCTGGTCGATGCCCACTCGACGACGATAGGATTCTCCTCACCCGTCAAACCGCGGCCGTACGGGCCCATCATGCCCCCGTACGGGCTGCCGCCGGTCGGCCCACCCGGGTATCCTGCCGTTCCGCCGCTCAGGTCCTGGGTCGGCCCCAATCCAGGGGGCATTCCGCCCGGTCCGGCCATGCCCATCATCGGGCCCATCATGCCGCCCATGGCACCCATGCCCCCCATGCCCCCCATGCCGGCCTGTTGGCCGACGCGCCACTCGGCACCGATAATCTCCGCGAGTTTCGGCAATTCGCGGCGGATGTAGTCGCGGTATCGGTTGCGGAACTCCATCTTGAGTTCTTGGGTCGCGGGCGTCGGAAAATCAACCTTCAGCTCGATGGGTTTGAGTGGTTCCACCGCCGCAATGAAATCCGGCAGCAGCTCTTCCGGCCATACCAACACGTCCTCTTGCTCACGAAACCGGCTTTCCCAAGCGAGCCGCACCTGCTCGGCCTCAGCCCGGTTAAGCGCCTTCATCATGTCGGCCGACTGCGTGTTGGGATGGTTTTGAATCCCAGCGATCTTCTCGCCCGTGGAAAACGCCGTGCTGATGGCGGTCGCGCGCGTCGCGGCTTGTTGCGTCATCCCGGAGGTCGAGCGGAACCAGACCGCGAGGTACGCGATGAGAATCAGTCCGCACAGAATCCAGAAGTGGTGTTTCTTGATGGCCGAGAGGACGAATTTCAGTTGATCCATGGCTTAAGTGCCTCCTCCGGTGTTCACGGCCAACTCCGCATTGCCGGCCGTCGTGCCTGCAGGAGCCTTCTCCTGCCATTCTTTGGCCTGTTTCTCGAGACGCTCGGACAGGAGTGTCTCTTTCCAGACCAACTGGACAGTGAAATCGAATCGCGGGACGGTCAGATAAGGCGGCTCCTGCGGTTCATTCTCCTCGGATTTGCCGTCCGATTTGCCGTCCGGTTTGCCCGAGGTGCTCCCCCCCGGTTGCCCGCCAACGTTCCGACTGCCTGCATACGGCATGCCCATCATACCGGGACCGACCATATCGGACATCAGCCCCGCCGGTGCACCGAGGGGACCCGCGCCCATGGCACCAGCACCGAACTTACTCGCCCCGAAACCCCCATAGCTGCTGCCGGGCGTTCCCGTTTCCGGCAACTCGAAATTCGGGTTCGGGACTCGGTACGACTGGTTGATCGGGCTCTGCATGACGACGACCGGATAGCCGATGCCCATCTCGGCCATGGTGAAGACCACGGGCACACTGCCGTCACGAGGCACGGGAATGGGTGTCTCGACTCCCTCCAGTTTCAGCTGGTAACCCGCCACGGTCTCGGCGCCCGTCACCGCATCGGCCGCAAAGGTGGGAGTTAACTCGGTAACGCGCAGACTCAACAGACGGTCCTGGACCTGATGACTCAACACGACGCCCGGACGGATCTGCTCCACGGGGACCGGCAGAATGACGACGCCCGACATGAGGTTGTAGATCAGCGTATTGAGGACATGGGCGATCCCTTCTCGAGACCGATCCTTGTTGAAATAGTGATAGCATTGCATCTGGATGATCCAGCCCGCGCCTTCGGGCCCTTTGATGTCGGCCACGGGATCGCCGCTGGATGCCGTACCGGACTCGGACCCATCGCCCGTGCCCAGCATGCCCAGGGAGCGCAAGTGCTGGAAATACGAGGCTTTGATCGGTTCGGTGAACCAGTCCGAAAGGCTGTCCACAAACTGCGTGTCCACGCGTTCGACATGAATCTCCTGCCGCTGGTCAAACGGGACCTTCTGCACATCGGGTATCTCGCCCGGCTGGACGCCCGGCGTCTGCGGCAGCGCGGAATTGACGGCCTTGAGCATTTCCATCCACAGCACGCGCCGATCGGCATTGCCCACCAACTCTTCGCCGATGGCGGTGATGCGCCCCAGCTGATCGACTAACTGCTTGTCCTCCTGCTCATACCGGCTGCTGGTGCTGCTCGCGGATTCGATGCGTGCCGTCGCATCCTTCCAGGTGATGTTGGCAACTGCGCGATCTTCCGCCACCTGACGCAGATTGCCGTAGTGGAAGAACACGTTGAAGGTACAGGCCAGGAGCAGTGCGGCGACGGAGGCCACCGCCCAGGGCTTCTTTGCACGCACGAGGCGATCGGTCACGATCTCGCGGGGGACCAGATTGGTCCGCAACTTCGCCACGCCCAAACCCTGGAGGCACAGGCCGTAACACACGCCGAACGACAACTGGTTGTCCTTGAACGCGGGCGAGGAGACGACGGCGGGGCCCTTGAGGTGCGCAAAGCTCTCAAAGCCGCGCACGTCGTAGCCCAGGTTCTTGGCCAGGTATTGTTGGAGACCCGGGAGTTTGACGGCGTTGCCCAGGACCACGACGCCGCCGATCTTGGCTTTGCGGTCAATCCCCTGGAAGTAACCGATGGAGCGTTGCACCTCGGTGACCAGATCGTTGAACACGGGACGCATCGCCTGGAACACCAGCTTCGGATCCTCGGCCTGCCGTGCATTGCGCTTCAAATGCTCGGCCTTCGCGAAGGTCAGCTTCAGTTCCTTGGTCAGCTGCTTGGTGAAATGGTTGCCTCCCAGCGGCACACTCCGTTGCCAGACACGGAAACCGTTGGTGATGACCAGGTCCGTGGTATCCGTTCCCATGGACAGCACGACGAGAGACGCGGGCGGGTTCTCCGGATCGTAGTCGTCCGCGTTGGCCTCGGCGCCCAAAATGTCGTACGTGACGAAGTTATAGATGGACAGCGGAGCAAGCTGGATAATGTCGAGTTCCAGATCGGCATCCTGAAACGGCTTCATCGCGCGATACACCTGCTCGCGTTTCATGGCGAACAGGCCGACTTCGGTCTCGACCGCGAAGCCGTCTTCCTCCGCCCCGCCCATCTGCTGGAAGTCCCAGATCACGTCCTCTAACGCAAACGGAATCTGCTGGCGGGCTTCATATTTGACGATTTCGGGGATTTTCTTCGCGTCGACGGGCGGCGGCTTGAAGAACTTCGCCAGACCGCTTTGCCCAGGAACGGCCAGCGCCACTCGGCAGCCCTTGAGATCGTTGCGCGTCAGGAACTGCGCGATCGCCTCCCGAATCATCTTCTCCGGTTCGGCTTCGGGCTGGCTGAGAATCTTCGGGTATTCGATGTAGTCAAAGGCGTCCGCCACGACCTCTCCGCCCTGCGTCGTGCACCGCAAGGCCTTGAAGGCGGCTTGACCGATGTCGATGCCCCAGACCCCATTCAACTTCGCCATTGAAGCATTCCTTCCCGTGCGCAGGCGTCACGACGTACATTTCCCGGCGAGCCATCAGCCCGCGGACTGCCAACGGACGCCGCAGAACCCCAGGGCCTGTCCCGATGATCCCGCCCTGCGTAAGACACGCACAAACCTATACGAAACCGAGAGATATGCCGGGGACACAGCCAGCGGAGGCCACCTCTGCTGCTCCTTGTTTACTCTACAAAGCTGTGCTGGCGGCTGTCAATCATTTGCCCGGGCGACCGCCCCATATTCCCCGGGGGCCACGACCGCCGTACCTGCGCGCTCACCCCGCTGCGCCGGGTGCTTGCTCGACAGCTCCGACCACGCCCGATATGGTTAACGGCTGGGAATGCGACGTGGCCTGTGTGGGAAACTGACACGTTCATGACATACCGGCAGTCGTTCATCTTGCTGCCTTGCCACAGCCTGGAGGATTTCCCGCTGCACCACGAGGGGGAGGCGGCCGCGGGGCTGTTGGCCGCGTGGACCACTTTGTGGCATCCAGCGCTGCTGGCCGCCACGGGCACCGCGCCCCTGTGGCGGCGTGGCGACCAGCCGCCGACCGAGCTCGCGGGACGCCTCGTCCTGGTGCCGGGAGTCAGCCAATCCGAGGTGCCGACCGGGTTTGCCGCACGTGCTACCCAAGAGGGGGCACGGGTCCTGGAAGGGAATCTCTCGCGGGGGGAGCTGATCCGCCGGGCGCTCGAGCCGCTGGACTCGTCGGCAGCCGCCGTGGACACGGAACTTGCGGCCGACTTCCTGGCGCTTGGTTACGCCTATCTGCAGGTCGCGTTGCTGACCCGGCAGTTGCGGTACGCCACGCGTCTGGATGAGACGGCGTTTTTCGCGCGGGCGGTCGCAGGTGCACGCGCGGCGGTCGCGGGTCAGTCGGCCGAAGCGAAGGAGGCGTTGGTCGCCTGCTTCGACCTGCTGGCGCAGGAGCGGGATCATTTCTATGCGGTCGAAGTCTATCTGCTGGACATCACCTTGTTGGCCCCCCACACCCTGGGTCCCGCCCTGGCCGATCAGTTGCTGTTCGAGGTGCCGACCAACCTGGTCGTCACCGGCCAACTCCTGAGGGATTTGCGGGACGGGTCGCCGGCGACGTGGGGCGCCCTGCAGGAGGCGCTCGCCCGCGAACAGCTGGGACTGCTCGGTGGCGAGTTGTCGGAAGCGCGGTCCCCGTTGCACAGCTGTGAGACGGTCCTGCGGCGTTTTCTGCGCGGACAACAGCACTGGGAGGACCTGCTGGGCCAACGCCCGCGGGTGCTGGCACGCCGCACGTTTGGCCTGTCGATTCTCTACCCGCAGCTGCTGCAGCGTCTGGGCTACCTGGGGGCCATCCACGCCGTGATGGGCGCGGGCCGCTACCCGCAGGGATCCCAGGTCAAAATCCGCTGGCAGGGTCCGCACCATGTCGCCATCGACGCCATCGGCCGCACGCCGCTCGATGCCGCGCGTCCTGAGACGTTCCTGGCCCTGGCTAAGAAGCTGAGCGAAACCATGGATGCCGACCATGTCGCAACGATCTGCCTGGCGCACTGGCCGGGGCAGGTCAGCAGCAGCTATGAGGACCTGCGCCGCGTGGGGCGCTACGGCGCCCTGCTCGGCAAATTCGTCACGGCGGACCAGTATTTTCGCGACACGGACTACCCCGGGACCACCGAGCGGTTCAAGAGCGACCAGTATTACTCGCCCTATCTGCAGCAGGCGGTGGCCGACGGCGGGCGGAACCCGCTTTCGGCCAGCGTCGCGTACTGGCGCCGCCTGGCCCGCTGGCGCGCCGCGTCCACCCTCCAGACGCTGGCGGCGCTGGTCGAGCAGCGCCCCGCCGCGCTCGATCCGAGCGTCGCGGACCGGATTGATGACGACGCCGACTCTGCGGCGGACAGCGGCCTGGATGACGTGCTCGGCGCGGCCTGGGACAGTTCGCTCAGCGCGCTGGCCCGTGCCGTGCGAGGTCCGCATGCCGGCGGTCAAGCGGGCTGCCTGCTCTTCAACCCCGCGACGGTCGCCCAGCGGATTGCGCTTGACGTACCGCAGCTCGCCGCGCCTCCCCCTGGGGGCGCCCCGGTCTATGCCGCGGCGGCGGAGGGGATACATCGCTATGTCGTGGCGGACGTCCCGCCACTCGGCTTTGTCTGGCTCGAGGCCGCCGCGGCACCTGCCGGCGGGCCGCGGGGAGCGCCCCGGCTGGCCGAGGAGCATCGCGTGTTCAACGAGTTTCTGGACGCGCGCGTCGACCCGACCACCGGCGGCCTGTTGGCACTGCGGGCGTTCCAGCAGCGCGACAATCGCCTTTCGCAGCAGCTGGCCTGGCGTGATACGCAGGCCCCCCAGGCCAATGTGCGGCGTCCCGCGACGTATTCGACGATGGTCGCCGACCGGATCGAGGTCACGACCGCGACGAGCGTGCTGGGCGAAATCACCGCGACCGGACGCCTGATCGACCCGCAGGCACGGTCCGTGGCCACCTTCCGGCAGATCTTCCGGCTCTGGCGCGGCAGCCGCATCCTGCAGCTGACCGTCGAACTGGAGCCACAGATCGAGCTCGGCGCCGATCCCTGGGAGTCGTATCTGGCGTGTCGATTCGCCTGGTCCCAGGCGGATGCGGAACTCTGGCGCGGCGCGCCTGAGCTGCGGGAGCGCGCCGAGGGGAAACGGTTCGAGGCGCCGCTGTACGTCGAGATCCAGGATGCGGATCAACCCGTCGTGATCCTGACCGGCGGACTGCCGTTTCATCGTCGTTCGGATCCGCGCATGCTGGACAGCCTGCTGCTGGTGCGCGGGGAAACGACTCGCCGGTTCGAACTCGGTGTCGGCCTGGACGTGAGCTACCCGCTCCACGCGGCGCTGGCATGGCTCACACCGACCGCGGTAACCGGGCCGCAGGTGGGGCGCCCGGCAGGTCCCGGTCACGGGTGGCTGTTCCATCTCGACCGACGCAACCTGGTGGCGACGAGCTGGAGTGTGGTGGCCGAGTCGGGCCGCGTGGGGGGCTTTCGGGTCCGGTTGCTGGAGACGGCCGGCCGCGCCGTGCATGCCACCCTCCGCGCATTCCGACCGATCGGCGCAGCCCACCGCGTGGATTTCGCCGGCCGCGCCCTCGGGATGTGTCCCGTGCGGGATGGCGCCGTGGAACTCGACATCGGGGCTCACGAATGGCTGGACCTGGAAGCGCGGTGGTAGGCATCGGCCGGCGGAGTAAGCGACGCGGATCATGATCGTGACGATTGACGGACCGGCGGGGGCGGGGAAGAGTTCGGTGGCACAGCGTCTGGCCGCGCGGCTCGGATTTCGCTTCCTGGATACCGGCGCCATGTATCGCGCGGTGGCCTGGGCGGCGGCCCGCGAAGCGATCTCCTGGGAAGATGAAGAGGCCGTTGCCGCGCTGGCGGCCCGTCTGCGACTGTCGTTCGACGGCCAGCGTGTGCTGGTCGACGGGCAGGACGTCACCGAGTCGATTCGGAGTCCCGACGTCACGGCGCTCACGCGTCACGTGGCTGATAACGTGCAAGCGCGAGCGCACCTGGTCGCCCTGCAACGGCGGCTGGCGCAGGGCCAGGATATTGTCACGGAAGGGCGCGACCAGGGCACGGTGGCCTTCCCCGAGGCAGCCTGCAAGATCTATTTGACGGCATCGCCCGCGGAACGCGCGCGGCGCAGACAGGCCGAACTCGCCGCCGGCGGCCAACTCGTCTCGGTCGCGGAAGTACGTGCGCAACAGGATCAGCGCGACCAGCGCGATCAGAGGCGCGCCGTCGGCGCGCTGGCGCCCGCGCCCGATGCCCTGATTGTCCCCACCGACGGCCTGACGCTCGACCAGGTGGTTGACCGCCTCGTATCACTCGTCCGCACCCACTTGCCACCCACTCCACCATGAAGCGACCGCTCTGGAAAACGGCTGGATACCAGTGTTTCAAACGCACCTTCTGGCTGATCGCCCGAGTGGTGTTCCGCTTCCAGTGGAGCGGCCGGGAACACCTGCCGCAGGGCACCGGGGCGCTGATTTGTTCCAACCACCAGAGCTACTTCGATCCGGTGCTGGTCGGCATCTGTTTCCGCCACCAGATCAACTTCCTGGCCCGCGACACCCTCTTCCAGACGTTCCTCTTCGGACCCCTGATCCGGTACCTCGAAGCCATTCCGATCGACCGCGAGGGACTCGGGGTGAGCGGGATCAAGGAGACACTGCGGCGACTCAAACGCGGCGAGATGGTCCTGGTCTTCCCCGAAGGTACGCGGACGATCGATGGGCAGGTCGCCGCGCTCAAGCCGGGCTTCTGTGCCCTGGCGCGGCGCGGTCGCGTACCCATCTTGCCCGTGGGCGTCGACGGAGCTTACGACGCCTGGCCGCGCTCGCGACGCCTGCCCCGCCTGACGAAGCTGTGTACCTGCTTCGGGCCAGCGATCCCGCTGGAAGAAATTGAACGTCTCGACGACGACACGCTCATCGCCGAAGTACACCGTCGCATCCTGGCCTGCCAGCAGCAGGCGCGCCGGCTCCGCGGCCTGCCCGTGCCGGACTGCCACGGCCCTGTCACCGGCCGGTGACTGAACTGACTTGCGTGATGCAGGGCATGCCACCCGGGAATCACCGGAACCACGCAAGGCCCTGTGCGACCGCGGGACACACCGGCCCAACGCTTCACTGGTGACGCGAATCGGTGACCCGGCTCTTGGCGTTCGCGTGCCGTTGCTGCGACTGCTGCTTGCGCTGCACGATCGACGCGACACGCGACGCGTGCACGAGAAACAACTGCGGATCGTCGATCACAAACGGCGTGGACCACGTCTGGCCGTCGTTGCGGTTGCAGATGTTGAAAAAGAAGGTGCGAAAGCGCTCCGCGCGAAAACTGTACGGGTATTGCGACGTCAGGTAGTCCGCGGCCGTCAGCGGGTCAACCCCCGGACTCGCGTAGTAGTGCACCATGCCGTCCGCGGTGATGCTCATGCCGAGCGTCCACCAGCCGAACTGCGCTTCGGGAATGTTCAGCACGTGAAAGTCGCGGCCACGCTGGTCCCCCCGGACCTTGATGAAGGCCGCGTCGAGCTGCTCGCCTTTGCGGTCGGACGCCTTGCGGAAGTGGATCCACATGCCCGGCCAGTACGGCTCGGACGTTGCCTCGCTGCCCCGGGCAAACAACCCCGTGCTGGGCGTGCGCGTGGTCGTCGTCACACCCAACCGGAACCCGAAGTGCGGACCCGAACGCTGCTCCCAACGCTCCTGCGGCGGAAGATACACCCGCACCACACAGTTCGGCAACTCGGACACCGGGATGCTGCCCCCCAGGCGTGAAATGCAGTCGACGATCAAATCGTCCTGCTGGACGTCGCGCGAGTTGTAGCCGGGGACCCCGGAGTGCAACGTCGCGATCTGCAACGCGTACTGGCTGCCGGCCACTCCGCCCGCCGGGGCAGCAATGACCTTCAGCTGGTCCGGATACCCGCGCTCCGGACCCTCAAACCAGCGCCGGTTGCCGGAGTACCCGAGCGGATACCGCGACTGTTTGTCGTTCTCGTCCGAGCTCTTGAGCCCTTGCCGCACGAAGCTCCAGTCCGGGTCCTCGAAGTCGTCCCCGACATAGTCGATCAGCGTGCCCGTCCCGGGCACGACGCGTTGGGCTTGGACGGCTGTCGGCGGGCACAGGAGCACCCCGCACAGACTCCAGATCATCACCGGCCACGTGCGGTTCATGGAAGTCTCTCGCCAGAACGTGGAGTAGAAGGGATTGGCCGGCGTCGCCGACACCGGCCCGGACCAGACGAGCACGGTCCGTTGAGAGAGTATCGGAACGCGTCCGGGCCCGACGTTACTGAACGTCGGCCCTCGGCCCGATTTCGGCAGGACGGGCTCTCCACGTCCCTGGACCGCCCCATAGGCCGCACAGGCGCCACGCGACCCGGAAAGCCGGGCAAAACAAAAAGGCCGGGCAACTCGCGGAAACCATTCAGGTCCGCGTCCCCCCCGGCCTTCGACGGCAGCCCGAGGGCCGCAGCCGACTCACTTGGTCGATAACTCGATCCGCCCCATGTCCACCTGAGCGCCGGGCGCCACCGTCACTTTGAACGTGGATGTCTCCGGGTTATCGTACCTGCCGCCCAACTTGTCCGCACCCATCGATCGCGTGATCGCATTGAATTCGGCCCACGTAAATGTGGCCACATACTCGCCAGCCGGCACGCCATCCGCTTGTTCGAAAGTCGAGACAGCGAATGAACCATCGTTCTGCGTGATCGTCGCCGAAACCGTGGGGTTGGCCTTATCCATGCCGCCCACGCGGTGCAGCGTCACCGACACCTGACCGGTCGGAGTGCCGTCGATGCAAACGACTCCGGTGACCGGGAACGTCTCCACGCCGTATTCACGGCGAGTGCACCCACAGACCAACAACATGACACCAGCCGTCAACACCCACAAACAATGCACTGACTGTCTCAGGTTCACCATAGGAACTATTTCTCTCTTGCAACACGGAAACCGGGTGCCGAATCCTCCGGAAGCGCCATCGCCTGCCGCCTCGGACATGCGGGAGGCACCTCAATCCGGCAATATTTCCCCCTTTGCCCGTGTAATCCGTCCTGCGATCGATAATGGATCGGCTGACTCCGTGATGAACTGGGTTGAGGCGTCGGCCATGATAAAGTGCGCACCGGCCGGATGGAAGCTGTGGAAGCAGTTGCCTCGGCTGTTCGTGCAGTTGATGGCACACGGGCCACCCACCGGCGGATTGCTCACACCCGTGTACAGACTCCCCTGGACCCAGTGTTCGCCGTTGAGCACATCCCCCCAACCGCCGCCATTCGTGGGACCGTAAATAGCGCTCATCTCGGAGTTGATGACGTACCGGTTGTAGATCTGACCTCCACCCGTGCGCTCGCCGATCATGAAGGTGTTCGAGGTGCCGTCGGCGATGTCAGCCAACCGCGACGTATCCTGGTCCCCGCCGAGCGCCGGCGGCGTCTGGACCCCTAACGCGCCGCGGCGAGATCCGCCCGCATTGCCCTTGTAGGCGATATTGGCAAACACGCCGCGGACGCCCGTCGACACAATGTAATCGGACGGCGCAATGTTGGTGGCCGTCACGGGCAACGTCGGCGCCGCATTGAACGTGTACGTACGCTCCGTTCCTCCCGGAGCCGAAGGACAAACGAACCCGGCCAGTTTCGTGCCGATGACAGCGACGTTGGGCGGACTGAACTGATCGAGCGGCGCCAATCGCGTGTTGAATTCCGTATACAGTGCCGTCTGTTCGATAAACGGGAGGATGTCGATCCCCCACGAATGACCGTTCAGCCGCGGGACCGCCGTGGTCATGTCGAGCCACCAAGCCATCGGCAGCGCTTTGAACGTGTCATGGTAGTTGTGGAGGGCCAAGCCGATCTGTTTGCAGTTATTGGCGCATTGGATGCGCCGCGCAGCCTCCCGCGCCGCCTGCACCGCCGGCAACAACAGTGCCACCAAAATCCCGATGATGGCGATCACCACCAACAACTCCACGAGTGTGAACCCGTGGACCACGTTGCGATTACGACGAGTCATGCCACCTTCTCCCGAAACGCATTGATGAAGACAGAATTCACATTCGTGCAAGCGGAAAACCGAGGGTCACCCCCAATATTCCGCCTATGAAGATATGCTCTAACATCTTGATTGTCAACGAAATCGAGACGTCGGCCTGGGAATCTCGCCGGTAACCGCACCCAGTCGACGCCTCATTGCCGACGCGTTGCCACGTGGCCTGCCTGTGGTAGACTGGGCAGGTGCACAGACGGGACGCTCCGTGTGCTCTTCGCGAGGGGGGTATCCCGCGGGGTCGCGAAGCGGTTCAGCCCGAACGTAAGGTCGTCGTGCCCCTTGAGGAGAGGTGGCAGAGTGGACTATTGCACTGGTCTTGAAAACCAGAGTCGGGGTAACTCGACCGTGGGTTCGAATCCCACCCTCTCCGTTCGTGGGCCGTCGCGGACGATCCGGCAGCGGGCGCGGTTTGTGCGACCTGGTGCGGGGTGCCCACCCGCCGGCCCGTGATAACCGCACAGCCTCCCTCCCCCGAGACGTGCACGTCTCGGCCACTTCCCCTCCACTGAACGCCCGCGATCTTCGCGAACGGACTGCCACTTGCTGGATCGCGCCGCGCACCTGTGGTACGCTGACAGTCAGTTGACGAGATTGTCGCCAACCGCTTGCTGTGAACACGCCGCTGTGCGGGGCGTTGTCTCCGCGCAGCTGATCATAGTTCGGTTCAGCAACGGTCGTGGAAAGGAGCATTGCCATGTCCGGCAACAATCTTCGTCTGCAGCTCGATTGCGCGTGGCGGTTGGGACGACGACGTTTTCTGGCCTCTGCCGGAGGTACACTGCTCGCGGCACGACTCCACACCTCGGCATGCTCGACCCTGCTCATGGCCGACGAGGCATCCGAGTCGCGCCGCTGCCGTGTGGACGTCGTATTTGTGGGTCCGTCGGCAGAGAATTATTGGATGAGCTGGCCGGGTGCCAGGTTTCATCCCGAAGACGTCCAGCAGGAGTGCATCAGCATTCTTCGTGACGCGGCGAGCCAGCGCCAGGTGCAGCTCACCGTGCATCCACTGCCAGTGGACGATCCGGAGGGGGTGAGCCAGTGTATTGCGCAGGTGACCGACGCCCGTCCTGACGGATTGATTGTCATTCCCCTGCACCTCAAATCCTGGCCACAGGTCCGGGAAATCGCGGCGCATCGAGGCGATCTGCCGACGATCGTGTTCGCGCCGCTGGGGACCGCGTTTGCCGATCGCCTGCGCCCTGTGCGGGAATTGCCGCGGACGCTGGCGGTGACGACCGACCAACTCCCGTGGTTGGGAACTGGCCTGCGTATGCTGCAGACGCTCGTGGACTTGCGGCAATTCCGGATCTGTGTGGCCAGCGACGCAGCCGAGGGAGACCGCACCATTGCGAGCATCGGGACCGTGGTGCATTTCGTGCCCTTGCGTCGCTGGGTCGAGGCGACCGAGCAGGCGACCGAACCGGACATGGTGGAGGCCATGGTCAAGCACTACGCGATCGAGTCCCGGGCCATGGTCGAGCCTGACCAGGACGCCTTGGTGTTGGCGGCCCGCAACTACGTGGCAGCCCGTCAATTGATGGCCGACGAGGGGTGCCAGGCCATCTCCGTCGACTGTTCACCGCTGGTCAAGGACCGCCTGGTTGGCTGCGGGCCGTGTCTGGCCTGGTCGCGGCTGCTGGATGAAGGGTGTATCGCAGCCTGCGAGGCCGATGCCGATGCAGCCGTGACGCTGTTGCTGGCCAGCCGGATGTTTGACCGGCCAGGCTTCATGCAGGATCCGGCTCCGAATTCGGTGCACAATACGATTGTGGCTTCGCACTGCACGTGCGCAACACGACTCCACGGGTACGACAGCGAGCCCGCGCGATTCGCGCTGCGCAGCCATGCCGAATCGGACACGGGGGTTGCGCTTTCGGTCGAGTGGCCGGAACAAGAGCCCGTGACCCTGGTGAAGTTCGAGCGGCCGGCGTCGTTGTGGGTGGGAACGGGCCGCGTCGTGACGAACCTCGCGGCGCAGGACGTCGGCGGGTGTCGGACAGCGGTGGAAATCGCGGTGGATGGCTTGCGCGACGCCCGCGATTTCCCGGGTTTTCATCAGGTCGTCGTGTGCGGCTCCTTTGAGCGCGAACTGACGATGTTGGCAGAGCTCGCGTCCCTGCAGCTGCGTCGCCTGAGTCAGGGCGCCGCGTAGACCAGGAGCCGCTGCCATCCGAGCGGATATCGGCGGGCACGCTCGGCGACCGCCGCGCCGGTGCGGATGCGTGCCGCGCGTTGGCGCAGCGGGCGGAACTCGTCCCGATGCGGAGCAGCCCTTAGAGCAGGGACTTGAGATGGTCGAGACTCCGCCGCGCCTGCTCGATCGTGCCGCATTCGACGGAGAAGACGATGTCGCGTGGCGCGTGGCGACAGATCTCGATCACGCGTTTCCAGTCGATGACGCCGTCACCGCAGGCGCAGCCCACGGGCGTGCCGGTGACCTTGCCGCGTTCCGCGTCCGAGTGCTCGACGCTGATGTCCTTGGCGTGCAGGTGCACCAGGCGATCGACCACCCGCTCGAGCCACGTGTACGGGTCCTGACCAGCCAGATACGCGTTGCCTGTGTCCAGGTTGATTCCCAAGGACGGCGAATCAACCAGGTGGTAGATCCGGTCCAGCCCGTCGGGCGTCTTTGAGTACTGGGCGTGGCATTCCAGTCCGATCAGAATCCCGCGCCGTTCCGCCACCCAGGAGGCCTCGCGGAGCGTGTACTTCATGAGTACGAAGTCCTCGGCTTCCGTGGTCCACGGCGCCTTGATCCCCTCGTCGGTGTTGACGACCGGCGCCCCGCATTCGGCGGCGTACCGGATGGCCATTTTCAGATACTCGCAGTGATAGTCCGGTCGTCCCAGCGGACCGTGAGCTTGGAGCCCGGAGATCTTCAGACCGCGGGACGCCGCCATTTCCTGCATGACTTTCGGGTCGTTGAACATCGACACGGTGTGGTAGTAGCCCGCCTCGCTCATCAACTCGCGACCGAAGTGTACCATCGGCTCCACGTACTCGTAGCCCATCGCGGCGGCCTGATCGAGCCCCCATTCGAACGGCTTGTCGTGGTGGCGCGTCGCTTCCAGATTCATTCCGATGTGGATCTGACCCATCGCTCTGTCTCCTCGCGGCTTGAACCGTTGTGGCACCGATACATCTCCCCTCGATATCCGCTGCCCGAGCCGTTGTCAATCAACCCTGCGCGGCCGGGCGGGCGGGCGCGCGGCGGGCGCCGCGAATTTGTCCGGACGTTGTCTTGACCGGCGGTGCCGCGCGCACGATGATCGGCCGAAAGGCTGTTCTGTCCGGCGACCACGGTCGCGGCCCACGGCCCAACCGGGTGGCTACTTGGTGACGAGGATCCGACAATGGCACCGCCGAGTGAAACGCTGACCTCCCGCGAGCGATTACTGACCGCCCTGGCCCACCGGGAACCCGATCGCGTGCCGATCGACCTGGGCGGCAACCAGACCGGCATCCACCGGCTGGCCTACGCCGCGCTGCTGGAACACCTCGGTTGGCAGGAGCCCATCGAGATCATGGACGCGGTCCAGCAACTGGCGCGGCCCAGCGAGGCCGTCCTGGAACGACTCCACGTCGACACACGTTACATCCACGCCGGCGCCGCGGCGGATTTTCGCGGCGACATCGTGCCGGCCCACCGCGATGGTCGGAAGTGGCACGATCTGGTGGACGAGTTCGGCGTCCGCTGGTCCATGCCCGACGACGCGCCGCTGTACATGGACATCACGCACCATCCGCTGGCCGACGCCTCGCTGGACGACGTCCGCGCCTATCCCTTCCCCTGCGGCGATGACCCGGGCCGCTTCGCGGGCCTGCGCGAACGAGCGCTGCAGATTCGCCGCGACACCCCGTATGCGCTGGTGGGGGGCATCTGCGGCGTGGTCTACGAGATCTGCTGGTACCTGCGCGGACTGGAACGCTGGTTCCTGGACATGGTGGAGCAGCCGGAGTTCTGCGCCGCGCTGTTGGATCGGACGCTCGAATTCTGGCTCGACTGGTTCGACGCCTACCTGCGCGAAGTCGGTGATCTGGTGGATGTGATCATGATCGGCGACGACCTCGCGGGCCAGCGCGGACCGCTGTTTCAGCCGGCGTTTTACCGTGCGGTCGTGCAGCCGCGTCAGAAACGGCTCGTGCAGTTCATCCGAGCCCGCACGTCGGCCCGCATCTGGTACCACACGTGCGGCGGCTGCCGCCTGTACATCCCGGACCTGCTGGACAACGGCATCGATGCGCTCAACCCGGTGCAGATCAGCGCGGCCGACATGGATCCGCAAGCCCTCAAGTCCGAGTTCGGCGCGCGGCTGACGTTCTGGGGCGGCGCCATCGACGCCCAGCATGTGCTGCCGCACGCGGATGCCGCGACCGTGCGCCAGCACGTGCGGCGGCATCTGGAGATCTGGAAGCCCGGCGGCGGCTACGTGTTCAACAACGTGCACAATATTCAGGCCGGGATCCCCGCCGAGAATATTCTCGCACTCTACGACGCCGCCTACGAATTCGGCTTCTACGCGGCCCGCGATACCGCCGCCGCCTCCACGACGCTCAATGCGTGAACACCAGCCCGATGTTCGGACCGTGATACACCAGCTCGCCGGCATGATCCACAATCGTCGGGCCGAGCTCCAGCGTCACGGGGTCGGCCAGGAAGTTCCGCGCGCCGGTGGCCACGCCCGTCACCCACAGGGCGTTGTAGCCCGCGTAGAACGTCCACGACGGTGCAAACTGGTAGTTGAACTGCAGCGACAGGTCACCGACAAACGACGTGCGGTCGCGCTCGTCCTCGCCCGTAAACTGACCCGCCGGCCCGCCGTACGTGCGATCCAGGGTCGCCTCGTTGGCGAAGATCCCGCCTTTCATCTCGAAGTCGATCCAGCATTTCGGTTGCACCAGGAACTGGCTCAACAAACCGACCTGAACGCCGATCAGGCGGTTGTCCGCCTCCAGCGCCAACTGGTTCGTCGTGATCCCCGGACCCGGCGTGGCCGACTGCGTCTCGTATGCGAACGACTCGTCGATCTGCAGGTAGCGGGCACCGAGGAGAAACGACGCTTCATAGCTCCCCGGCCGCATCAACGCGCGCCGACGCAGGTTGAGCTCGCCATTGTTCAGCCGCGAGCTGAACCGGATGGATGCAAACTCGTTGTAGTCATAGCCCGGCAGACCGTCCGGATCGCCAAAACCGCTGAACGGCGAGTAGAGATTGCCGAACCCGCCCTGGTCGTTCGGGTCCAGGTTGCGGACCGCGGCCAGGTCATCCCACGCGTGCGACCCGAAGTACGACGCTTCGATGCGATACCAGCTGCCGAGCGTTTTGCCGACGACGACTCGCACCCCGGCACTGAAATCCGACCGCCAATCACTGGTCGAGAGGGCCACCGGCCCGCCCGGGCCCAGCGTGGCGAAGGCCAGGTTGTCCGGATCGTCGCGGAACAGCGCGAGCATCTCCGCCCGCGCGTACCAGGCCGGCGGACAGCCGTTGGTGGCCGGCGGCCAGAGGCGACAGGTTTCCCAGGAAGCCAGGTGGGGATCCTGCCAGTACAGGTTCGTGCCGGGTTCTTCCTCCAGGGCCGGACGCTCGGTCTCCCACCACTGGGGCTTGCGCGACGTGTACCCGGCCGTTTCGGCGGCGTCGAGAGACAGGAAGCTGCCTGCCAGCAGCCCCGCGCCAAGAAGTCCCCACACCCAGCGGTGTGCCAGTCGGTTCGTCATGCGGGTCTCGCTTTGCTCGTATCGTGCCCTACGGACGATCCACCCGCATAATAGCTTCGACCGGAACGTTCGTTGCCCGCAGCGTTTCTGATACAGCTGGCAGAAATCTCGCGACCGGCAAGGTTTTGCCAGTTTCACAGACGCGGCCGGTCCCGTCGGCTTGGCGCTGCTGCCGCCGCGGCATCACGAGACGCGTGCGCAGCCGCGTTTCGCTTCGACGTACGCCACGAGCTCGGCGACATTCGTGACATCGGCAATGTCGTCACCGACGCGGATGCCGAAGGCCTTCTCGATCTCGCAGGTCAGCTCGGCCATGCCCAACGAGTCAATTTCGAGCGCCGCGAAGGAGAGGTGTGCCGCCGGACGCACACCCGTCTTCTGTTCGATCAGACGGAACAACGTGTCTTCGATGGGACTCATCGCTGCTCTTTCGGCCCGGGGCAGCACGCCAGCACGCAGGACACTCTGTAGCCATTTATCGGGGGGTGCCGACGCGAAATCAATGTCGGGCGGCCCAGTTTGCCCAGTTCTCGCAGCGCCGCCCCCGAACGTTCGCCCCAACCGACTCAACCGATAATTCGTCACCGGGGCACACGCCGGCTGCTGGCGTGCCGGGACCGGTTTGGTGTATGCTAAGGCGGGCAGAGTTGTCGGGCGCAGCAACCGCGATCGGGGTCCGCAGGACGGCGGGAGGCTTGCGATGGAACAGCATCTGAAGGAGTGTCTGGCGCGGCGGGCGGCGGCGGCCGGGAGACTGCAGGAGCGGGCGCCCACCCTGCCGGCTGAGCAGGTGACGCACAGTCTCGTGTACGGGCTCAACACGCTGCGAAACCTGCTCTTTCAGCGCATTCACGATGATGTCGAGTCGCATCTGGGCCGGGATTCGATGCTGCTGCCGGTGCGGGCCGACGAAAGTGAACGGCTCGCCAAGTGCGAGATCGAATCCTACCAGGTCGCGGCGGCCGCGCGGGCCATCCACGAACGCCACTACGTGGACACGGATATGAAGTGGCTGGCCGGCTGGCTGGCCGAACTGCGCCTGGGAGCGGACGTCGAGGACCCCAAGTGGCGTCGCCGTGTGCGCCAGTATGTGGCCCTGCCCGAAGACGACCAGCGGCTGGAGTTCTCGCGCAACCTGGAGGGGGTGTTTCCCGAAGCCCGCCGGGCGCCGCTGATCCTCTACCGCCTCGTCCCGCTGTCGGTGCGCATCGTGTGCGCGGTGGCCTTCGGCCATCATCTCGAGGCCGCGGAATGGCGCAATCGCCAGACGCTGTGGCTGCCGGCCATCGGCGATTGCCACGAATGTCACGGACGCGCACTGGATAATGGCGACCAGTGTCCTGTGTGCGGCAATCCCGTCTGGACTTACCACTGGTTGTGTGCCGACTGAGTCGCCGCGCAGCGTGGCCCCAGCGGCGTGCGGCTCGGCAGCGTGGCAGGGTTGCCGGAGCAAACCAGGTCACGGCCTGGATCACCACGCAGGTCTCTTTCCAGCGCGGCGCTCGCCGACATCGACGGAGCGCTTCCGTGCGGCAGGGAGCTGCCGCGGAATTCTCCCGCGTTCGGCGGGTGGGCGGTTGACCGCCGGCGGTGGAAGTTGAGAATCGTAGGCTCAGTCACCGGGGCGTGGCTTCGGCGCGGCTGCGCGCCGCACGGTGGCGGATCGGACCTGCAGGAGAAGCTCGAGATGTCTACGACCTTGTCGCGTCCCCCCAGAGTGCACCACGATTTCCGACGCGTCGCGATCCTCTTCGCCGGGGGGCCCGCCCCCGCGGCCAACGCCGTGATCTCGACCGCCGCGGTGTCGTTTCTCCGCAACGATATCGAAGTCATCGGCATCCTCCACGGGTACTCCAATCTGGTCCAGTTCGGCCCAGACCATCCCATGCAGGAGGGTCGCGACTACGTCAAGCTGGACCACGCCCGCCTCAAGCGGACGCGCAACAGCCAAGGCATCATGATCGGTTCGGCGCGCACGAATCCGGGCAAGCAGGTCACCTGCCGGGCTGATCTGAGCGATCCGAACAGAACCGCGCAGTTGCGCACCGTGTACGAGGCCCTCTGCTCGCTGGGCGTCAACGCACTGGTCTCCATCGGCGGCGATGACACGCTCAAAACCGCCAACAAACTGCAGATGTTTCAGGATCAGCTGCCCTCGTCGAGCCCGCGGATCCCGGTGGTCCACGTCCCCAAGACGATCGACAACGACTACATGGGCATCGACTTCACGTTCGGCTACTTCACGGCGGTCGAGACGCTGGCGACCGAAGTGCGCAACCTGCTGGCCGACGCCGAATCCACCAACAGCTATTTCCTGGTGGAAACGATGGGCCGCAGCGCGGGCTGGATCGCCTATGGGGTGGCCATCGCGGGGGAAGCCAGCCTGGTGATCAGCGTGGAAGACGTGATTGGCAAGTACCGCAGTGAGGAAACGTACGTTGATCCGAAAACGGGGGAGACGAAAACGCGACCCGTGCTCAACATCGACGAAGGCATCAAGCGGATCGTGCGGACGATGCGGGTCCGCGAGGAAACCGAAAATAAGCCGTACGGTGTGATTGTCGTGGCCGAAGGGTTGGCTGAGTATCTCCCGATGAGTTACCTGAAGGACGTGCCGCGCGACGAGCACGGACACATCTCGATCAGTCACATCAATCTGTGCGAGCTGTTCAGCCAGCTGGTGTCGCAGGAATACACGCGTCAAACGGGCAAGAAGCGGCGAGTCAAAGGACTGCAACTCGGGTATGAGTCGCGGTGTGCGCGTCCCCAGGCATTCGACGTCATGCTCGGCAGTCAGCTGGGCGTCGGGGCCTACCGCGCGCTGGTGGAGGAACAGCGCAGCGGCGTGATGGTCTCCGTCTCCGGCCAGCTCGATCTGCATTACGTGCCGTTCAGCACGCTGGTCGATCCGGAGACGCTGGTGACGATTGTGCGCTACGTCAAGTCGGACTCAGACTTCCATCAGCTTGCACGGTTCCTCGAGACGTATGTCCACGAATGATCGCGACCCGTCCGGGACGCACGAGCCGGCGGTCAAGCCGACGGAAACTCGGACGTGAACGACGTGAGCGCCTTCATATAGTTCGCCCGCTCAAAGGCACTGGGATCGGGGCTGTTTCCCCGGCTCAAGCTCCCCTTCATCTGCGCGACGGACGTGTACTCGTGCTCCTCGAGCCACCGCGTGACCTCCTCCAGCAGCTTGCCCAGGTAGGGAGGACCATACCGGAGCAGCGCGGTCGCCATCTGCACGACATCGGCGCCGGCCAGCAGGGCCTTGATCACGTCGTCCGCGAAATGGACGCCGCCGGTCGCGGCCAGCGAGACATCGGTCTGGTCGCGCACGATGGCGATCCAGCGGAGGGCCAGGCGCAGTTCGTGCCGGCTGCTCAGCACCAGGTTCGGCGCGACGCGCAGGGACTCCAGATCGATGTCCGGCTCGAGAAACCGGTTGAACAGCACCAGGCCGTCCGCACCGGCCTGCGCGACGCGCTGCACCACCGCCGGCACCGAGGTGAAAAACGGTCCGATCTTGACCGAGAGCGGCACGCTGACCGTGTCCTTGACCGCCGCCGCCAGTTCGGCGTACTGGTCCTCGACGACCCGCGAGGCCATCTGGGGGTCCGTGGGGATGAAGTAGATGTTCAGCTCCATCGCGTCCACGCCCGCATCCTGCATGGACTTGGCATAGCGCGTCCAGCCGCCGGTCGAGGCACCATTGAGACTGCCGATGAGCGGCATGTGGACCCGCTTCTTGGCGGTCTCGATCAGCTGGAGGTACTCGGTCGTGCCGGTGTTGTACGAGTTGACCTCGGGAAAATGCGTGAGCGACTCGGCATACGACTCCGTCTGGTATTCGTACAGCTTGTTGATTTCCTGTTCGTCGTGTTCGATCTGCTCCTCGAACAACGACGGGAGCACGGCGGCGGCCGCGCCGGCTTCTTCCAGCCGGCACAGCGCGTCCACATCGGCACACAGGGGACAGGCCGCGACCACCAGCGGATTGCGCAGCGAAAGACCCAGGTAGTTGGTTGAGAGATCTATGCTCATGCTTCCACCTCATCCATTTCGTCAACGATGTCGCGCGAGACGCCCGCCATCTGCTCGTAATAATGCCACTGGTCGTCGATGTCGCGCTGTGCCAACTCGAACAGCTGCTCGGCCCGCTTGGGATCGGAGCGGAACAGCATGGCGAACCGCGCCTCCTGCATGGCGAACTCCTTGAACGGCGCCGTGGGCTTGCGGCTGTCCAGCTTGAACGGTGTGCCGCCCTCGTGCGCTTCCCGCGGATCGTAGCGGTAGAGTGGCCAGAACCCGCACTGCACCGCCTCTTTCTGATGCGCCATGCCGGTGGTCATGTTGACGCCGTGCGCCACGCACTGGGCGTAGGCCAGGATGAGCGACACGCCGCGATACGACTCGGCTTCGCGAAACGCCTTGACGGCCTGAGCCGGATTGGCCCCCATGGCAATCTGCGCCACGTAGACGTTGCCGTAGGCCACGGCGATCATGCCCAGGTCCTTCTTGCGGGCAGGTTTCCCGGACGCGGCAAACTTGGCCACCGCCCCGCGCGGGGTCGCCTTGGACGCCTGGCCACCGGTGTTGGAATAGACGCCGGTATCGAGCACCAGGATGTTGACGTCCCGCTGGGTCGTGAACACGTGGTCCAGCCCGCCGAATCCGATGTCGTACGCCCACCCGTCCCCACCCAGAATCCACACGCTGCGGTGAACCAGATGGTGGGCCAGGCTGGCCAGCTGGAGCGCCTCGGGCGTGCCCAGCTGCTGCAGCTTGGCTGTGAGGCGGGCGACCCGCTGCCGCTGCGCGGCAATCTCCAGCTCGTCCTGCTGCGCCGAATGGAGCAGCTCCGTGACCAGATCGTCCCCGACCTGCGCGGCCAGCGGCCGCAACAACCGCTCGACGTACTCGCGGGCCTGGTCCAGCGCCAGCCGGAAGCCCAGCCCGAATTCGGCGTTGTCCTCAAAGAGCGAGTTGCACCAGGTCGGACCCCGTCCCGCCGCATCGATCGCGAAGGGCGTCGTGGGCAGGTTGCCGCCGTAGATCGACGAACAACCGGTCGCGTTGCCGATCATCATGCGATCGCCAAAGAGCTGTGTCATCAACTTCACGTAGGGCGTCTCCCCGCAACCGGCACAGGCGCCCGAGTACTCGAACAGCGGCTTGAGGATCTGCGTTCCCTTGACCGTCTCGACCTTCGCCTGGGTCCGATCGAAATCCGGTATCTGCAGGAAGAAGTCGTAGTTCTGCCGCTCGGCGTCCAGATGCGGGAGTTTTGGTTCCATGTTAATGGCCCGGTGCTTGACCGCCTCCTTGCTCTTGGCCGGGCAGACTTCCACGCACACGCCGCAGCCCGTGCAGTCGTCCGGCGCGACCTGCACCGTCAGCCGGTACCCCTCGAAGTCCTTCCCCCGACTCTCCTTGGACTGGAACGTCGCCGGTGCGCCCTGCAGCGCGTCGGGCCGGTAGGGTTTGATGCGAATCGCCGCGTGCGGGCAAACGAACGCACACATGGCACAGTCGATGCAGATGCTGGGGTCCCAGATCGGGATGTCGAGCGCAATGCTCCGCTTCTCGATCTTGGCCGTATCGGTGGGAAACGTGCCGTCGGGGGGTAGTGCGCTGACCGGCAGCAGGTCCCCCTTGCCGGCATAGATGACCGCCGTGACCTTCTGCACGAAGTCGCTCTCGCCCGCCGCCTTGACCGTCTGGCGACGCAGCGGGCTGGTCGCCCGGTCCGGCACGCGGACTTCCTGCAGTTTGTCGAGCGCCCCATCGACCGCGGCGAAGTTCTTGCGGAGCACCGATTCACCGCGTTTCCCATACGTCTTGTCAATCGCATACTTGATCTGCGCGATCGCCTCCTCGCGCGGCAGGATGCCCGAGAGGGCAAAGAAGCACGTCTGCATGACCGTGTTGATCCGGCCCCCCATGCCGGCCTCCTGCGCCACCTTGACCCCGTCCACGACAAAGAACTTCAGCCGCTTGTCGAGGATCTGCTGCTGCATCTCCACCGGCAGCTTGTCCCACACCTCCTCCGCCCCGTAGGGGCTGTTGAGCAGGAACGTGGCGCCGGGGTCCGCCATCTCCAGCACGTCCACGGTCTCGGTGAACACGAACTGGTGGCACGCGACGAAACTGGCCCGACTGATCAGATACGTCGACTCGATCGGCCGTGGACCGAACCGCAGGTGCGAGACGGTCATCGACCCGGCTTTTTTCGAGTCGTAGACGAAGTAGCCCTGGGCGTAGAGCGGCGTGTTCTCGCCCACGATCTTCACCGAGTTCTTGCTGGCACCGACCGTGCCATCGCTCCCCAGCCCGTAGAACACGGCCCGGATGACGTCGTCACCCTCGGTGGAAAACGCCGTATCGTACTTCAGGCTCCGATGCGTCACGTCGTCGACAATGCCGACCGTGAAGTGGTTCTTCGGCGCCGGTTTGGTCAGTTCCTCCAAGACCGCCGCCACCATCGCCGGCGTGAATTCCTTGGAGGAGAGGCCATAGCGGCCGCCGATCACGCGCGGCAGCGGGGTGCCGCGTGCCGCCGGCCAGGATTCCATCAGCGCCGCGAGCACATCCAGATACAGCGGCTCGCCGATCGCACCCGGCTCCTTGGTCCGATCCAGCACGGCGATGTGACGGACACTTGCGGGCAACGCCCGCACGAAGGCCTGCGTATCGAAGGGCCGATAGAGGCGGACCTTGAGCAGTCCCACCTTCTCGCCGGCCTGCCGCAGCTTCCCGACCGCCTCCTCCGCGGCCCCTACCCCCGACCCCATCAGGACGACCACCCGCTCCGCATCGGGCGCTCCCACATAGTCGAACAGGTGGTAGGCGCGGCCCGTCAGTTGCGCAAACCGATCCATGTACTCCTGGACCAGCTGCGGCAAGGCGTCGTAGTACGGATTGGCCGCCTCGCGGGCCTGGAAGAACACGTCCGGATTCTGCGCCGTGCCGCGCAGCACCGGCCGGTCCGGGTTCATGGCCCGCGCACGGAATTCCTCGATGTACTGCTGGTCGATCATCGTCCGGATGTCTTCCGGCGAGAGCATTTCGATCTTGTTCACTTCATGCGACGAGCGGAACCCATCGAAGAAGTGGAGGAACGGGACGCGGGCCTTGAGCGTGGCGGCGTGGCAGACCAGCGCCAAGTCGTGGATTTCCTGCACCGAGTTGGCACAGAGCATCGCCCAGCCACAGCTGCGCGCGGACATGACGTCGCTGTGGTCGCCGAAGATCGACAACGCATGGGTGGCCAGCGTGCGGGCGGCGATGTGGAACACCGTCGGCGTCAGCTCGCCGGCGATCTTGAACATGTTCGGCAGCTTCAGCAGCAGGCCCTG
>JALOQX010000517.1 GCA_025459265.1 Pirellulaceae bacterium | reverse complement strand
ACTGTCGTCGGGGATGGTGACAGTGGACAGGCTGGCGAAGTCGAACTGGTGCTGCTCAACACCGGCGACCAGGATCTGATCGTCAGCGACATCGTGCTCTCCGGTGGCGACAGTAGTTTCCGCGTGGTCCCCGCCGCGACCGGCGGCGTCCTGCTTCACCCGTCCGAGCAACTGCCGCTGAAAGTGATCTTCGATCCGTTATCCAGTGGCGCACACAGCGCCACGCTCGAAGTCTACAACGATGGACTGGGCGGTACGTATGAACTCGATCTCTCCGGATTCGGCCTGAGCCCGTCGGGCGATCTCGTCGTGGAAGTTGCCGACGGCCGCTTTGGCGGACTGGCCGTAAGCGCGTTGCCGCTGTGGACTGGGCGGCCTGCCGCCGGCTCTGAGCTTTGACGAATCCCTGGTGCTGGCCCCCACGGAGTCGTTCAGCTTCGACGTGTTCTTCGACAGCCAGCAGATTGGCCTGCGGCGCGGGAAGATTCATGTCTTCACAGACGATCCGGAGGAGCCACTCAGAACGATCACGGTTTCGGGCACGGGTCTGGCCGACGGGAAGTCGGCAGTGGATGTGGGCGACGACTACGTGGCCGTGCGGTACAACTCGGGTACGGCGTCGGTGGTCAAACGCTACAGGAGTGACGCGCAAGGGCAGTTCCCACTGAGCGTACCGGAGGGGACCCCGTACGATATTCGCGTCTTTGATCCAGTCAGCGGCCTGATCGGTCGCAGCCACGGTCGCGGCGGAGAGGCCGGCGGCATGCCCCAGCCGTATTTCCTGGCCAGCAAGGACACCGACAGTGACGGCGACGGCCTGCCGGATGACATCGAGTTCACGATCGGCTCGTCGAGCGACAACACGGATACAAACGGCGACGGGATGGATGATTTCGCCTCACTGGCCCAAGGGATCGATCCTGCCAAGCCGAATTACGCGGCACTGATGTTCACGTCGGGCAGTCGCAGTGCTCGCTCGGGCGTCTACACGTCCGAGCCTGCCGATCCTAGCGGCTCGTCCGGCGCGCCGCCGGCCGGCGGATCGTCGGTGTTCGTGCCGGGATCGGTTCCCAGTTACCAGCCGCCTGACACAGGAGGCGATGAGGGCGAAACCGGTACACTGCCAACGGGGATCGTGAACGGCACGTTTGCGATAGGTGACCCGGCCGATTCTGGCTACGGGTGGCGCACGCACGGAGACATGAAGGTCGTCGAAGGAGTGGCCAAGCTGGGCGAAGATGAGACGTACTTCAGCGGCTGTGCCCAGTCGTTTGTGATGCCTGTGGGCGTCACGTTCCTGCGCTTCGATATCGTCGATCTCGCGCTGCATGCGAACCCCGGTGATCCGCCCGACGTGTTCGAGGTAGCGCTGCTCGAGCGCGGCACACAAGAGCCACTGGTGTCGACCGCCCTGGGGCTGAGCCGCACTGACGCGCTGCTGAACATTCAGCCCAATGAACGGGTGTACTTTGGCGCGGGGACAAACGTGCCCGGCGTGGCCGGCTCGGGCGAGGTCGGGTCGTCGAGTCTCCCATGGACCGTGCAAGTCGATCTGCAGGGTGTCGCCGCCGGGACGGAAGTGACGCTGTACTTCGACCTGTTGGGCTTTGGTGAACTCGGCAGCCGCGTGGCGGTGGACAATGTGGTGCTGGCAAGCGAGCCGTTGCCGGCGCTCGAGTTCCATCTTGATCCCGCGTTCGACTCAGGCTCGGTGGGCGATGATCTGACCCACTTCGCGGTGGTCACACTGGTCGGCGCCACCGACCCGCTCTTGTCGGTCGCTCTCGACACCGACGGCGACGGATTTGATGACGGCAGTGCGGTGGCCGACGAACTCGGCATCTTCTCGTTCGTGGGCGTCGCGCTCGTGCCGGGCGCGCAGGTGGTTCGGATGCGGGCCACGAACGAATTCGGCGCAACCCTGGCAGACCGCACCCTCGTACTCGACGGGTCGCCCCCCGTGTCCACGCTGATCGCGCCCGCTCCCGACTCCGTGATCGTGGTGGAACCCAGCTACGTGGACGTCCGCTGGGTCGACGAAGGCCCGGCGGGGATCGACCCCGCGTCGCTTGGCCCGGACGACCTGAGCGTCACGGGGGTGACGATCACAAGTGTGGAAACGCTTGCGGGCGACGTCTATCGCTACCACTTCACCGGCCAACTGCCGGCAGGCACGATCCTGGTCACGGTCGCGGCCGGACAAGTTGTTGATCGCGCGGCCAACACGAACACGCAGCGGCAAGCGTCGTTCGCGTACAACCCGCCCGTCGAAAACCTGCCGCCGCAAGTCGACTTGAATGGCCCGGCCAGCGGCATTGACTTCGCCGGGACGTTCACCGAGGACGCCGGTCCTGCGCCGGTGGGTGCGGCGGATCTGGTCGTGAGTGATCCGGACAGCGAGACGTTGGCAGCCGCCACGGTCACACTGGTGGACGGCGTGGACGGAGCGCGGGAGTGGCTGAGCGTAGATACCACCGGCACTGCCCTTGCGGCTGCATACAACTCGGCGACTGGCGTGCTGCAGTTGGTCGGCACGGACACGCTGGCCGCTTACCAGCAAGTGCTGCGAACGCTGGTGTACGAGAACGGCTCACAGGCACCCCACGCCACGTCGCGGCACGTGACGGTCGTTGTCCATGACGGTCAAGTTTCCAGCGACGCAGCGATGTGCACGATCACCGTCGTGCCGGTGAATGATGTGCCGCAGGTCGACTTGAACGGCGCCGAGACGTCGGGCCTGGACTACGACGTCGTCTATGTGGCGGGCAGCGGAGCCACACTTATCGTGGATGGGTCGCGGCTGTCGGTGGCCGATATCGACGACACGCACCTTCAGTCGGCCACCGCTCACATCTCGAACCTGCTCGATAACGGGCAAGAGCACCTGCGCGTCGTGACCGAGGGCACGCTCATTTCCGCCACGTATGACGCGCAGGCCGGCCGGCTGAGCCTGTCGGGCGG
>JALOQX010000516.1 GCA_025459265.1 Pirellulaceae bacterium | reverse complement strand
ACCAACGCCGGCTCGACCGGTCTGAATCTGCAGGCCGCCAACACGGTCATCAACGTCGATCTGCCGTGGAATCCCGCCGTGCTCGAGCAGCGGATATCGCGGGCGCATCGCATGGGCCAGCAGCGCCCGGTCGACGTGTACCTGCTGGTCAGTACGGAGACGTTTGAGGAGCGGTTGCTCTCGACGCTGGAGGATAAACGCGAGTTGGCCCTGGCAGCCCTCGATCCCGACTCCAAGGTGAAGAACCTCAACTTGCGCACCCACGGAGATGACCTGAAGCGGCGTTTGGAGCGGCTGCTGGGCGAGCGGCCCGTCGCGCTGGAAGATCGCACGCGCAAGAGCGCGGCGCAACAGGAAGTGGAGGACGCCGCAACGCGGCAGGAGCGTGTGGCGGCCGCGGGCAGCCAGGTGCTCTCCGCGATGTGCCAGCTGGTCACCGACCTGCTCCCCGCCCCGGCCGTGCCGGCCGACCAGCAGGTGGTCCACGCCGTGCGCAGCGGGCTGGATTCGCTGGTCCGGCCGGATGACCAGGGACGCCCGCAACTGCAGCTGACGCTGCCGGACACGGGCAGCCTCGATCAGCTGGCCCAGGCCTTGGCCAGATTGGTTGGTCTGGCGCAACACGGTACCTGAATAGGGGTGCACGACCATGAATGCCTCGGACAGCTATCCCGGATTCCCGATGCAACTCGGCCTGCAGGATCGTGTGGTGACGCTGCGCCCCGTCGAGATGGGCGACCGCGACGCGCTGCTCGCCTTCGCACGGGCGTTGCCCCAGGATGACCTGCTGTTCCTCGATCGCGACATTACGCAAGTGGGCGAGGTGGAGCGCTGGCTGGCGGACGTCGCGGCGGGAGACCTGGTCACGGTGGCGGCGTGGGACGACGACATCGTCATTGGCTACGCGACGTATGAGCGGGGGAGCGTCCACTGGACGCGGCACGTGGCGGAACTGCGTGTCGCGGTGGCCGAAGCCGCGCGGGGCATCCGACTCGGCCGCCTGCTGCTGGAACTGGTCTTCGAGATGGCGATTGCCGACGGCGTGACGAAAGTGATTGCCCGGATGACACCCGATCAGTCCGGGGCGCAGCGTCTGTTCCAGCGGCTGGGCTTTCGCGAGGAGGCGGTGTTGAAGGACCACGCGCTGGACGGGAGCGGCACGCTGCGCGACCTGCTGGTGCTGACGTTTCACACCCAGCAGCACCAGGAGCAGCGCTGCAGCGAGTGCGGCACGCTGGTCCTCTCCGCCCTGGCGCTGGACGGCCAGCCGCTCTGCTCGCACTGCTTCGAGTACCACTACCGCGAACTGGGCACCGGCGGCTGAGCCCCGCGGCAGGAACCTGTCCGCCACAACTGCGCATCCTGGGATGTGCCTCGCGTGAGACAGGATGAACAGGATGAGCAGCGCCGGCCGGGGTGGCTGGGGACGAACGAAGTGAGCCCCCGGCGTGCGGCGTTCCGGAGGCACGCTGCGCTCGACCGCGGCCTGCCAGCCTGCCCCGACGCTGTAGCGAAAGATGCTCGTGCGCGTCGGCTCAGCACCTGTGCTTACCCGGTCCGTGACTTGCCCGCCCGCAGGTAGGCCCGCCGCTGCGCTTCGGGCAGCCGCTCAATGGCGTACCGCAGCATCGTGCGGGGCATCCCCGGCGCATGTTCATCGAGAAACGACTCGAGCGCCGCCCTGTCCCGCTTGCCGACTTCCCGCAGCATCCAGCCGGTGGCCTTGTGGATCAGGTCCTCCCCGTCCCCGAGCAGCCGCCGGGCGATCCTGAGCGTGTCACCAAAGTCCGCCCGGCGGATGAACCAGTGCGTGGCCACGATACTGATGCGCCGTTCCCAGAGGAGCGGCGACTTGGCCAGCCGATCCAGCGCTCGGCGGTTGCGCTGCTCCAGGAACCCACCGACGATCTGCGGCGCAGAGAGATCGACCAGGTCCCAGTTGTTGATGTGCTGCGTATTGGCGCAGTAGAGGTCGTAGATCTGCCTGCGCGTGGCGTCGTCGCCCCGAGTGAACTGACCCACCAGGATGATGAGGGCCAGTAAGCGCTCCTCGTGAATCCGCGAGCGCAGCAGTGCCCGCGTGTGAGCGGGTGTTAGCGCCAGGAACTCTTTAGCGACCTGGCGGATGACGGGCACCTTGACTCCGATGAACCGGTCCCCCTCGCCATACTCGCCCGGCCCGGTCTTGAAGAAACGGGAAAGGACGGCGGCCTGCTCTGTACAGGCGAGGCTCCGCAGCCGTTGCTGTGCCGCGCGATGCCCGGACGGCACTCTCTCTCCGGCTGGTGACGTGCCACGCTGGGAAGGCACCATGGTGCTGGAATCCTCGCGGATCATGACGCTGGTTGCCGGATTCTACCGCGCCAAGCGTGTCGATGTGCACGGGCGGTCGGTGGAATCCAAATCGCAGTGGTACGCCGTCTCTTTTTCAAAGGACGGCCAGTGGGTACTCGAACGCGATGCGTAGTGCCGTGTGCGTGTTCCACGCTTCACGGAGGACTGGTGAGCTACAACTACGCGCCACGCGAAAGTTTCTCCCCGCCGACCCCGCGTCGGCGGCTCGTTGGACTGGTGAGCTACAAGCAAAGCATGAG
>JALOQX010000515.1 GCA_025459265.1 Pirellulaceae bacterium | reverse complement strand
ACCCGTGTCGTCTCGGGCGCAGGTGCCGTCGCGGGCGACGCCGGACTCTGTGACATTGGTGCGTCACCAGCGGTCGGCGCGGCGGGCTGCGCGGCCGGCGCCGACTCCAGGGGCGGCGGCAGCGGCGGCGGGAGTGACCGCGCCTTCGCGGCCGAACGCGCGCTCGCGTCGCTGCCCGACGGCGCGTCCTCACAGCCGGTCAGGCACCAGGCCAGCACCACGCAGCCGCAGCAGCAGACGAATTTAGTCATCGCTCCAACTCCTTCCCGCCCGTCACGCCACGTCAAACGTCCAATCCTGCATCCGCGACATCGCCGCCCGGTCAGTCATGTCGTACTGCAGCGGCGAGAGCGTGACGCAGCCGCGTTCGAGCGCCGAGAGATCGGTTTCGACCGCCGTGGGACGCGGCGCGGGGTCGGCCGCCGCCCAGTAGTAGGTGCGCCCCTTGGGATCCTGACGCTCAATGTACCGCTCGCCATACCGCACGATGCTCATCGGAACCACGCGCAGCGTGGGACACGGTCCGAGCGCGGCGGTGGGAATGTTCAGGTTATAGAGTTGGGGCTCGGGTCCCTTCTGCGCGAGGACTTGCTCCAGCACACGGGCCGCCAGGGCCGCGGCCTTCTCGTACTGCGCCTGCTCCTCGAACTCCAACGACACCGCCACACTCGTGATCCCGAAGAACGCACCTTCAATCGCGGCGGCCACGGTCCCGGAATACAACACGTTGATCCCGGCATTCAATCCGCCGTTCATACCGCTCACCACCAGGTCCGGACGCCGCGGACAGAACTTGAAAATCCCGATCTTCACGCAGTCCGCCGGACTCCCCTCGACCGCCCAGCCGCGGCGGCGCTCGCCCTGGTACACCTCCTTGCAGATCAGCGGGCTGAGGAACGTAATCGAGTGTCCGACGCCGCTCTGTTCCGTCGCCGGGGCCACCACCGTCACATGGCCCAGCCGCTGCAACTCGCGTTCGAGCGCTTCGAGTCCGGGGGCGTAGATGCCGTCGTCGTTTGTCAGGAGTATCTCCACGAGACCACCAATCCTTGTGCGTGATGTCTGTCTGCCGTCCGGGCGATGACCTCATGATAATTGCGCGTCCTCGAGCGATCAACGAGGCACAGGCTGCAACATGTTGCTGCTCAACCGATTACGCCGACGATGCCGGTTGTGCCGTCACCCCGGCGCGCGCCCCCTTGGAGGTGCCGCGCCGCGCGGCCTATAATCGCCCGCTATGGGGGATCCCGGTGCACTGGCGGCCCGGGATCCTTGTGTCTTTTCTGCCCGCCTGGCGCGCCCGGAACCGGAGCTGTGATGGTCCCCCAACCCGCCCCCGAGGCTGTTGACAACACGGCAAGTGCGCGGGAGCGCGTCCTGGTGCTCGATTTCGGCTCGCAGTACGCGCAGCTCATCGCGCGGCGCGTGCGCGAGCAGCACGTGTTCTGCGAAATCGTGCGGCATGATATCACGGTCGAGCAGGTGCGGGCCCATGCTCCGGCCGGGCTGATCCTGTCAGGAGGTCCGTCGAGCGTCTACGCCGGCGCGGCACCGACGTGCGACCCGCGCCTGTTCGAACTCGGACTGCCCGTGCTCGGGATCTGCTACGGCATGCAGCTGGTGTGCCAGGCATTGGGCGGGCGCGTCGCAAGTGCCACGACGCGCGAGTATGGTCCGGCGCGCTGCGCGATCATCAAGTCCTCAGATCTGTTTGAGGGATTGCCGGACGAGATCGACGTGTGGATGAGCCACGGAGATCAGGTCACGGGCGTGTCGGCCGATTTCGTGCCGCTGGCCCGCACCCCGTCCTGCCCAATCGCGGCGGTCCGCCACCAGCGGCTGCCGGTGTACGGACTGCAGTTCCACCCGGAGGTCACGCATACGCCGCTGGGCGGCCTGCTGCTGCGGAATTTCGTCACGACCGTGTGTCGCTGCCAGGGCACGTGGCGGCTGGGGGATTTCGCCCGGGAGACGGTGGAGCAGATTCGGCGCCGGGTCGGCACCGCGCGCGTCATCTGCGGGCTGTCCGGCGGAGTGGACTCATCGGTCACCGCGGCACTCCTGTACCAGGCGATCGGCCGACAGCTGTCCTGCATCCTGATCGACAATGGACTGCTGCGCAAGGACGAACAGGCGGCGGTGATCGCTCAGTTCACCCGGCACTTCCGCACGGATCTGCATGTCGTACAGGCCGAGGATCATTTTCTGAAGGCACTCGAAGGCATCTGCGATCCCCAGGAGAAGCGCCGACGCATCGGACACTGCTTCATCGCCTGCTTCAAGGAAGAGGCCACGAAGATCCCGGACGCGCGGTTCCTGGCCCAGGGCACGCTCTACCCGGATGTGATCGAAAGTGGGGCGGCGCGCGACGGGCCCGCCGCCACGATCAAACTGCACCACAACGTGGGCGGCCTGCCGGAGGAACTCGGGTTCGAACTGGTCGAGCCGTTGCGCGATTTGTTCAAGGACGAGGTGCGGCGCCTGGGCCTGGAGCTGGACCTGCCCGACGAAATGGTGTGGCGACATCCGTTTCCCGGCCCCGGGCTGGCGGTGCGGTGCGTCGGGGAAGTCACGCGCGAGCGCCGCGACACGCTGCGCGAG
>JALOQX010000235.1 GCA_025459265.1 Pirellulaceae bacterium | reverse complement strand
GACCAGCTGCAGGAGAACCCGTGGCGCTACGGCCACTGGACCGATGACATGCATCCCTGCTATCTCGCCGACGGCGGCATTGCCTTCACATCGACCCGAAGCGAACAGAGCGTGCTGTGCGGCGGGCACGCGTTGACCGTGCCTAATCTGCATCGTGTGGAGGCGGACGGTTCGGGATTGCGCCGGCTGTCGCGCGGTGCCCTGTCCGAATTCTGTCCCACGCAGCTCAGCGACGGGCGCATCATGTACAACCGCTGGGAGTACGTGGATAAAGGGGCGGCGGCCGTCCAGTCGTTGTGGGTCATGTACCCCGACGGTGGCCGGCCGGAAGAGATTTTTGGCAACAACATCGGCACGCCCGGCGTGTTCAGCCAGGCGAAACAGGTGCCGGGGCGCGAGCACCTGGTGGTCTGCCTCGGCACATCACATGCGCCCGGCAACATCGGAGCGATTCTGCTGATCGATCGCCAGAAGAACAAGCGTTCGGGCGCCGCCATGCAGGTGCTCACCCCCGGCTGCGTACCCAAGGGCAACTGGGGACTGCGCCAGCTGCGCAACGGGCGCTGGATCATGGACATCTACGGCCCCTGGTACTGCGATCCGTTTCCCCTCTCCGACCCGAACGCAGGCGCCGTGGACGGCCAGTTCTTTCTGGTCTCGTGCAATCCGGAGGGTCTGTGGAACGATCCCGCCGGTTACGGGATCTATCTCCTGGACGTCTTCGGCAACCGCGTGCCGATCTATCGGGATCCGGAGACGTCGTGTTGGCAGGCGCGGCCGCTCGGCCCCCGGCCACGCCCGCCGGCGCTGGCCGGCTTGTCCGGTTCCACCGACGCGACGATGTTCGTGTCCGACGTGTACCAGGGACTCGACGGAGTCCCGCCGGGCAGCGTGAAGTACCTGCGCGTGATGGAGCAGGTACCGCGACCATGGTCGGTGTTCCAAGGCTACCAGCCCAAGGACTCAGCACCTGGCCAGATGGTGGCGGTGAGCTTATACACGCACCTGAGCGTCAAAGTGCTCCACGGCGTGGTCCCAATCCAGGAGGACGGGTCCGCGCGATTCACCGTGCCCGCCGGGCGTGACATCTTTCTGCAGGCCTTGGACGAGAACTTCATGGAGATTCAGCGGATGCGGACGTTTGTCAGTCTGCTGCCCGGCGAGCAGCGTTCGTGCATCGGCTGTCACGAACACCGCAATCGTGCGCCAGAGAATCACCAGCCGCTCGCGCTCCACGTGCCGCCTGTCCGGCCGCAGCCCCAGCCGGGCGAATCGGCCCCACGGCCGATTCACTACGTGACGGATGTCCAGCCGATCTTGGACCGGCACTGCGTCAGCTGCCACAACGCGGACAAGCCGGATACGAAGCTTGATCTGTCCGGCGACATGACTGAATTGTTCTGCCGGTCGTACGAGAACATCATTCACCAGGACCTGGTCGGTTACATCCAGGAGTTCATCGGCCCGAAGCCGGAGGCGGCGGACGCCATGGGTTACGCGGCCGCCGCGGCGCCCTACACGTACGGCTCGCATCAGAGCAAGTTGATTTCGGTCCTCCGCGCCGGGCACTATGATGTGCAGCTGTCGCGCGAGGAGTTGATCCGGCTGGTGACCTGGGTGGACGCCAACGCACCGTATTACGGCTCCTACTTTGGCCGGCGGAACATCGCATTTCGAGACCGACCGGACTTCCGCCCCGTCCCGACGCTCGAATCGGCCTGGGGAGTGCTGCCTGAGTAAGCATCCTGAACTCTGCAGCTCGACAGACGAGCGTTCGATCCGGCCAGTTCGCGGCAGACATCCGCGGTCGCCAATGGACCTACGCTCGACGCCGGCAGCGATGGTTGCCCAGGAGGCATTTTGGTGTAGACTGCAATCTGGCACGGGGATTGCCCCGTTGGAGGCCAAGCAGAGCATTCGGGTTGCGAGACGAATGCCGCGAGAATCCAAGCCGGTGGACAGATGTGCGAGTGCCTATTCACCTGAGAAGTCAAACCCATGACCGAAGTGACGCTGGACAAGGCCACGTTGACGAAGCTTCGCAACCTTCAAGAGAATCTTGAAGTGCGCGACGAGACGGGGCGGATTCTTGGTTACTTCGTGCCCGCCGAAGATAAGGCGACGTACGACAGGATCGATGCACAGGTCTCGGATCAGGAACTCGACCGGCGGGCAGCGGAAGAAGTTGGACGCCCACTCGCCGACATCATGCGGGACCTCAAAGAGCTGTCATGAAGTTCACGGTGTCCTGGCTGCGGTCGGCCGAAAGGGAACTCACCTCCCTGTGGCTCGAGACAGAGGATCGCGCGGCACTCGCCACGGCGGTAAATGAGATCGATCGGCTCTTGCGAAGGTGCCCCCTGGACGTCGGTGAATCGCGCGAGAAGAACCGCCGCATGCTGCTGGTTAGCCCCCTTGGTGTGATCTATGCCACTTCGGCAGACGATCGAGTCGTACGCGTGCTCCATGTGTGGAAATACCGGGCTGGGGAAGACCAGACACCCTGATCGGGGTCCGAATCGCGTCGATGGCGACGCCAAGACGCAACCGGCCGCCACGACCCGAGTGTCTCGCCTGGTCTCCGGCTTGGTCTATCAAGCGGTACGTTGCCGGGCGACGGATGCCTTCAGGTAGCCCTGGGCCACGATCCGCTCCACGAGAGCCAACACGTCTGCGGCATCCACGCGATGACCAGGGCTCGCGTCGATCGCAGCGCCGGTGGACGTGCGGGAAATGCTCGTTTCTTGCCGCAGCTCGTCCCACTCAAAAGCGAGACGTTCCATGATGTCGGCCAGTGAGCGACGGCCATCGGCCCAATAGAGGATCCGGTGACATAACAGATCCAGATTGCTGCGACAAAGAAGCGCGCGGTACCGCTGCTCGTCCTCGGGGTCGTGTGTGGAGAGGCTCCAAACCTTCGGACAGGCCGGCGTCGTACGCTCCAGCACGAGGCCGCGGGCAATGGGATGTGACACATCAGTGACATCGCCAGCTTCGGCTGGAGGAAACGCGGACTGCCATCGGCTGCACCAGGTCGCCAGCTCGCGCTGCAGTTCCCCCTGGAGGGAAAGCACGTCTGCGGCGGACAATCCGAACCGCTCGACCGACGCGGTCGACAGCGCGGCCTGTTCGGCGAACCACGCGCGCGTCCGGCCGGCATCGAACGGCCAGGATCGGTCCAGCAGTCGCCGTTCCGTCCGCTGCCACTGCTGCCGGCAGCCGTCAGCCACAAGCCGCGCCAGCCACGCGGCGAAGACGCCCTCGGCGGCAGCCAGGCAGTACATGTACGTGCCGCTGACGCACGCGACCCGGGCCATCACCGGCGCGCTCAAAGTCGGCAGACGATCGGCGGAACTGTGGTAGCAGCGTGAAGGGTACTGAATCAAGGTCGGCAACGGCACATCCAGGTGCGGATCGGACGCGAGGGTGTCGTTGATGATGTCCGCCCGATCTGCAACGGCCTTCCAGCGCAGGTCAGGCGCGAAGGCCTCGCGGCACAGATGTGCCAGGAAATGGCCCGTGCAGGAGGGATTTGCGGCCGGCGGCATGAACAGATGGAGCACCGAAGCCCCCTGTTCCTGGTCCACGCCGACTTCATCGATGTTTAGTCCGCCCAGCAGACCGGAAACGCGGTCGGCATGCCGATGCAGCCAGGCACACAGACCGTATCCCTCCCAGTGGAAGAGGAAGCGGATACTCCGCCGGGGTCGCGGCAGCAGGCCCCGCCGAATGGCACTATTCAGGCTGCGGGCTAGTTCGAGCGCGATGCCGACGCCGGAAGCATTGTCGTTCGCACCCGGTTCGTACAGATGTGAAACGAACACCAGCTCCGTGTCCCGTTCGCTTGCTCCAGGAATGAGCCCCGTAGCGGAATGGAACGATCCATCATAGACGCGACTCGACACACTCGCCCGCAGCCGCACCGGTCCCTGCCGCAACAGACTGCGGACCCACTGGCCTTGGCGCGGACTGAGCATGAACCCCCAGTGGGCTCCCGCGCCGAGTCTCAAGGCGCTGTTCTCCCATCGCACCGCATCGGGCAGATCCCACGGATCACGCACGCCGGGGAGCGTCCCCAGGAAATCCGAGACGATGCCGCGCACGCCTCGGCGGCGCATCTGCGCAAACAGATCGCTGATGCGGCGGTTGGTGAAAGGGATCCTGCCGGTCAGCTCGATCTCGTCTTCCCCGTTCCACTCGACCAACTCGCCCTCCACATCGCAGGAGCCGGAGTACATCACGAGGGATTCGGGCAGCGCCGACCAGTCGCAGAGCAGTGTGGCTGACGGCTCGGTGATCCAGAGCCGAGCCTCGGTCACATCCCAGGCCTTCATGGAGCGCCAACCCGACCAGGACGTGACACCGTCGGCCGGGAAACTCTCGACCGCGACGTCTGACAATCCGACGGCGTGAAGTTGGTCTCCACAGCGTTCCGCCGAGCGCGCGAAATTGGGAAACGTGAAGTACCGCTCGAGACGATTCTGCTCCGCGGCCTGCTGCAGAGCCTGCTGCCCGTCAAAGGCCCGCATCACGGCGCAGTACGCATCACGCCACATGACCCGTCTCTCTCGCCGATCGGTTCATCGCTGCGGTCAGCCGGACCGCACGGCGGGTCCCGGCTGATCGGAAGGTCGTCTGGGTGTATTATCGGCCGCCGGCTTGACATCCAATTACTACCCTGATAGTATTACTGCAGTAGTTACATGAACGGACCCGCTTGCATGGCGGTGGGGAACATGGCGGAGCGACCGACGTACCGGCTGGGCGACCTGCAGCTGAGGATCATGCGCGTCCTGTGGGACCTGGGTGCTGCGCGCGTGGTGGACGTGCAGCAGCGATTGGACGGCGAACGGCTGGCGTACACGACGATCGCCACGATGCTGCGCAAAATGGAGGAGCGCGGGCTGGTCGCGCATCAGGAACGGCAGCGGACGTTTGTGTACCAGCCGCTCGTGACGGCGGACGAAGTCACGCGGTGCATGGCGGACGACATGGTGGACCGTCTGTTTGAAGGGAGTCTGGCGGATGCGGTGAGCCACCTGTTGCGGACGCGCGAGGTGAGCCACGACGAGCTGGAACAGTTGGAGAAACTGATCAAGCAGCGGCGCAGGAAGCGGGAGTAGATGCGTTCACGGGCGTACGGAGCGACATCACGACATGTCGTTCGTGCGGGTTGGCCAACGGGAGGCCTTCGCTTCTGTCTGATGCGTCGGTGAATCATGCACGACTTGCCATCCAGATTGTACGGGCTCGTTCCGTGGCTCGAATCCGCGGTGGTACTGGCCGCCGGCACGGCCATTATTGTGGGCGTGGCCGGGGTGGCTTGCCGGTGCCTGCGGTCCGCGAGAGTGCAAAGGACCGTCTGGCGGGTGGCGACGCTGGGCTTGCTGCTGTTGCTGCTCTTCGAGTTGACCGGTGTGGGTGCCGTCCTGGTGGACTGTGTTCGCGTGCCGCGTGCGGGCGAGGCGACCAGCAGCTCGTTTCCAGCTTCTCCCCCTCACCCTGACTCTCGCCTCCATCACGTGTTGCGATCAGGCTCTGACAAAGTGGAGAGTCGTTCCTCGCAGCACGCGACGGAGGAGAGGGAACATGTGGTGACCGAGCATTCCGACGTTGCAGCGACGGGGACCGGCACGAGCGCGGTGGCGGCGGTGCCCGTCGAGTGGCAGGCCCCCAGCGCGGGCGCACCATCCGCGGTGGTGCGGGGGAACACCGGGAGCGAACTGGAGCGTGTGTTACCGGTCGCCGCCGCCAGCCAGGAGCAACCGGAGGACGCGCTTGGCGCGAGTTTCGCGCCGACCGGCGAGCCCGTGCCGAACGCCGCACCAGCAGCGCGAGCCGTGCCCGGCTGGATGCTCGGGCCCCTGATCCTCTGGGTGGCCGTGTCGGTGGTTCTGTTGGGTCGGATCGCAGCGGCCCGCATGCTGCTGCGACGGTTCTCGCGCACGGCCGCCGTGATTGACGATCCGCCGTTGCAGGAGCGCATTGGGCAACTCGCCCGGCAACTCGGCTATGAACGTCCGATACGCCTTCTGGAGACGCCGGTGTTATCCGTGCCGGCAGCGTTTGGCGTGGTGCATCCGACGATCGTGCTGCCGCCCTGTTTCACGCGGCAATTCGACCGTGCCCAACAGGACGCGATCCTCGCGCACGAACTGGCTCATCTGGCCGCCGGGGACTCGATCTGGCAGCTGGCAACCAGCATCTTGTGCGGCCTGCTCTGGTGGCATCCGCTGGTGTACGTCGTGCGGCGCTGTCTGGACGTGACCAGCGAGGCGGCGGCGGACGAGGCCAGCCTGCTGGTGCCCAACGGCCCGGATGTCCTCGCCGGTTGCCTGCTGTCCTTTGGGCGCGCGCTAAACACTTCCAGTCGATTCGGCTGGCTCTCGGTGGGAGGCTCAGCGTTCCGGTCCCGGCTCGGCAAACGCGTGCAGCGACTTCTGGAATTGCCGCCGCGTCCCTGGCGACCCGGCCGACGGCACCGAGGGGGTGTTGTGTGTTGCGTCGTACCACTCGTATTAGTCCTGACCACGATTCTGTGTACCGCCTGGGCGCGTCCCCAGGCTACTCTGGCAGAAGGAGAGACGATGATGATGGTGTTAAACAGTACCTGGCGGCGGTCCCTCGTCGCCGCGGCCGTGGCGCTCCTTGCGCCGCTGGCCAGCAACGACCAAACGGTAACCACCCAGGAAGGCCCGCCGCAGGAGCGCGCGGAGCGCGACGATCCGCGACCGCGCGAAGAAGCCGAGGTTCGCCAGCGCGAACGGGAGGAACGCAACCGAGCGGAACGGAGGTTACAGGAGGAACGCGAACGGAGGGAACAGCGTGAGCGCCGCATCGACGAAGAACGCGCGCGCCATTCGCGGCCGGAACAGCCCATGGAAGACATCCTCCGCGAAGCGCTCGAACTCCAGAGCAGAGCGTTTGACATCGAGATGCAACTGCATCTGATGAACGACGAGGAGCGAGCGCGGGCTGAGGATCTCCAGCGCGAACGCGAGAAACTGAGTCAACGTCTCCAGGAAATCAAGGACAGTCACCAGAATCCTCCGCCTGGCATAGTGCGGCAGTTCCTGGTGCAACGGCTGGAGATGCTCAACAAGGGCGCGGGACGCCTGCACGAAGCGAACCGGCACGAGATCGCGGAGACCATGGAGCGCGAAGCACGCGAAGTCGCCCAGGAACTGGAACGTGTCGCGCGCGGCGAACAACCCGGGCGAGAGCGCGGGCCGGATTCGGAACGAGACCGGCGAATTCAGCACTTGAAAGTCGCCATTGACAATCTCCATGCAGCCGGACTGCACGACCTGGCGGACAAGCTTGCCCAGGATGCTGAGCGCATGATGCGCGAACAGGGCCCCGAGCCCCCGCGTCCCGACGGCCCCCCGCGTCCCGACGGCCCCCCGCGTCCCGACGGCCCCCCACGTCCCGATGGACCGCCACGTCCCGATGGACCGCCACGTCCCGATGGACCGCCACGTTTCGATGGACCGCCACGTTTCGATGGACCGCCACGCCAGGACGGACCGCCACGGTTTGACGGACCGGGCCCCGTCGAACAGGAACTGCGCGGCCAGATGGACCAACTGCGGCAGGAAATGAACGAGCTGCGCCGCATGATGCAAGAACTCCTGGATCGTCAGCGCCAACGCTGAAGCGTTGCCGTGGTGTTGTCCACACAGGGTTGGGCGGCGGCCGTGGACGAACGAAGTGAGCCCCCCGCCGCAAACCGCTGGGGGCGAGCTCACGCTCGACCCCGGCCGCCCAATCCCAACATCAAGCTGTGACAAAGCACGGGCAGAACGCCCGTGCTGGCGCACGCGTGCACGTCGCGAGACGAAGTTGGCGCGCGCAAGCAGTACTGCAAGCACCGCGCTTCGCGCCTCACGTCACGAACAGGTTCTTCGTGGCGAAACTCGCATCGCTGGTGAGGTGGACGCCGAGTCGCCGCAGGCCGGCCTCGTCACCGGGCGTGGGGATGTGCGTCATATGCACGTCGCAGCCCCGAAACTCCTTCAGTTTCTCGACGCACAGCTGCGCGGTCGGATTCGCGCTGACGCTGATGCCCAGGGCGATGAGCGTTTCTTCCAGGTCGAGGCTGACGGACTTTTGGCCGAGGATCTCCTTCTTCATCCTGGCGACCGACTCGACAATGCTGGGGGCGAGCAGGTGGATTTCGTCCGGCACATTTGCCAGGCGTTTGGCCGCATTGATCACGAGGCTGCTGGCGGCATGCATCAGGGGCGAGTTCTTGCCGGTCACGATGCGGCCGTCGGGCAACTTGATCGCCGCCCCGCAGAAGACCCCCTCATTTCCCTTGCCGTGTTGCTGGGCCTCCTCGGCAGCCTGTCGGGCCGGAATGACAACCGGCAGGTCCTCGGGAGTCAATCGCAGCAGTTCCAGCAACCGCTGGACACGCTGAACGGTCCGCTCGTCGACCAGGCCCATGGCATACTCGGAAGCGTACCGGAAGTACCGGCGGATCACCTCGGCCCGCGCCGCCAGCTGGATCGCAGCGTCGTCGATGATCCCGGAGGTGGCACGATTCACCCCCATGTCGGTCGGCGAACGATAGACGGCATGGCCGCCCGTGATCCGTGCGAGGATCTTCTGCAGAACGGGGAACGCCTCGACATCGCGGTTGTAGTTGACTGCCGTCTGGCCATAGGCCTCCAAGTGGAAGGGGTCGATCATGTTGACGTCGTCCAGGTCTGCCGTGGCCGCCTCATAGGCCACGTTGACCGGATGACTCAGCGGCAGATTCCAAATGGGAAAGGTCTCGAATTTCGCGTATCCGGATTGGAGCCCTTGCCGATGATCGTGATACATCTGGCTCAGACAGGTCGCCAACTTGCCGCTTCCCGGCCCGGGCCCGGTGACCACGACCAGCGGTTTCTCGGTCACGACATACGGGTTGGCACCGTA
>JALOQX010000514.1 GCA_025459265.1 Pirellulaceae bacterium | reverse complement strand
CATCGACGTCGCAGTGCGTGTGTGCCGCGGTCTCCATCACGGCCACGACGGACAACACAGTCCCGGCCACAATGCTCGAACTGTCCCCGATCTCGCTGGTGGTCTGATCGTCGACCGACACATCGGTGGCGGCTTCCGACAGTTCGACCACTCCGCCGCTCCCACCGGTCGCGAGTGCGTTGGCCGTGTTGGTGGACTTCGCTAACAGGCTGAAGCCCTGATCTGCTGTGATCTGCACGTTCGTGCCCACGGATGCCCGTGTCCGATTCGTGAGCTCAGCATTGGACGTGATCCAGCCCTCGCCCCAGAACCCGCCCGTCTTGCCGGTCCCTTCGGGCATCGCCTGGGACGCTGCTTGCGCGGCGATCACAATGTCGCCGCCCAGGGCCCGCATTGTCGCCCCGTCTTTCACAGATGTGGTGATCTGCGGTTTCGTAACGGCCTGGACCTCGGCACCCGGCCCGACCAGCAGACCGCCACCGGAAGAACTGCCGTCGGCTTTGGCGTCCTTGTCCAGAGCGGCCCCGTTCTCGTCCACGTTATGCAGCGACCGCAGCGTGATGTCCTGACCGGCGACCACGTTCGCATGCTGGCCGACGTACGCATGGATCTGCGGCGACACGTCGGCCAGCGCATCGGATCGACCGCCGACGGCAACGGCGGCGAGGATGCCTTGGGCGTCGGCATTTGCGTCCGTGGCGGATTTGGCCAGGATGTCGATGTCGTTGAGGGAAGTGAGGTCAGCGTTGTCGCCCGCAAAGGCCTCGACGGTCGGTGCGACCTTCGCGGAAGCGATACTCGCCTCGCCGCCGGCAACGCCGCCGGCCAGTGCAAACGTGTTGGCTGTGGCGGTGTTCGTCGCCTCGGCACGCACACGGACGTTTTGCGCTCGCTCGACGCAGCCGTCCACGTGCGCCTTCACCGTGCCGTCGGCGCGAGTTGCGGCGAGGCTGACCCCGATCGCAATGAATCCACCGGAAATCCCATAAGAGTCGGCGGTTGCATGGTAGTCCGAGGTGGCCTTGATCTCAACGTCCTGGCCCGCAGCGAGTGTGGCTCCGCTGCCGGCATAGGCCTCCACACCGGACGTAATGGTGGCTCGTGCGTCGCCGCCGGCACCGGCCCCACCGATGCTGATTGCCACGGATGTGGCCACCGTGAGCGCATTGATCACGCCGGTGGCGCTCGACGTGATGTAGACTGGGCCATCGGCAGTCACGGAGCCCTGATTCACGTATGCCTTCACGGTATTGTTGATCGTATTGTCGGACAGTGACACGCCTACCGAGGCGCCGGCTACTCCGCCACTGAGGGTCCCCGAGCCAACGTCGGCGGTGGTCGTGGGTAGGTCTATTGCGGACAGGTCGACCTTCCCGGTCGCCGTCACGCTGCTGTTGTTATCGATGCAGGCGATAATCTGACTCGCTATGGTGTTCGTCGAGTCTGCTCCGGCACCCGAGAAGCTCACGCCGACCGGCGCCACGGCGACCGAGAGGGACGCGGCGACGGATAAAGCGGTGATGGTGGACGTGGACTCGGCCTCCAACGTGACATCCCCGGTGGGCGAATCCGGGGCGTTGTCAACAGCCGAGACGACGGAGCTATCAATGCACGCCTTGACGACGTTCTCGATGACGTTGTCCGCGACGGCGGCGCCGATGGGGATCGTCACCGCCCCGCCGGCGCCACCGGCAAGGGCCATGCTGCCACCAACGGCGTGCGCCGTGATCGTCGCCGTGTCGGTGGCCGCGAGCTTCACCCATCCGGCCTGGGCCTGTACGGTGCTTGCGTTCCGGATGGCAGCGGTGACCGAGTTGTGGATCCAGTTGCTGGCCTCGGCGCCGGCACCCGCTAAGCTCACCCCGCCGCCGGCGCCTCCGGACAGCGATACCGCCCCACCCCAGGTCAACGCGTCGATCGTGCCGGACGAGGTGGCACTGAGCTCAACATCCGCCGCCGACGTGATGGTCGAGCGGTCGACGACGGCCTGCACCACATTGCCCAACTCGTTTTCCGCGATCGAAATGCCGGCGGAGATCGACGTGCCGCCGCCCTCACCACCCGCACCAGCGACTCCCACACCGCCCGCGTCCGCGAAGATCTTGGACGTGTCCGTCGCGGACAGCGTCACCGAGCCCGCGCCCGTTGTCGTCACATTGCTGTTATTGCGGATCTCCGCCTTGATCGTGTTCTGGATCGCGTTGCCCGAGCCCGACCCGGCCCCGGCAAACGAGAAGCCGGCACCCTGGCCACCGGCCGCGCCGACGGCGACCGCGAGCGTCCAGGCGTCAATCGTGGCCGTCGACGTGGCGGTCAACCCAACGTTCCCGGCAGCAGTGATGGTGGAACTGGAAACCGTGGCCGACACTTCGTTCTGGATGTCATTGATCGCGATCGACACCCCTGCGGTCAGCGCCGTCCCGGCGCCCTGACCTCCGGCGAGAGCCACTCCATAGCCGCCCGCATCCGCAATGATCTTCGACGTGTCCGTCGCGGACAGCGTCACCGAACCCGCGCCCGTGGTGGTGACAGTGCTGTTATTGCGGATCTCCGCCTTGATCGTGTTGGCAATCGTGTTGCCCGAGCCCGACCCGGCCCCGGCAAA
>JALOQX010000035.1 GCA_025459265.1 Pirellulaceae bacterium | reverse complement strand
GCCTGCGGCTGCGGGTTAAACGAGAAGAAGCCGCATGACAGGATACTGTCACATTCACCCCGCAGCCGGGGGACGTCCCGCACGTGCCCCCATGACCTCCGGTCATGGGGCACGAAGATCATCGGCTACGTGCGGCCACCACCGCGCACGGCGGCCGAGTCCCAGCGCCTCCACCACACCCGCGCCCGGCCGAGGCCGCACAACCGGTAGTGACGGACGTGACGGGCTCTTGTTGACAGGATGGACAGGATGTCCAGGATGAGCGCTGCGTGTCCTGCGCCACGGGCGCAGGTGCGAGACGCCGGCCTGCAGCGCGCGGGCCGCCGTCCGCCTGACGGCGGACTCTGGCCCGGCGGTTAAACAGATCCGTCCCCCCGTCCCGCCCTGACTCCCCTATCCTCCTGGGAACGCCATTGCTGAAGCGCTGCCGGTTGACTGGTCACGCCATTTCTTTGTTGCGACTCGCGCGAACTGTGATGGCAGACGATCAGTGTCGCTTGTCGCGCAGTCGAGCCAGAAACCTGACATATTCGCCGAACGTCTCCAGTTTCAGGTCACAATTCGCATAGTCCTCGGTCATTCCGGACTCGTCAATCACCTCCTGTAGCAACTCGCCCAGTTCCACCAGTTCATCCTCGACCGGAAAGCCCTTCACGGGAGCGAGTTCGTGGTCAAATCGATCGCTGGGACGTAGTAAACGCGGATCGATTTTGAGAACGGAAGCGGCAGTCTTCCAGCACTGAACGAGAGATGAGCCAGTGAATGCGGTCCGGCCGGGTAGTGACTCGATCAAACGGTCCACCGGCACCAATTCACGCGCGACGAATCGTGAAATCTTCAATCTGCGCCGCTCTCTTTCGGAAAGCGCGGCGAGGACTGCCGTCAACACCAACAATGCGACCACGCCCAAGATGGCCCACACGGTCGTACCGCCGTCTTCAGTATGCGTTCGGATCAAGCGCACAAATGCAGCTGCAGCTGACAAGTGTCCCAGCAGTATAGCTCACACCTGCCACACAGATGACATTCCCCCACGGGTTGAGGCGACGCTCGATCACTCGCTGACCTTTGCCACCACCTGCTCGCAGAAGATTGCTCCAGGCAGGCGTGAGGGCGCCAAAAGGACGGCCAGGCGGCTTGAGCGGGAGCGAAATGACTGGCGTCGTACCGACGACTGCGCAAATCACCCACCTCGTTCCATTGGCTGCCAGGCAGCGAGGAAAGCACGTTGATTCACACGCCGATGGCCCCTCTCCAGAAGGCCGTACCGGCAAGAGCATTGGTCCCGGCGTGGACTCTATTGGCCCGGGATTCCATGGTGAGTTCGGAGTGCCAAGTACAAATTGCTCACCACTTGGATCTGTGCGAGTTGTTGGGTTATCCCAAACGTACTCAACAAGATTTTCTCCCGCTCTATACCCTACCGGTTCCCGACGGGCGAACCTCCCCAGCTGGCTGTGATAGATGCGATGCCGGTAATAGTAGAGGCCGGTTTCGGCGTCGAGTTGCCGACCGGTATCCGTGTACACGTTGGCGCAGTTGGAGACACTCCGCGCGTTGGACCAGGTGGCATCGCAGATGGTCAGCACGCCGCCGGGGGTGTAGACGTTTCGGACCGAAGGAATGCAGCTGCCCGCGGGTTTTCTGCGCCCAGCGGCCGGTCGCGTGTGCGAACAGGGGGAAATCCGGCTGTGGCTTCTTTGGCTTGGTTTTGTCCGTGCGTTTGGTATGCTTGGCCATGCGTCACCTGTCCACGGAATGGACTGGGTGGTGACCGGCAACCGCTGGCGGTTTCCGGCGGGCGCCCCTTGTGCCTTTCAACGTACCGGGTGTCAACGATTTACACACCAGCCAGATGGACATTGCATAAGCTGTTAAATAAAAGCACTTTGCGAGTGTGGCGGAATTGGCAGACGCGCTGGACTTAGGATCCAGTGGGGAAACCCGTGGGGGTTCGAATCCCCCCTCTCGCATATCTCGCGATGCCGCGGTGGCCCCGGCAGAACGAGCCAAGTCATTCAGAGCACAGACACGGTCCCCTACAGCGTCAAGGCACCGACTCCATCACCGCAGGAAAGGCCGCCTGGGAGGACAACGGCGGGTCGAGTCTGACCGGCGTGATGCGTGTCACTTACCGGCCGGCCTCGGCCAACAGCGCATCCAGACGTGCAGCCAGCTCCGGCGGCAGGTCGCCGAGCATCAGCCGATCGACCAGCCCGACGTCACGCAGCTCGAAATAGTCCATGCCGACAGCCAAGGCCGCTGAGCGCGTGCGGCCAGTTGTCACGCTGTAAGAGGATATCCACGTCGTTGGTCGTGCGGACAGCCGCGGGTTGCTTCGTGGCCACCCCACAGTGCGGCGGCGTGACCGCCCACCAGGGCACAGGCACAGCAGCCTGATCCAGCGCCCCGGGTGATCCGCTCGAGCCGCTGCGACACATCCTTCAGCGCCATCAGGTGTTTCTCCCGGGTGTTCGGCACTTCGCTGGCCACGCGCATGCCCTTCCTCGCCCGTGGGTCCTCCGCAGGCGGCGCGGTCGGCGGCCACCGGACTCTGGACCCCGCGCGTCCCCACTTCCGCTACTTCCTTGCGACGATCCCTTGTACGGCACCGTGACCCCGTCTCCAGATTGCAGTATGCCCTCTGCACGTGATTGACACCTGTTGCCGTGGCCGGTAGACGGGCCGTGAATCCGGCGCGCAGCCAGTCGGCATCCGGGCAGCATGTCCGCCGTATGCAGTCAACGTCGGCAGCGACGATCCGAGCGCGACGTGCTGGCGATTGTCTTCCGCCAGGAGGCCAGGTCGAGGACCGGGTAGATTCCCGCCCGAAACGCGGTCGTCGCCTGGCGAGGCACTCCACATGGCAAGAATACCGGTGGGCCGCCTCACATCTGACACGTCAGTCCGGTGGCGCTGGCCGTCCGGTGCGCGCATCGGAAGAGGCCGCCCTCTTCGTCCTTCTCATTCCACCTTCACGCCTCGTTCGATCGTGGCATCAACCTGCACGCGATGTGCCGCCGCAGGCAGCGTGAGCGACTCGGTGACTGCATCGTACGTCGCGGGCTGGCCGTTGAGTCGGAGGGACGTGATCCGGCCGTTGGCCCGCAGTCGCAGGCGGATCGTCTCCGGTGGAGCTCGCTGCGGAAGCGCGATCTCTCCTTCAATGCGATCGCGGTGTGCGGTGAGTGTCATCGACGTGGGACCGAACCGGGTCTGCAACCGCTCGACGCGGATCCGCTTGCCCGGATCCAGCCACGCGCGGGGGGTCGCACGACAGTAGACCAGGGCATCGTCCTCTTCGTCCCAGACGAGCATGCCCGAGAGCATGCGCGTGTAGTACCCCATCGGCCACGGTGCCAGGTCGTACACGCGACCGGCTCCCCACGAACGGTGTTCGAATGTCGTGAGCGTCTGGCGCGACATGTGCGAGGCAATGACGCTGTACAACGTGTAGATCGCCTGCTGTGGCTGATCGCGGCGCAGGTATGCACAGCCGTGGCCCAGGAAATAGGCCTCGTCGGCCAGGTTCGGCGCCATCACCAAGAGGTTGTCTTCGAGGTTCGCCAGAACCCAATCCTCCAGCGCTTCGCCCGGCGGCATGATCCCCGAGTCCAGAATGCCTTCCAGCGCGCCATCGACCACCGCGGCATACCACATGGTCTCTTCGTGCCCGGCCGACTCGAGATAGCCCGGCACGTAAGGCACGAACGTGCCGTCGCAGAGCCGCACTGGTTCGCGGCGGCAGGTTGCCTGACGCAGCCCGCGGAGAATACAGGCACGATAGTCGTCTGCGACGGCCCGGAACTCAGCCGCCCGCGGGTGACCGATTCGCTCCAGCAGACGCGTCAACTCAGCAAAGCCCATCCAATTGATACAGTCACTGAATGTGCTCGTCCCGGCCGACCCGTCCGTGACTCGCCCGGGCGGCAACCAGCCGTAATGGTCCGGTCGCGTGCCGTCGGGGTTGTCGTGCATGGTCAGCCGGCGTTGTGAGGCGGTCCATTCCAGGCTGGCGATGAGCTGAGGCAACTTTTCCTCGAGCCACGGCCGGTCGTTGGAGAAGTGGAAGTAGCGCGCGGCAGCCCACTGCATCCAGCCATGGAAGTTGATCCACAACAAAGCCGTGTAACGCGGCGGCGCATTGAAGAACCCCTCCCAAGTCGTGTACGTCGTGGCATCGGAGGCCTGGGAGCCCTGCCACCGAAACGCCGCCTCCAGGTATTGCCGGGCTTCCCGAAAGTGACCGCGCCGGGCCAAACCCTCGATTCCGTACGCCGTCACGTGCAGCCACACGGCATCGTAGTGAATGGGGCTCGTCTTGAGCACGTAATCACCCTGTGTGTCCAGGTCCCCGGTGACGAGCGTGCGCGGCAGCAAGGTCCGGTAGAGGTTGTTGACGACCAGGTCGGGTGTCTCGATGTCCGCCCCTTCCGACAGCCGGCGGTCCCAGTATCGCTTGGCGCGCGTAACCACGTCGTCGAAGCCCCAGGCCAGCACCTGACCGACAACGGCCTGATCCACGGCGACATAGGGGATCACGAGATCGACAGGCATCCGGTCAGGATCGAACCGCACCAGCACTTCCTCATCACTGGCTGCGACGACGGTCGCCCGCGCCGCGTGAAAGCCAAGCACCGGGCGGCCACCTGCGATCAGGCAGGACGACTCGAGGCGCGCCGTGGCCAGGTCTTTCAGCGGCTGGTCCGGACCACCCCAGGCATCGGGACGAATCTTCAGCCACAGCGGAGATTCTGTGTGATCTTCCTGCGCGACGCGGACGAATGCTGCCAGCGGCTCATTGCCAGTCCGGACGTCCTCGCCCGTCAGCGGATACGCCAAGGCGGTGGAGCTGACCGCCGTCTCTCCGACTGTCCATCGCGTCGTGACAATAATGTGGTACCCGTCTTCGATCTCTTGCGAGACTGTCGGATCGCCGTGGTCTCGAAACGTGGGTGACGCGCCGACTCCCAACTGCACGGTGAAATGCTCAGCCGGTGAATGCCCTGTGCCTTGACCCGCTCCTGAACTGACACCGATCGTCCCGTTCGACAGAACGTAGAATTCCTGGCACACGTTCGGCCAACCGAGAAACATGCGGCGGTGTTTTGGGTCCTCGACGCGTGAAAGAAAGTAGGCGTAGTCCACTTCGGGCATCTTGGCCACCGCTTCCGATACGCGCGGCGCCAGGGGACGATCCGCCGAATAGGCAAAGCTGAACGCCCGGTCATCCTGGCCTGCGCGCTCCTCACGGTATCCCGTGAACTCACGGTACTTCTCGGCCGTGCCGCGAAACGGCGTCTGACTGGCTGCTTGCACGCGGCGGGCCATATCGGCGGTCTGCTGGCGTGATCCCGCGGAATCGGTGCCTCGGGTGACCAGAATGCCCAGGTCTTTGAGCCACATGAACGATGCGTCTCGAAGCAATGCGGACCGGAGGGTGAAGCCGTAGCCGTGAGCCAGTTCGACGCGGATACCCCCCGCGGCCGGCGTCGGGAGTGTGCTGCCGTCGCTGGCATCCAAGACCGGGAGTGCCGGACATGGCAGGCGCACCTGATTACCGCCGGCGAACCCGCCGGCTGGCGCCAGCGGCGTGCATTCGATACCCTCTTGCGCCAAGGGAACAAGCTGCACCGCCTTCAGCCACGGGCGATCGTCCGTTGCCGGTTCCCACTCGACTGTCAACGTATCCCATCGCTTCTCACCCGCTCGCGCGAGGTCGGATTCGCCCAGCGGGGTCAGACGCAGCAGGTCCACGCAGGTGGCACCGCCCGGGACGGACTGTAGACGGAGTGTGACCGTTTGCGGGTTGCGCAAGACCCCCAGGTCCTGCCAGCGGCTGCGACCGAATTCCGCGCTCTTGCCCTCCAGCATTACCGTCCGCGTCGTACCGTCGGCCACCCGCAATTCCAGCGGGATCAATTCGGCCCGGGAGGGGCCACGATTCACGTTGGCTGACAGCAGGCACAACCCTGCGGCCGGCAGTGACCACTCCACGGCCACGTCGCGCTGGGCCGGCATGAGAAACGCGATGCCCGCCCCGATGTCCCCCGACGCGGTCCGCCCATAGTCCTTGAGATTAATGGTGGGAGTGCCGACCCAGCGGCTGTCATTACCGAGGTCGTCCAGATAGAGATGCGGCGAAAAGACCACACTTTCCAACGTTGTCACGGTTCCCGATGACGTATCGGAACGCACGATCTCGACCACGTCACCCGATGTGAAGTGAACGGGCCGGGAGGTCAAGCGGTGCAGTCCCGACGTACAGAGCCCGTCGAATTCTGCCATGTCGTCGCGCGGGCAACGATCGGGAGCCTGGCCGTTGGCCAGCCGACTTTGGTCGACTGTGGTGGTCGAGTCTCGAAGGCGAACCACGACGTTCTTGGCGCCGCGCGGGTGCCGCACCCACGTCACATAGACGTGCCAGGCACCTTCCGGCGCTGTAATGCGCACAGCAGCCGGCTCCTGCGGGTCACCCGCCTCCGCCACAAGGTACTCACCGCCACGCGAAAACACACAAGGGGCACGGACGAAGGCCGGGGAGTGAGTCAACCGGGGACTGCGGAGCGATACAATCACGTCGGAAGTTGGTGACGACATCCCCAAGGCGGTCATCCAGAGCACATACCACATCGCAATCGACCTCCGCCAATCGCACGCTGATCGGAGAAAACGCCGGCAGATGCAGGCGGCCGCCGGTTGTTGATCGGGCCCTCACCAGCTGTGCCGGGGTGACCGCTCCGGGCAGCCCCAAGCCCAAAGTGACGGAAATCCGCATCAGCGTCAACTCGGCAATCCGAGATCGTGGCGCACGGTCCGACCACGGCGGCGACCAACAGGGAATCGCCGGTCTTGCTGTCGCCGTTGAACATCAGCTCGACTGGCGAGTCTCGGTCACCCGACGCGCGGGCGATCCGGGCGGCCCGGGCCCTCACCCTCTTGTTTCACCGCGTTCTCCGGGCGATACTCGCGCCAGGTGTCTCGGGTCGTTGTTCCGATGGGCGGTTGTTCCGCCGCACGCTGACGGCGGAGCGGACTCCTCCGCATGGAGACTGACGATGCTTCGTGTTGCCTTGGTCGTGCAGATCCTGACGGTGATGATGGGATCGCAAGCGATGGCCGCCACACTGGCTGCCAACGGCAAGTCGCCGTACACAATCGTCGTGGCCACGGATGCCATCGCGGCCGAACAGACCGCCGCGAGAGAATTGCAGTCCCATCTCACACTCGTGACGGGGGCAGAACTGCCCATCGTCACGGAAGCCGCCGCCCCGGCGGGGAACAGGCTGATCCTGGTCGGGCAGACGGCCGCCTTCAGGACGGCTTTCCCCGATGAAGATCTTGCGTCGCTGATGCATGACGGCATCATCCTGCGGACGGCCGGTGACCGGCTGTATCTGCTTGGCGGACAGCCGCGCGGAACGCTCTACGCGGTGTACACTTTCCTCGAAGACATCGTCGGGGTGCGCTGGTGGGGGGCCAGGCCGGACGAAACGTTCATCCCGACGCGGCCGACCCTCGACATCCCGGACCTGAACCGGCTTCATGTCCCCGCGCTGCAGTACCGCGAAGCTTTCTACCGGTGTGCGTTCGATGGTGTCTACGCCGCGCGGTCCAAGTGCAACGGGCACTTTGTGCGTGTAGCGCCGGAATACGGCGGCCACTACAACATTCTCGGCTGGTGCCACACGTTTTATCAGCTTCTGCCGCCCGACAAGTACTTCGCAGAGCACCCCGAGTGGTACAGCGAGATCAACGGCCGGCGCACGTTTGAGGGCGCGCAGCTCTGTCTGACCAACGACCAGATGCGTGCCGAGTTGACACAGCAGGCGCTGGAGTGGCTGCGCAAAGACCCGCAGGCGGGGATGATCTCCATCTCGCAGAACGACTGGGGCGGGGCGTGTCAGTGCGCCCAGTGCAAGGCATGGTTAGCCGAAGAAGGGAGCGAGTCCGGCCCCCTCATCCGCTTCGTCAACGCGGTTGCGGCGGATATCGAGAACGAGTTTCCCGGCACGCTGGTCGAAACCCTGGCGTACGCGTATACCCGCCAGCCGCCCCGGCTCGTCAAGCCTCGCCGCAACGTCCTGGTGCGGCTGTGTTCGATCGAAGCCTCCTCGGCCCAGCCGCTGGAGACCGGGGTCCAGAACGAGAGCTTCCGCAGGGACATCGAGGGCTGGTGCGTCATGGCACCGCAGCTGTACATCTGGAACTACGTCACGAACTTCGCCAACTACATCATCCCGCATCCGAACTGGCGCGTGCTCGGCCCCGACATCCGCTACTTCGTCCACCACAAGTGCATCGGTCTGTTCGAGCAGGGCGACGCGGGCTGTTCGGTCAGCGACTTTCCCGAGCTGCGGGCGTGGCTCATCGCGCACCTGATGTGGGACCCGTCGCAGGACGACCAGGCGCTGATCACCGAATTCATGCAGGGCTACTACGGCGCGGCCGCCGAGCCCCTGCTGGCGTACATGACGCTGCTGCAGGACCGGCTGACGGAGTCCGGCGCTTACCTGCCCTGCTACATGCAGGACACGTCGCCGTGGATGGATCTGAAGACTGCGAACAAGGCCGCGGAGCTGTTGAGCGACGCCGCGGAACGCGTCCAGGACGATCCTGTGCGGTCCGCGCGGGTGCGACGAGCACGGCTGCCGCTGGACCACAACTGGATCCAGCGGTACAAGGACTACAAACGCCTGGCCGCCATGACCGGCGCACAATTCCTCGGGCCGCACGACCTGGCGGTGGCGGTGGATGAGTTCATCACGACCTGTCACAGCTTCGACGCCGACCAGTTCCGCGAGGGCGGGCCATTCGCGGCGTACGAACCCGTGTTGCGTGGGATGGTCCCGCCCCCGGGCAAGCAGGCCACAGCCCCCAAGGAGGCCCACGGGCTCACATCGGACCGGTGGCTGGACTGCCAACAGGACGAGTTCAACCTGCACGGTCTGGGCCACTGGGTCACCATCGCCGCCGACTCCAAGGCATCCGATGCGCAGGCCGCCAGGATGCCCGCGACGCACAACCAGTGGGCGACCCAGTACCCGTTTCCTGACGGCCTGGGCCAGTTCGGCACATGGCGTTGCTACGTCGTCGCCCGTTGTGACGCGAAGGTGACCAGCGGCAACGCCTTCCAGATCGGCCTCTACGACGCCCCAGGCAGCAGGAACATCGCCGAGCAGATGGTGACGATCGAGCAGTCGGGTGATGGCGAATACCACACCTTCGATCTGGGCTCGCAGGACCTGAAGGGCGGCATGTATTTCTGGATTGCGCCCCTGAAGAACCCGGACCAGGTGGACGCCGTCTACGTCGATCGCGTATTCCTGGTGCGGGAGCGCTAGTCGGTGTGGCCCAGCTTGTTGGGGCAAGGTGGCGGCAGCCAGCGGCAATCGTGGGAGCTTGAGGCAAGCCACGCGACGGCTATAATCGCTCTGACATGTCCTGGGTATGCGCTCGCCGCAAGTAGCCCGTGGTGAACCATGAATGCCAACCACACCACCGCTCGGAACTGGCATTACTGGCCCGAGCACGTGGTGCCCGCGCGGCCCGTCATCGGCACCATCACGGACCTGATCGGCACCGATGCGCCGACGGTCTACCAGCTGCCGGGGAGCGGCAGGTATTACATGAGCTTCGTTGGCTTCGACGGGCGGGGCTACCAGTGGTTCGTGCCCGAGAGCGATGATCGGCTGCACGGGGGCAACCATCGCCTGGCGATGGGCTTTGGCCCGGCCGGCGAATTCGACCATGGCGGCGGTGTCATCGGGGCGTTTCTCTGTTTCATTTCGGCGTGGGCCGTGGCGGCGCGCACGTCATGGTGGCATTCTCCCGCGATTTGGTGCACGGGGTTTCCCCATCCGGAACCGCTCGACCAGGCCGGCGGCAATCCCAGCGGTCTGGACAGGCAATCTGCCCACAAGATCTCGCTCGTGGTCCACCCGCGAAACGACACGTTCTTCATGTACTACAAGGCCGTCCCCGGTGGACCGGACGTCACGGGCGGCCGCGGTATTGGCCTGATCACCAGCAAGCCGCTGGCGCGGTGATGGCGCGAAGCAGCCCCAGCGCGAAAGAGGAATCGTCCGATGGAGCTGGCCCACCTCACCTGGACGGACGTCGACTCGCTCAGTCGTGATACGCCCGTGATCGTTCCGATTGCCGCGATGGAACAGCATGGCCGTCACTTGCCGTTTGTGACCGACAGCCTGCTGACGGGTGAGATCGCGCGCCGGGCACATGAATCGCTCGCCGACGAAATACTGCTGGCTCCCTTGATGTGGCTGGGCAATTCTCACCATCACCTGGATTTCCCCGGCACCGTGTCGGCGCAACCGCGTGTCTGGATTGATCTGCTCGGAGGCATCGTGGACAACTTCGTCGTGCACGGCTTCCGTCGCATCGTTGTGCTCAACGGGCATGGTGGCAACGATGTGCCCGGCCGGCAAGCGCTATTTGAGGTCCGACAGAGGTACCGCGAGCGCCGCGACCTGCTGTTGTTGTTGGCCACGTACTGGAATCTGGCGGACGCGGCGGCCACGATCCCCGAGTTGCAGCAGCCTGACATGGGTCACGCCTGTGAGTGGGAAACGTCCATGATGCTGCGTCTGGCGCCCGAACTGGTCAAGAACCACCAGGACGCGCCGGAGATCGAGTTGGGCAACGCATTTTCGCCCGCCCAACGCGCGTGGACTATGCGCGATCGTTCAGGACCAGGACACATCGGAGCCCCCGGACGGGCGACTCCCGAGAAAGGCGAACAGCTGCTGCAACTCTTTGCCGCTGGACTCGTCGCGCTACTGCGGCGGGTCGTGCGTTGGGACGGCAACTCGTGGGAAGGGTGATTCGTTGTGCGCGCGCTCCGACACGTCGCCGAATGAAGACCCGAGTCGCGCAGGCGGGCTCCCGGGATGGGGTGGTCCGGGCACGGCGCGTGTCGCGGTCATTTGCGGCCTCTTGCTGCTGGCATCGGCGATCAACTACCTCGACCGGCAGACACTGGCAAGCGCATCGGCGCGCGTCAAGTCCGAGTTCGGGTTGCTTAACGAGCAGTACGGCGACGTGGAGGCGGCGTTCGGATACGGGTTCGTGGCGGGGTCGATCGTGTTCGGGTTTCTCGCGGACGCCGTCAGCATCCGCTGGCTCTATCCGGTGGTGCTGCTTTGCTGGTCCGCCACGACCGCGGCAACCTCGCTGGCCGGCGGGTACGAGGACCTGTTATGGTTGCGGCTGCTGCTCGGCCTGTTTGAAGCAGGCCACTGGCCGTGCGGCGTGCGGGTGGTGCGCGCGTTGACCCTGGCGCGCGGCCGCACGATGGGCAATGGCCTGCTGCAGAGTGGCACTTCCGTCGGGGCTGTGCTGGCGCCGCTCATCATGTTGTCACTGCTCACGCCGCAGCCGGGCAGCTGGCGACCCGCCTTTGCCATTGTCGGAGGCGTGGGCGTGGTGTGGGTCGCCGCCTGGTTTGCCTCAGTGCGTGCGTGCGACCTGCCCAGCCCGACGCGCGCGGGAAACGGCGATTCCTCCTGGAAACCGCTGCTGCAACGCCGCATGCTCATCGTGCTGATTGTTGTCTGCCTGATCAACACGGCCTGGCAGTTGTTTCGCGCGTGGCTGCATCTGTTCCTGGAAGAAGGTCGCGGGTACACGGAACAACAGACGCTGCTGTTCAACTCGGCCTGGTTCGTCGCCACCGATGTGGGCTGTCTGGGCGTGGGCGTGGCCGTGCTGTGGCTGTGCTCGAAAGGATTAACCGTGACCCGTGCGCGGCAGATCATGTTCACGGTGTGCGCGGTCATGTGCCTGACGCTGGTGGCGTTGCGATGGCTGCCGAAAGGCGCGTTGTTATTGTGCGTGCTGTTGATCAGCGGCGCGGGCGCGCTGGGCGTGTTTCCGTTGTATCACGCCTTTACGCAGGACATTTCCGCACGACACCAGGGGAAGATCACGGGAGTGGCGGGGGTAACGGCGTGGTTCCTTGTGCCTCCCACGCAGAAACTGTTTGGCCGTCTCGTGGATGCCACCGGCTCGTACGACGCGGGGCTGGCGGCAGCGGCCTGTTTGCCGACGGTGGCGGCCATCCTGCTCTGGGTTTTTTGGGGAGTCGACTCCGATGACAGACCGCGAGACGAAGAGACTTGATCGCCGACGTTTTCTGGCCTCCCTGGGCGCGGCCACCTTGGCGGGTGCCGGCACCTGGACCGCACGTTGCTCCCGGGTCGGCTCGGCGTCCGCCGCGCCGCCGGCGGCGACGCAGCCGCCGAAAGTCGCCTTTCTGGGCACCGTCATGTTCACCCATTCCCATGCGCAGCACTTCCTGGATCGACACACGCTCGGATACACCTGGAACGGCCGTTGGCAGCCGCCGCGCCTGGAAGTCGCGTCCGTGTACATCGATCAGTTTCCCGGGGAGGACCTGGCCAAAGAACGAGTGCGGCGGCACGGACTGCACCTGTACCCGACGATTGAAGAGGCCTTGACGCTGGGAGGCGAGCAGTTGGCCGTGGACGGCGTCATCATCATTGGGGAACACGGCGACTATCCGACCAATGAGAAAGGCCAACGGCGCTATCCGCGCTACGCATGGTTCAAACGCGTGGTCACCGTGTTCGAAGCCAGCGGCCGAAGCGTGCCGGTATTCAATGACAAACACTTGTCAACCGACTGGAACGAGTGCGTCGACATGGTGAACGATTCGCGGCGGCTGGGTTTTCCGTTCCTTGCGGGCTCGTCGCTTCCCGTCACGCGGCGGATGCCGGCCCTGGACATGCCCTACGACGCGCCGCTGCAGGAAAGCGTATGCGTCGGTTACGGCGGCGTCGACAGCTACGACTTCCACGCGCTGGAGACGGCCCAGTGCATGTCGGAACGACGGGCAGGGGGAGAGCAGGGCGTGAGTCAGATTCATGCCCTCCGCGGCGAGAATCTGTTCAACCGCCTGGCGCAGGATGATTGCGCCACGACGCGCGAGCTCATCGTCGCCGCGCTGACCCGCAGCCACAACCTGCCCGTGGAGACCGGTTTCCCCACGGCTCCGACGTCCCTGGAATGGTTCCGGCGGACGCTGCCCGACACGACCGGCTACCTGATTGAGCACCGCGATGGCCTGAGGACGACGATGCTGCTCACAGGAATTCGCGACTTCAACTACGCGGGAATGCTCCGCGACGGATCGCTGGTGTCGTGTCAGATGTACCTTCCCATGCCCGGGCATGGGTCCACGACCGCCGACTTCTTCAACCCGCTGGTCCGCCATATCGAAACCATGATCATCGAGCGCCGAGCGCCGTATCCCGTGGAACGCACGCTCCTGACTTCGGGCATGGTGATCGGCGGTGTCGACAGTCTCTTCGCAGGCGAACTACCACTGGCGACGCCGCACCTCACGGTCCCGTACACGGCCCCGCGCGAATCGCTGTACTGGCGGGATTGAGGCGATCATCCGTCCCCAGCAATTCGCGGACATACACCGCGTGTTGCGTTTGATCACGAGGATCGAAGAACTCCGCGGGCACTGCGGCCCGGGCGGGTTCGTGCAAGAGGCGGACAAGGTCCGTGACTCGGTGCGGGCGACCTGTCTGATGCCCGACGCGTGTTGGGATGGTCAAGCGCACCTGGTGCGCGAAGGCGCGATCGATGGTTTGTCCCTCGACGTCAGATCGGTTGGTCACGGCGCATCACGGACGGACCTGGACATCCGTCCGGCAGTCGAGTGCTTACGGTATCGCGCGCCCGACGGCACGCAGTTGGTCGACAAACGGCGTGGGGATCAGGCCGTTCTTCTGAATCGGTACGTCGAACGTGATCGTGCCTTCCTTCGCGGCGACCGTGCGTACGTAGCCAATGATGTTCTCGTCTGTCTCTTGTGGACGCTCGCCCTGGCACCAGGACGTTCCCAGGAACGTGAGGATGTGGAACTGGACCCGGGACCCTTCGCACGGCAGCCAACGCCCCGGACATTGAGCGACGGCATCGGGCAGTCGGCTCAGATCCACTTCACCCGCCGCGTAGTCCTCGTACTTGCTATGCGCGACGACGGGCACCATCACTCCCGGATTGAACGCCACCAGCGCGTCTGGATTGCCGGCCTTGAGTGCCGCGGCGAACGTTGCGAAGTTGGGCTCGTCTTCGAACCGGTACATCTCGTCAGCGAAGTAGCAGCCGTCGATCCACCATCCGGACACATCTTGGCCCCAGCGCTGCGACCACTCGCGGATAATCGCCTCCCAGTTTCGCTGGAACTCAACCAACCGGCCTCCCACCGGCTCGCCGGGCAACTGCCAGTCACCAGGACGGCCCCAGCGCCACTGCAGTCTGCGGCGTGCTTCGTGATCGGCAGCCGGAGCGCCGCTGGGCAGGTAGACCATCAGCCGGATGTTTCTCTGTTTGAGGGACTGGGCCAGATCGGCGATCAAGTCGCGTCGCGAGCATTTGCTGGGCGTAATGCCCACGAGTCGGTCGTAGGTGGCATTGGGGGCGCAGTAATGTCCGGAGTTCTGGCCGAGCGTGAACAGCAAGTACTTCGCGCCGGCGGACGCGACTTGCTCCGTCAGCCCCGCCACATCGAACGCGTCGACCTGCGCGTTCCACATCTCGGCGGTCAGTTCCGCGCCGCCAGCGGAACTCGGTGGCGCGCCCAGGTAATGCGTCATCACGCCCCAGCGAGCCTGCGACAGCCAATCGGTCGTGGCCGGGTCGGCTCCCCGTACCAGCTGGCCCGCGCGGAACGAGAGTACCGCAGCTGCCACCACGCACACACACCTCGTCACATTCCCTGTCATGGTCTGCCGGTGCCTCCACGTTCGTTCTGGCCGTGCTGAAGGACCGCCACATTCTACCGTGCCGCCTCGCCGTGTGCACGCATTCCGGATCATGCCGTCGAGAAACGCAGCGTGGCGGAACTGTGGTCGCGTCATCACCATCCTTCGGACGCTCCCGGTTAACGGAGTGCGTCCGGTCCGATTCCCGCAGAGTCGGCCAGGTCCGCAATATCCAGCAGGAAGATGTGGCACGTGTGCGTGGCCGGATCGCCGCCGGTGAACAGGACCCACCGCCGGTCCGGCGTGACCTGCGGGTGAAAATGAGCCTTCTGACCGCCGACGTACGTCGGCCAGGAGCCGGTCAGTCGCAGCCACTCGTGGTCCCGGCCGTGACCATCCAGTCGAACAAGCGCGTACATGTCGTGAACGTCAAAGCGATCCCAATCGGTGGAGTTCTCGTACAAGAACAGTCGACCGGCAGGATCCCAGCCCGTGTGAATATACTGAAACGGCTCCGGCATGGGGAATTCGAACCGGCGCCGCGCAAGCGGGTCCATCAGCCCCAGCTGGCGGTCGGCCGGCACCTCGTAAGCGATGCCGCGCTCGGTGCACGGGCAGTGGACGACGCCGTCCCGCAGGAGCTCCCAGCCACCGCTTGTCATGTTGGTCAACAGCATGCCGGGTCCTTCTGCGGGATGCGTGACCACGAAATGCTCGTTGTCGTACGCGGTGACATGGAACACGGCACTGTCGAGACGGCACAGGACGCGTTGTTCGCCACGGTCGAAGTGATACGCGACCACCTCTGCGCCCTCGCAAGGCCGACCCCAGATCGCACCGCGGGGGACGTGAATGTAGACGAACCAGTTCCCGTCGGGTGTGCAGCAGTTCTGGCCGTACGCGTCGCGGTCTCCCGGGATCCGGAACAGCGAGCGATCCTCCAGCGACTCGATGTCCACGGCCCGGGCCTCGTTGCCGTCAAAGTAGACGACCAGGTTGCGGGGGACGTTGAGCACGCTGCGGTGGTCGAGCACCCCGCGTCCGGAATCGACGCACCACGGCCGCCAGACGGTGTCGACGCACGACGCGTTCGTCAAGCGCACCGACTCCGCCGTCGCCAGGTCGAGCCGGTACAATTGCAGCTCACCGGCTCCGGCGCGGTGGTAGACCAGGAATCGGCCGTCGCGCGTCAGCGTCGGAATAAAGTAGTACAGCGGATAACACTGCGCGTCACCCGACGTGAGCTGCAGGACTTGTCGCTTTGTCTCCGGTGCCGGGAACTGCCGGAAGCGCGGCGACAGCTCCAGGCGAGGCGGCGTGGCGTGGAGCGAAGACGGACCACCCGCCCCCGCCAGCACGGCGGCGACGCTGGCCGCGGTAAACTCCCGACGATTCATCCTGTTCTCCTGACCGGAGCCACAACAGCGGAGCCACACCCGGCACTCACAGTCTGCCCAGTATCTCCGCGGCCTTGTCCTCGAAGATCTTCTGCCACGCGGGCGCCAACAGACAGTCACAGTCTTCCTGGGCTGCACCCGGGTTTCCGAGCTGCTCGGCCGTCGGAGCATAGTACAGGTAACCGTTGGTGTAACCCGCCACGACCGTCCGCTCGTGGGGTGACGCCTGCTTGATGTTCAGTCCGATCTGCACCGACAACTCGCCGGGAAAAGTGACGAGCACCAGATCGCCCACGCGCAGTCCCACCACTTCCGCCTCGAGTGTTGGTTTGGCAGCGGCCGCGTTGGTCGTCTGATGCATCCTCAGCAACCCCAGGTTTGTCTGGTTCCGCGTCAACTGCTCCATGATATGGATATTGTGGATGTACTGCTTCATGTTGTCGCGGTTTGCGGCGTCCAGCTTGGCCAGGTCGTCCCGGCCCAAGGCCCGCTCGTGCAAATAGAGGTGCGCGTAGTACGACGGATAGTCGCTCGACAGCTGGTACTTGACGGCCAGCGGCAGGAACGTCTTCAGGTTGAGACTCGTACCCTGCAGTGATTCGACCAGTCGCTTCTGCTCGGCTTCCAGCGCCGCGATGCGCGGCGTCCAGTCAGCGCGCGGCAGTTCAATGGTTTCGTTGATCACGGTGAGCCGATCGTCCGGCCGGCATTGAATCGTGCGTACAGCCTGCAGCGTACTGAGCCCCAGCATGTGGCCCAGCGGCTCAGCGCTCCGCGGATGATCCACGTCCTTGTACCGGACCGGATTGACGTCGCCGGCACAGCCCTGGAGGAACAGGGCCAGCGTGCCGTCGCTCAGGTTGTCCTCGATCACTCCGGAGGCAAACCCCACCAGGTCGGCCGTGTTTGCGCCGCTGGGCACTCCCTGAATCGGATGGCAGGCGAAATGGTAGACCACCGCCAGCGTCCGGCCGTCGGTCCGGTCGAGCCGCAGCACGCCAATCGCCGGATCGACCGGTCCCACCTCGCTCACTTCTTCGTCCGGCGGCAACGAGTACGCGTGCCGCACATCGGCTTGCGCGCCGCTGCGAAGCTTGAGTCGCCGGTTCTCCATGATGCGATCTTCGTGGCCCACGCCGGCCCCGATCGTCACTGGCACAAGGCTCTGGCACGCCAGCCTCACCGCCTGCACGGTGCGCTGGCCGACATCCGCACCTACACGCCCGTGACAGTGACTTGCATTGATCAGCACGTGGGAGGGGGGAATCTTGAGCTTCTGGTCGATCTGTGCGCGCACTGTCGCCAGGTAGTCATTCCGGATTGTCCCGATTTCTGCGATCGCGACGGCGTCCACGGTAATGATGGCAGCGGTCGTCGTGTCGTTCTTGAGTACCAGTGCCTTGACGTAGAGCGGATCGTGGACTGGTCCGGCCTCCAGATTGGTGATGTCCACGCGGCCGATCCCCGCCAAGAGTTGACCGGCCCAGGCCGATTGTTGCGCCGGTACTCCGACGGCAACCAGCGCGAGTACCCAGACGGTCGGTCGCCAGCTGGCACGGAAACCGCCAACGTGATTGTGCATGAGGCACCTGGGGCCAATCACCTTCGACTCAGGGGCGTTCTTCATAACAGAACCTGCAGGGAGCTGAGCGGAATCGAATCGAACTCGTTGCGTCGACAACTGCCTATCCGACCAGCAAGGCCGCACAGGAGATTCCGTGCGCGGAGTGGGAAGGCGCCGTCTCATCCTCCCATCCTAACGCGACGCCCGACTCAGTGGGAGGGTGACGCCGCGACGCCCGGCGGTGGCTCGTTCCTTTGGCATCAGCGCGGCTGGTTTGGGGGGACGGGGCGATTGACACGCCCACAATCCCCTGCTCAAGATGGCGACTGTCGCTCCGTTGCCGTGAGGATCCAGCCGGCACGACTAGAGTATGAACCCCGTGCACAGTCACCAATAAGCGAAATGGAGTGGTCTCGGGAGCTTGATCCATGAATGAAGCACACGTGTTGACCATCCAGGCAGTCCCGTGTTTCGGCGGCGTTACGAGTCGTCATGCTGCGTGCAGCGTGGCGGTCTGGCTCGCTTTCGCGCTGATCCCTCTCGCCAAGGCTCAGGTCCACGTCACGCCGTATCGGGTGGGATTTCTGGCGCAGCCGGCCTCCAGCGAGCCAGCGTGGATCCGCCGCATCGAATGGAATCGCGAGAACATCGGCAAATTGAAAGCGCTGGGGTTCACGGTGATCCAGGTAGACGTCGCCTGGACGCGTCCGGATGATGAGATTCTGTGCCTTGAAGATCTCGTCGCACTCACTCCGGCGGAACAGCAGGAGTACCCGCAGCTGGTGCCGCTGCGCAGCAGACCAGGTGCCGAGAGCCTGGCGGCGCGGCAGGAGACAATTCGCCAGCGCATCGCGCTGGCCAAAGAAGCTGGGATGCGCACGCTGTTGCTGGTCGGTGCTCCCTACAACGCGCATGGCCGGTACGGAGACAACCCGCCGAACTGCATCCTGGACGAAAAGACGTCCCAACGCCATGTCCTCATGCTCGAGCGACTCGCACAGATGTTTCCCGAGCTCGACGACCTGCAAGTCTATACGTACGACGTCGATGCCTGGCTGTGCAGCGAGTTCGGCAACTGTGCCCGCTGCCGTGGCGTTCCGTTACACGCACGGTTGGTGGGGTTCGTCAACACGCTCGCGTCCACTTGGAGCCGAGTCGCACCGGGCGGACGTGTCTGGTGGGAGCCTTGGGAATTGTCTTCCGGACAGAGCCTGCGGTGCATGGAACTGTTGGCGCCTGAAGGGCTCGGCCTCGTCATGCACTGCAACGCGGCCGAATGCATGGCGACGATGGCTGTCGATCGTTGGGTCAAGAACATGGGCACGGTTGCTCACCGCCGCGGGATTCCGGTCATGGTGCAGTACTTCCTGGGCGGAACGAGCGAGGAAACGGAACCGTATTTCCTCGCGCACCCGCTGGTGACGCTGCGCGGGCTCCGGGCCATCGCATCGCTTCCCGGCCTGCTCGGGATCAAGGAGTACTACGGCCTGGGTCCTGACCGTGATGACCCGAATCTGCGCATGACGGGCATATTCTTCGAGAATCCGACCGTTGGCGAAACCGAAGCGTTGGAACAACTGGCCCAGCCGTACGGCCAGGCGGCTGGCCAGATGATTCAGTTCTGGAAGCTGACGAGCGAAGGCATGGAGTTGTTTCCCTGGGAGACCACCTGGTACATCCGCCAGATTGGACGCAGTCGCGTGGATCACAGTCTGAGCGCCGCCACGCTGCGCGGCATGGACATCAACACACCGACCTGGCGATCTTCGCGGCACTCGACATTCCTGCGTATCGAACCAGCGTACCCGCCGCATCCGTGGATGTTGGAGGATGTGCAGTTGCGGTGTGAGGCAGCGGCCCAGCGGATGGGCGAGGCGCTCGCAGTCGGTCTGCAACTGCGGCAGCACCTTCCTGCCGAGTTCGCCACGAGCTTTGCCCAGATCTTGTATGACCTGGGGCGGCTTCAACGGCGCGCCCTGGCCTATGCGTACCACTTGCGTGAAACCAACATCGCCACCTGCCTGCGCGCCGCGCACCAGGACGATGCGGCAGAACAGGTGCAGCGTCTCCGCCAGGAACTGTTGGGCGTCATGACGAAGGACCTCGGCAATGTGTCGGCCGATAGATTGGCCACGCTGGCTGACCCCTGGCCCGCGCTGGCCGTGAACGCCGGAACGTGGCCCGACATGGAAGCCGCCATCGCGATTCTCCAGCAAGACCTGCCGCAGTTTCTGGACACGTACTTTGCCGATGCGCCCGACCAGGGATCCAAGGGAGCCTTCAGCGCTACCTCGCGTTGAACTGGCTGTTGCCTGGCCGTCCTTAGCCGGTTCGCATGGCTCCGCCGCACACTCCAGGGGAATGACCGCGGGAATGACGAATGACGAATGACGGAATGACGAGTCACCGAGCCCCGATCGCGTTTCTTATCTGGGGTTGTCTCCTTTGTGCGCTCGTGTCCCCGTCGTCCGTGGCGTCGGCATCGGATGGCACCTGGCACAACGCATTCTGGATGGTCACAGTCCAGGATGGCGCCGTGCGCGCGCTCCGCTGTGACCCGACGGGCACTGGCACACACGGTGACATGTTGTTGGCTGCCAGTGGCATTGTCGCCGACCGCGACGGGAAGTTAGCTGTGACGCTCGACGGATGCGAGCTGCGGTTGACCGTGGCGGAGGCGAGCGATCCGCCCACCGTGAGTTGGAGTATCCCGTTTCGGCGCGACGGCTACTACGATGCCGACGCGCATCGCGTGTACACCGCTCCGGACTCGCTGGATTCCCTGCCCTGCCGCGAGTTGTTCCGGAAGTTCGTCGGCGCGACGGGCCACGCGCGCTACATCGAGGAGCTGAAACGAGTGCAATCGAGTGTGCCGTCGGCGTTCGGCGGCGGGACGCAGGTCGCGCCCTTGTGGCTGGGGCCGTCGCATCGAGCGTTGCTGTGCGGCGATCGCGATGGGGCCTTTGATCTGGATGTCCAATGGCCTGACGCGGAGCACGTGGAATGCGTTGTCGGCGAGGAGTGGGTGACGTTCCGCGCGCCGCTCCGGGGGGCGCTGGTGGTCCGAGTCGCGCCCGGCGGGCGGTCGTGGCTGCCGGGCGATGCCGTGGAACCGCTGCAGATCCGGTTTCTTCCCGACCAGGAATGGACGCAGTCGCTCACCGGCAAGCGTGTGTCGCTGAACACGCTGGTGGGCGAGTTCATGCAGCAGGCACTGTACTTTTATCCGGGTGTAATTACCGGAGGCGATTGGCTGCACGGCGCCGTGACAACGCACCAGCTGGATGACCCGCGTTCGCCGTACTTGGCGCAGTTGCGGCGCGGCCTCGTCGAGGCGGCCAACGTGGGCTACGACCGCTGCGGCCATTTCGGACTCCTGTATTGTTGGGGCCGTTCGCCGAACTACGGTGACGGCAGTCTGTTGGCACCATCGGTGGACATGCGGCACCTGCACATCAACTGGGTGTTCATATGCTCGGCGGCACGGTACGCCTTGATGACGCGTGACCGCGCACTGCTGGCCGCTCGGCGCGTGCGCTGGCTGGCCCTGGACGATGCCCCGCCGTCGTGCGGAGGCGACGCCACGGTGGCCGATCCCGTGCTCGTGGCGGGTGACTGGCGGCTCGACGCGCTGCCCCCGACGCGACATACGCTGGGGCAGTCGTTCACGGCGGAGCGGCCGTTTCGCGTCGTGCGTGTCGCGTTGGGCAACCATGCCGCCACATCGGCACGAGCTGTGCTGCAGGTGCGCCGCGAAGGACCGGAAGGACCGGAAGTCGGCCGGACGACCACGGTCCTCACGCCGCACGCATCGCGCGAGGAAGTGCGTGTGGAATTGGGAACGGAGAGCGCGCCGGGGCAATACTACGTGGAGCTGGCGGACGCGGACAGCGGGCGGAAATGGGACGGCGGGCTGTGCTGGTGGACTGAGCCCGAGGGGCACTACAACAGAGGCGAGGCCTACAACGGAACCTTCCGGGGAGATCGTTGGGAACTGCTGAAGCTGCTGTTCGACTATGGCTACGAGTGGTTCGGTCCCAAACTGCACGGCGTGGCGGCCTATGACCGCGCGTTCGGATGCGGTCCGAACAAATCCGGTCGTGCTGGCGACCCGATCGTGTGCAACTCGTACTGGGAGCAGTTCGGCGGCGGACGGGACATGTGGTCGAGTCTGTGGTACTCAAGCGCGTGCAGCGCGATGGCCGAACTGGCGCGCTGGCAAGGGCTGGAGGCCGAGGCACGTCATTACGCGGAAATGCGACGCGCGGCGGATGAAGCGTTCCGCCGCACGTTTGGCCGCGAAGTGGAAGACAACGGCACACGCCACTTCCGCTACGTCGCCGTGGTGGACTGGGATGGCGTGACGCACGACTACGGCCACACGCACTACAACCTTGAAGCGGTGGCACGCGGCATCGCGGACGACGAATCCGCGAAACGCGTGATGCAGTGGCTGGATCAAGGAGCACTGTCTCCGGACGGAGGCACGACCTGGCAGAGCGGCATCTACGATTACTGGCAAGTCACCCCCCCTTTCATCACGATCAACAACCGCGACTGGCAGGGCTTGCATGGGCAGAGCGGCGGGTTTCCCTATGGCGAAGTCTTGGCGGCCGGCGGCACGCGGCTCGCCACGGTATTGCCCGACCTGGAGGCGCGTGCCCGCGTCAATGGCGCCGACGACGTCTGGCGGCGCGTCCTCCAAGTGATGGATCGCTACGCGCGTCCCGATCGGCTCACGGGCGGCCGCGTCATGGCAGATCCGGGTGGGCGCGGACGCTGGCACTTTGGTCCTCCGCGACTCGACCGGGCGGACATCGAGGGCTTCCGCGAAATCTTTCCGGATTGCGGCGCGGCCGGCACCGCGCTGCCGATCGTCTTCCTGGGACTCGAACCGACGGCCGACGGTTTGCGCTTCGCCCCGCTCGTGCCGACCGCACACGATGGCCTTGAAGTCAGCGGGCTCGGGTTCGGCGGTGCGGTGTGGCGAGTGGCGGTCCGGGTGCGGCGCGGCGAACACGCTACGGCCGTGCGGGATTTCGAAGTGGAGAAGACCTATGGAGCGACCGACGCGTGGGCGCTCGAAGTCGGCCCGGAGACGGTCCCTCTGGTTCCGCACAGTGACGGCGGTCGTCCGGCTGCCACCGTCTCCCTTCCGGCCGGCCAATCGGTGCTCCTGCGGCCGACCGTGAGATAGGGTGGGGGCCAAGAAGAGAGAAGAGAGAAGAGAAGAGCGGCTGCAGGATTGCAGTGCAACCGGGCGTAGTGCGTAGAGATGGTGACACGACACATGTCACACTCGAGAGCTGTGGAGTGCGGTGACTTGTCACCGCTTTCCTGTACCCCACCGGCGACGCCCGAGGCGGGAGCGCGTCAGGCGTGGAATCCGAGCCCACCAGGCGATTCGCCTTCCAGCCGTCAACCGCCGGAGGCGGCCTGCGGTGGCGTCGGTTTGGAAGTGGCAGAGTCGCTCCCGGCATGCAGCTTGGCCAACTGCACCAGCGACGCCACCGCCAACGGGTTGGGGTCGGCCTCCAACTCCTCCTCGCTCTGGTAGCTGAGCAACTTCACCACCGGGAACGTGAACGTCAGCCGGCACCCTCCCTTCTCCCGGACAAACTGGTCCGGACGAAAGTGCGGGTCGTCGTCCACCAGCAGCGCCAGACTCACCGCCGGCCGCCCATACCGCTGCCAGATGCGGGTATTATACACATACAAATGAAAAAGTCGTGAAAAGATGGTCGACCGCATGTCGTCGCGCGGCACGATCCGGTGAAGGTGGTTTCGGGGGAAGCGACCGGTGGCTGGGGGCGATCTGCCGCTCGCATGCCTCTCCCTCAGCGCGCAACGGGCGTCGGGGAGCGCGGCTGCGTGTGCTGGTCACTCGCGTGTGACGGTGATTTTCCGGCGATGCAGCGTGTCGAGGCCGTAGTTTGCCGCGCTCTTGTGGTTGATCAGGATGTAAAACGCCGATCCCACGCTGCTCATGTCGTGCGTGTCCTGATCTCGCTCACCAGCCAGAAACGTCGAATACGGCATCCATTGGCCCGGTTCCTCGTCCAGCAGATGCTGGGATTCGAACTGGACTCCGTCCCGTGAGAGATGCAGGTACAGCCGCCCGACCCCGTCGGCAAAGCACCAGCGCGTGATCATGTACCGTCCCACCGCTCGATTGTACGCCGCGTCGGCATGCAGGTCGGCCGGATGTCCTCCACGCGCGTCGCAGTCGGGCAGCACGCCCGAACCGAGTCCACTCAGTCCGTCCTCGTTCCACAGGCCGTCCCGGTACTTGTGCCAGACTGTGACGGCATGCCGCCGCGCGGCGGCGACCACATCTGCGACCTTGGCCCGCGCGACCGCCAGTCTTCGTCCGCCCGGTCCGTGCTCGTTGAAGTACACGTGAAAGTGGTCGCCGACGACCAGCAAAGGAGTGCCGCCGACGTTGGCTTTGGAATTCTGTTGACAAAAGGCATCTGGTCCCGCGCCCGCATCAGCTCGCGCGGACCGACGGTCACCTCAACCCCATTCTGATCCGCAGCCTCCGCCCGTGTGGGGCTGTCCTCGACCGCGGCGGGCAGGTCCGCGCGCGTCGCGGCAGGGTCGAACGGCACTGACGCGGCGAGGTCGACGGTCAGGTCCGTATCGGCCGCGCGCGACGGGCCCGGCGGGACGAGCAGCATAACGGCGAGTGCGAGCGGGAAACAACGGTACATGGTGTTATCGTCCTCAAGAAACAGGCCCGTCTCCTATTCTCTCTTCCCTTCCAGTCACGTTCAATGCCGGCGCTTCGCGCGTGGTGCTCGTGCCGCGATCATCTTGCCAGGAGGGCCCGCCGCCCGGGAGCGACTGGTAACCCCACCCGTGCGAAACCGTGCCAAAGATTGTACGCGTGTTGACGCCGCATTCCGCACCATAGAACTTGTCGAAGTCTGATGTGACATCGATGCCCGTCGGCGTGGTGTACGGCAGGACCTGAAGCCCCTGATCGTGGGCAATCCGCCAGAACTCCTGGAGCGTCCTTGCGCGTCATTCGGTCGAGCCCGTCGAGTGAGCCGATTCGGGCGCGTTCGGTTCCGTGAGATATACGTAAACGCGGCCACTTGGATGATAACTGTCCGTGGCCGGATAGTAGGCGGGAAAGATCTCGACTTCGCGCCGCTCAGGCCACCGCCAGACCCGCGTGCCTTCATACACATCCCAGAGTCCGGCCGTGCGGGGCGGGATCAGGGACTCGTGGGTCACGACGCGCGTGCGACGGTTGGTGCGCGTGACGACCACGAAGCCGTTCGCGAAATAGCGGACCACAGCGTCGGCCGTTTCCACGGCCTGGCCGTCGACTGGTTCACCGAGGTCGAGCAGGTAGAGGTCCTCCCGGCCATAGCCCGGCGCGTACCAGTCGCTTGCATAGGCAGCGCCGCCATGCATCTTGGACACCGCGTAACCGTAAAAGATGGCCGGGCGATCGATCCGCTTCGTATACACGGCTTGGCGGCGCTCGCCCATCTCGACGAAGCCGCCAGTGGGAACGTACCAGGGTTGCAGATAGTTCAGATCGAAGATCGGCACCTGGGGGAATCGTTCAGCCTTCTCAAGCTTTGCGGCGGCGATGCTCCGATAGCCCGCCTGACCGGGGCCGTCATCCCAGGATCGATAGAAAGTCTCGCCGATCTTCTGCGGACCCTCCTGCTCAACGTAGATCTCCGCCTCGTTGCCCCAGACAAAGCTGGTCGCGTGGCTTTCCGACAGATCGTAATCGAGGTACCGGAAGTAGCCGTCCTCGAGCCGGTACGCCTGATTGCCGAAGATGCGTTTGGTCCCGATGGTTGCCCTCAGTTCGCCGAGGAACTGGATGCTGGCAGTGTCGTAACTCGTCTCCGGATACTTGCGATCCCACAACGCCTGGACCTCCGCCGGGAGCGCCCAACTGCCGATATAGTCGAAAAAGACGCCGTCGTAGCCGGTGTCCTCCAGGCGTTGTCGGATGGAATCGACGAAATAGGCGCGAAAACTCTGGTTCATGTAGTCATAGAAATACGCCGGCTGGACCGCGCCTGCACCCTGCATCGGCTCTTCCGGGTTCAGAATCCAACCGGGCTGCTGGGCGACGTGCTGGAACAACTGCAGCAGTACGGGATGTTTGCGCAAGTACGCGGATTCGCCGGCCAATTCATGGCGATAGAATCCCTGGAACCAGCGATAGATGAACAACTCGCAGCCGGCCGCGTGCAGGGCCTTCAGATCGTCGCCCTGAAAGACCGCATAGCCGTTGGTCAGGCAGACCCGGTGACGCATGAGTTCCCCGAAGCACGCCTCCTTGAACGCCTGGTCCTCGAATACGCGATTCGAGAAGAAGAGAAAATCGCCTTGCGTCAGCGAACGGATTCCGGGTGGGTAGAAACTGGGCTCGTCCGCGGACGGGGCGGAGGAGGCGCGGAGAGTGATGAGCACGACGAGTGCAGCCAGCGGCAGTTTCGCGAGACAGCGCATCGGAGTGTCTCCCCATCGGGAAAATCGGGTTTCTCACTTCCCAGCCGGCAGACGCAGCAGGTGCTTCCTAATCCGGCCGAGGATCAGGCGTTTGACGTCGTCGCAGATTCCGCGGTACGCGAGGCGCCCCCATGGCGAGCCCAACCCTCGGGCGCGGCGTGGCGTTCGGGCTTTTTGCTGCTGAGCCACGAGTGGCCGACCACCAGAGCAGACGGACCAACTTCGCCATCCAGCACTTTGTCAGGGAACCGCGACGGCACCACTTGGAAGTCCAGCTCCTTCGGCGGCTCTCGACTGTCCATCACCTCCCGCAGCCGCTGGTCCGTGTATGCGACGCCCTGCGGTCCGCTTCCTTCAAAGCGGCGCAACGGTACCAGATGCGCGTCGTCAGGTAATCGTTGGCCGGTTTACGGTGCCCCGTGGCGCGCCAAGCCGGCGTCCGTCGCTGCATTATGCATGTGGGCGCGAGGCGACGCCACCAGGGGATCGGTCCGGCACGTGACCTGTCGGTTTGCTACAATCGGCGTGCGGCGGACGCGGATCAGTCCGTTGGACCCGTGGTTTTCAAGACGAACGGACAGCCGGACGTCGCCTGCTGGCTGGAGTCATAAGCCCGACCGAACGCCGCTCTTCTTGGATCACACAGAGGTGGCGGCAGATCCTCCAGGTGCCGGAGCATCCGTGACATGCGTTTCATAACTCCTTGTGCGGTACTCACTGCCGCGTCGATCGTGTGCTCGGCGGCGGCCCTGTCGGCTGCCACAGTCGATCGGCCACTGCCTGCAGACGGAAGCCAATCGGCCAGCAACCTGCCGATGTGCGTCGTGCCTGCTGGAGTGGTGAGCGACCGCACGCGTGTGGAGATTCGCGTCCGGTTAGAGCACAACGACGCGGCGCCGGCGTCGCACGAGGTGGAGTTTTATCTCGACACGCCGGTACCGGCCAGGCTCCTGGGCCGCCAGGCTGTCACGGTACCGGCCGGCAGCCGCGAGTTGTCCCGTTGCTGGTGGGACACCCACGGTCGTGCTGGCCGTCACACGATCATCGGTCGTGTCGAGTCACAAGGCCGCACGCGACAAGCGAGTTGGCCGGTCGAGGTCATCCCTTCGGACACGCCCGGGCTCCCAGTCTTCCAGGGTGTGTGGCTGGAGTCGTTCGGCGTGTTGATGGCTTGCCAGGGGGACAAAGACGAAGAGACTAAGGCCAACGTCCGCGCGAGCATCGATGCGATGAACCGCCTGGGCATGGACACGATCGTGCTGGCGTACGTGGAGTACCAGGGCACGTTCTTCTACCCATCTGAGCTCGAGTTCTTTGACGGCGAGGTGCGGCGGACCAGCAGCGGCCGCGAGTGCCGCTTCGACATGGTCGAAACGATCCTCTCGCAGGCGGACAAACACGGCATGCATGTCCTGTTGGGCCTGGGACGCAGTGGCGATCCGTGGCTGCTTTGGGAGTTCGATAAGCCGGACTGGACGGACCGAAACCGGAAGGCAATCGACGTGGCGACACGGATCGCCGCCGACCTGTGGAGTCGTTACGGCCACCATGCTTCGCTCTACGGCTGGTATCTCACGCACGAGATGGGCGACCTGGCGAAGTCCTCCGCGTACTACAATCCGGTGGCTGACTTCTGCCACCGCTTGGCGCCGGAGAAGCCCGTGTTGGTGGCGCCTGCCGACGTGCAGAGCATGTCCCAGGACGAGCTGCGGGCGAGTTCCGTGGACATCTTCGCATACCAGGACGCGGTCGGCGCCGGGTATGTTCCGGGCCAGTACACCTACCAACCCGAGAATCGAATCGCCACGCTCGACGAAGTATTTGCCAGGTACCGCAACGTCCACGAAGGCACCGAAAAACACCTGTGGGCGGACCTGGAGGTCTGGGAGATGGATGGTCGAACGGGCTATGCCAATCCGTTTCCCGCGTCCTTTGACCGAGTGAAGCGACAGATCGACATCGAGCGGAAATACGCACCGGTTCTCACCGCGTACGCCTGGCACCTCTACTTCCACGATCCGGCTTGCCAGGGCGACCACATCGATCCGCGGGCACGGAAGCTGTTCGAGGCGTACGCGGCCTGGAAGTCGCAGCACGATCTTGACACGCGATTGCGATGAATCGCCTGGTGTGTGAACCCCCACCCTGCGGTCCGAGTACGCGAGCTCCATCTGGGTTTCTCTCCCGGTTCACGGACGCGGTCCGGAGTGATCCACGCGTCCCACGTCCGTTCATTTCTGGTGGCTCATGAGATCACGTGGGCCGTCTGCCGGGTAAAATCTTTTCTTCCCCTTACGCCTTCCCCAGCCG
>JALOQX010000513.1 GCA_025459265.1 Pirellulaceae bacterium | reverse complement strand
GCAAACATCAGCACGCCGCTGGCCAACGCCGCGACGATGATTTGCAGTGTGCGCACGAGCGGTGTTAACGCAGACAATCTTTGCTCGGCCATCAAGTATCTCCTGTTAACCTCGCGCGGCAGGGCGCCTACGGCTGCGTGCGAAACAGTTCGCTCGCCGCTTCAGCACACCACTGCAGCTCCGCTGCGATTGCCTCGCCGAGCGAGTCCGGCTGCAGCTCGTCGGGGAGCACGCTCCACGCATACGTTTCCACCTCGAAGTGCTGCAGGTCCTGATCCTCTGCGGCAGCCGCCAGACAGTCGCGGATTTCATCGCGCGTGGTGCCCAGCAATCCGAACTTGTCCGCGTAGATCGGCACGTGAAAGTGCACTCGCCACTGGCCCGCGGGCGGTGCCGTGAGCAGCGTCTGGGGCAGGTCGGTGAAGAACTGCACAACCCCCGTCGACGCCGACCGCACACACGTCTGGTGCAGGTACCGATCCTCGGCAAACGCAGCCAGCGCGGCCAGGGCCAGCGGACGCTCGGCGGGCGTCAGCGCATCGAAATCGACGCGCAGGGCGGCGGACACCTGGACCTTGCCGACTTGAATTCCGTGTGCCGCGTACCGCGCGAGCACGGCACGTTGGTCTTCAAACATGACCGCCGCGTGGCAGACGTCGTGGCAGACGCGCAGGTACCGCCGCCAATGATCTGGCTCGCCGTGGGCATCCAGCACGTCGTCAAAGAACCGGACGACGTCGTCGCTGCGCTGAAGCACGCAACCCGGTTCCGGCTCCAGGCACAAGTAGATCAGTCGTCCCTGCTCGGCTTCGAGCGCGGCAAGCCGCTGGGTGACCTGTCGCAGCTGGCTCGCCGCGCGCGTCAGCTGGTCGCGACCCAGGGCCGGCTCACCCCACGCAAGCGGCAATGTCGAGATGCTCCCTGCGTGCCCTGCGGGCAACAGGGTGTCCAGAATTGTCACCAGGTCCAGCGTGTACTCAACCCGCTCGGCCGCGAGCCAGTTCGGTTCGTACACGCGGTGTTTCACCTGCGGCTGGTGGAAATCCCCGTACGGGAACCCGTTGAACGTGAACGGGAGCAATCCCTGTTCTTTCAGCCAGCGGGCGAACGCCGTGCGTTCTGCGGCATCCTGCAATTGGCGTGCTGCCGGCGCGGCCAACCACAAACCGATCCCCAGCGGGGTGTGCGGGGCAAACCGCGCCTTGACCGTCAGCGCGTGCTGGCGCAGGTTCTCGCGGGTCTGTGCCAGGTCCGTGCCCGCATGGACGTTCGTGCAGTATGCTAGCTGCCGGGACATGGCAAACCCGCCTGGCGTGCCTTGCCGCCCTCTCGAGAATTCGCGATAACTCGTGCGAGAGATTGTAGTCGATCGATCTGTGTCTTGTCATCGTTGTCAGCGGCATGTGCCATGCGGGGAACTCTCGTGACCGGGCCACAATCGCGCGTGACCGAGCCCCGTGGCGGGGCGCCCGGTCACCGGCTACAGCACATGGCGGACGCTTCGCTCCTTGGAGCGACTCGGCCACGGCGAGTCCGCCATGGCTGGTGGGTCGCGCTCGGCATCCTGTTGCTCTTGGCCGGCCTGGGATGGTGGTGGCAGCGGAGCGGCAAGCGTGTGAAGACCGCACCTACGGTCGGCTACACGCTGGTCAACACGTTTCCCCACGATCCACAGGCGTTCTGCCAGGGGCTGATCTACCACGACGGATTTCTGTACGAGAGTACGGGCAACTATGGAGCGTCCTCGCTGCGGAAAGTCGAGCTGACCACCGGCACTGTCCTGCAACGGCAGGATCTGGCGTCGGATCTGTTCGGCGAGGGAATTGCCCTGTGGAATGACCAGATCGTGCAGCTGACCTGGAAGAACCGGCAGGCCATCGTCTACGAACTGGCGACGTTTGCCGAGCTGCGACGCCACACCTACCAGGGCGTCGGCTGGGGACTGACGTACGATGGCGAGCTGTTGATCATGAGTGACGGCACGGCCACACTCCGCTTCATCGACCCCAAGACGTTCCAGGTGCAGCGCCAAGTCGTGGTGCGGGACGGGAGTCGCCGCGTCACCCAACTGAACGAGCTGGAGTACGTGGATGGCGAGGTGTATGCGAACATCTGGTACGAAGATCGGATTGCCCGGATTGCTCCGGCGACCGGCCAGGTCGTGGGGTGGCTGGACCTGACCGGTCTATTCCCGGCCGCGCAGCGCCCTCACCGGGATGCCGTGCTCAACGGCATTGCCTATGACGGCCAGCAGCGGCGGCTATTTGTGACTGGCAAGCACTGGCCGCACCTGTTCGAAATCCGGCCCGGGCGTTAACCCCCCCACCGCCAGCCGGGTGCTTTTCGCGTCGAATCCTTACGAAGATGCTATTGTTTGACTAGGATAGTCGGGAAGAATGCGTCGTCCCCAACACCTGAGAGGAGTTGTGTCCATGAGTCCCGTGCGTGCCGGAGTCTTATTCCCTGCGCTGGTCGCGAGTCTGTTGGCTGTTGGTGTGCGTGGCTGGGGTCAGGAGGAGCAGCCGAGTGGGGGTGAGGCCGCTGCGCAAACCGCGGCGCAGGCCACGCCGCCCGCGGCAGGCGCAACCCACAAGGTCGCCGCGGGACCGTTCAAGATCG
>JALOQX010000512.1 GCA_025459265.1 Pirellulaceae bacterium | reverse complement strand
GGGAGCCAGCCGCTCGGGCCGACTGGCAGAGGGAACGGGTTCCAGGATTGAGACTGCCGCCGCGCTAGATTCCTGCCCCGTCCAAGCTGCTCGGCCGCGGCGGTGCTTCGACCTTCAATACCATGGCGGTGATGTCGTCCTGCTGGGGCGCGTCCTGGGCAAAGTCGCGGGCGCTGCGGTACAGGGTCTCGACGATCTCGGCAGCGGAGAGATTCCGGTTGGCCCGCACGACATCCAGCGTCCGCTCGATCCCGAACGCAGCACCCTGCGGGGACGCGGTCTCCGCCACGCCGTCGGTCAGGAACAGAACCAGCTGGCCGGACAGGAGGGTCCGGGGGCGTACGCTGGGGATGCTTCCAGGCAAGATGCCCAACGGCGTGCTGGTCGAGTCCAACGGCTGCACCTCGTCTCCGGGACCGAGCAAGAAACACTGGTGCCCGGCACTGGCATAGACAAAGCTGCCGTCACGCGGATCCAGTTGCGCCAGAAACAGCGTGACGAAGCGCGCGTCGGGGCCATCCGTGATCAGGAAGTCGTTCAGACGCGTGGCGAGCTGGCTGACGTCCAGCCCCAGCGGCAGCAAGGCGTGCAGGTAGGCCCGCGTCTGGGACATGACGAGCGCGGGACCTAGGCCATGCCCGCTGACGTCCGCCAGCACGACCCCGACGCGTCCCTCGGGCATCGGGAAATAGTCGAAATAGTCTCCCCCGGTCTCATCCGCGGGATACGAGGCCCCACCCAGGTCAAAACCGGGGATGACGGGCGCGGTTTTGGGAAAGTAGCCCTGCTGAATGCTCCGCGCCAGACGCAGCTGCTCGTGCGTGGCCGCCAATTCCTTCTCCGCCTGGAGCCGCAGATGACGCGGCGTCGCGTCGCGCACGATGCCGGTAAAGAAGCACCGGTCTCCCAGCCGTGTTTCGCTGACGGTCAAATCCAACGGGAAGACGGTCCCGTCCTGGCGTCGCCCGCGGACCTCACGGCTGCCGCCGATGACGTGCCTCTGGCGCGTCTGCGCGTACCTGGCCAAGTGACCGTCATGCTGTTCGCGCTCGGGGGAGGGCATCAGCAGCGAAACGTTCCGGCCGATCATCTCATCCCGCGTATAGCCGAACATCTTCTCGACCGCCGGATTGCAGGTCTCGATGGTGCCCCGCTCGTCGATCGTGATGATCCCATCCACAGCCGTCTCGACGATCGCCCGGATGCGGGCTTCGCTCTCCGCGAGCCCCCGTTCCGCTTGCTTGCGGCCGGAGACATCCCGCTGGACGCCGATGTAACCGATCGCCTGGCCCGCGGCATCGCGGATTTGCGAGATCGTGGCCTCCGCGTCGTACAAGCCGCCGTCTTTGCGTTTGTCGACGAACTCGCCCTGCCAGCTGCTGCCTTCGGCCAGCGTCTGCCACATTCGGCGGTAGAACGCCTGGTCATGCTGTCCGCTCTGCAATATCCGCGGGTTGCGTCCTAAGACCTCGGCCGGGGAGTACCCCGTGATCCGTTCAAAGGCCGGATTGACGTACTGAATCAGCCCGTCGGCGCCGGTGATCAGGACGCTGTCGCCGATCGACTCCAAGGCCGCATCCAGCCGCAACCGCTCGCGCTGCTCCAACTGTTTTCGCTCGGTGATGTCCAGAAACGTCACCACCACGCGGACGAGTTCCTGTTCTTCGTTGAACTCCGGCAAGGCGTTGACCAGCACCCACCGGCGGTCCCCGGCGCCGAGGCGGTTGATGCCGCACACGAGATCCCGCAGCGGCTGCCGCGTCGCCAGAACGCGATTGACCGGATACTCGTCCGGCGGCAGGGGCGTTTCGTCCTCGCGCACAAAGGACCACGCGGGGTCGTCGTCTGTCTTGCCTGGCATTTGCGAGGCCCTGACATCCAGCAGTTCCGCAGACCGCTCGTTAGCCAGCAGGATACTCGTATCCGGGGCATGGACCACGACGCCGACGTGCAGGTGCTCGATCAGCTCCCGGTACCGGAGTTCCCGCTCGCGCAGGCTGTCTTCCGCCCGCCGGCGGTCGGTCATTTCCTGGCGCAAGCCGATGTTCGCGACGGTCAGGGCTTGCGTCCGGTCGCGGACGATTTGTTCCAACTCCTGATGGGCTTGCTGCAGACGTTGCTCGGAAACGCGGCGTCGGGCCACGACGGCCGCCACCGCCAGGCCCGTCAGGGCGTACAGGATCATGAACGTCTGCACGTGAAACAGAGACTCCTGGACCGTCGCCTCGCGGAACGGCCCCAGCCCGGCCCACCCGCTCCCGATCGCGGCGCCTGCGAGGAGGGCCGTGGCCAAGGTGACTTCGGGGAGTTCAAATCGCAGGCAGACCCAGACCAGAAAGATCAACGGGATGTACAACAGATGGTGCGCGAGCTGCTCGGAGAGCCAGCCGCCAAAAAGGGCCTGACTGGCCAGCACCATCAGGAACGATAGGATCGCCAGTTCCACCCACCGGGAGCCGCTCCACACCGTTCGCCGGGGTTTCGCGTAAGCCAGCACCAACGGGACCACGATGACCAGGCCGGCCACATCGCCCAACCACCACGTGCCCCAAGTTAACAGGAACTGGGGCCACGCCGCCCGGCCGCCCATGACGACACTGGCCGTGCCCACGGTCGCGGCCACCG
>JALOQX010000234.1 GCA_025459265.1 Pirellulaceae bacterium | reverse complement strand
TCAACGTGTAATCCGACATCACATAGAACGCATACAGCGTGTCGTTCTGGGCCAGTGTCTCGTCCGTGATGGGAAACCTGTTGCCGCCGAGGGAGGTATTGGGACGCACGCCGTTCGGGAAGCGGGGGAAGGTGGCGAATCCCTCGTCGTAATACTGGGCATCCGTGTGCACCCAGTCGACGCGTCCACCCACCGAGGTCTGGAAGTCATCGGACCAGTTGTAGATCCACTCGCTGAACATGCCCGGATACACCATCTGCGACCGCGGCATGTTCGTGTAGAACGGGAAATCCCCTGGATACTGGGCCCCGTTGAGCGTGGCGTTGTAGTATTCGAGAATGTGTTGTTCCAGCCACGTGAAGTCGGTGCCGAACCGCAACTGATCGTCGCCTGGATCGCCGATTGTGCGCCACAGGCGGGCACCGGTCGACGTCAGGTCACCGTTCGTGTCACCTTGCAGTGACACCGTATCGCCGGTGACATTGCCCAGGGCCGCTTCGATCCGATCCACGACGCTGAACGTTGGAAGTCGTTTGTCGGAGGGCTGATCTGCCGGGGGAAAGCTGCCGTTGAAGCGGGAACGATTGTACCAGGCCGAAGCCCGCAAGTCCCCGCCATAGCACGCGTCCGGTTTGATGTACGTCGCCTGGTACGCGTCGGTGACGAAGTTGTCGATATCGAAAATCTGGGCGGCGTATTCGATGTCGCTGCCATCCATGCGCGTCGCGCGGAATTCCATCCGCGCATCCTCGGGCAGGTCGAACCCGACCTGGCCGAGGAAGTTCTGGAGTTCATACTGGGCGGGAATACGCGAAATGGGCGCCTGGCCGCCGGCGAAGTAATCCGCTCCGGCCCGAATCCCGTAACTGAAGATATAGCCCCAGTCCTGGCTGCCGCCGTAGGCGGTTGCCCGACCAATGTTCTGGCCGCCGTTGGTCAGCACGGAGTAACCGAGATTGACGTGCGATTCGGGGCAGTCGAAACGCAGCGTGTCGAACGTGGCCACATTAATGAAGCTGAATCCCGGCCCGTAGCGCAATCCGTACGGTCCGGGGATCACTTCCAGTTCGCGGATCAGCCAGGGGTCGATACGGGTCAGCATCGTGTCCAGGTCATACCGCATGGGCCACCAGAAGGCGCCGTCGGCTGTGGCATAGATCTGGCCGTAGCGGTAACCGCGGATGTGTGGGTCAAAGGCGACGGGCGAGCGCTGTTGCGCGCCGATGGTTTGCACGTCACGCGAGGATGTCAGCACCGAGCCGACATCGGTGGGCGTGACGAATTTGATTTCATCGGAGGTGACGCCACCGGCAATCGGCGTCTCGGGCAGTTCGAGTGCCGTCGGGACCGTCGCCGTTTCTTCTTCCTCGGGCTCGGGCCGGTACCCTGGCGAAAAGCGGCTGGCTTCGAACGGCTGGTGCGCACTCGGTGCTGTTTCGATCGCCACGAACCGAAACGCTTCGCCGGCCGGCGGGGCCGCCGGCATCGGTGCGACCCACTCCACTTTCATTTCGTCCCAGGACGACGTGCTCTGGGCGGTGCGGACACGCCCGTTGAGATAGCGTACGTCGGAGGTCACCCACTGGTCCAGGCTCGACGCCGCGGCAGGTGTGGCCGCGAGCGGTGGCGCTGGGATCAGGTCCACCGGCGAAGTCGCGGCCGGCGCGGTCGTGGGTGTTGGTGCGGCGTCGTCTGCCGCCAGCGCCTTCTGCCCGCCAGGAACGCCCCACATCGCCGCGATGGCGCACAATGCGCCGACGAGAACATGCGTCCGTTGCATGAGCCGATTTCTCCATGTCGCGGTCGACGGCTGCAGCAGGTCGCGCCACGAACAGGTTTCCGTACCTTCGGAGTTGGGTCGGCAGTGCCTCCCCTGTCACCAATCTCGGCTGAGTGAGAACAGCGACTTAACCCAGGCACCCAAGAATCCTGCGGAGTCGTCAAGACGGGCAGGATAAGCGGACTTTGCGGCGCAGCAGCATCGTCGGCGTTTCGCGGACGAGCGCGGGGGCGTTATCTCCGCAACAGTTCTTCGAAGAGCGGTTCCTTGAACAGCTGCCGCGTTGGTGCCGCGTGCTGGATGAGCGCGTCACGGAGCGGCTGGATGGTCGCGCGGAACGTGTCCTTGAGCGGCGCCGCCGCGTCCGTCGCTTTGTACAACTCGGCCAACGCGTTGGCATAGTCCGCGGTATACACGCGGAGTTCGCCCAGGGCCTGGAGCGCCGCCACCGCCTTGGCCAACGCATCGAATGCCTCCTGCGTCGCCTGGGGCCGCTCAGGCGCTCCGACGCCGAGTGAGCGGACCCACTTCCAGGTCCACAGGCCGTAGATCCCGTCGCCGTGCGCTGCCAGCGCGGGATCCCCGCAAGCACGGCAGCCGTCGCGGACGTCCTTCGCGCGGGTCCGCTCGGCGACGTACCGGGTGCGGTCTGTAATGCGATAGTACGCCCACCAGCTGCGCAGGTGTTGGAGCCGCCAGTAGCTGCAGCGTGCTGCGCCATCGGTCGGGGGCGTGGCGGGGAGCTGGCGTTCAATGAACTCCACTTGATCGCGATCACGGCGCCGCCCCTTGCAGTTGGCCAGGAGTTCAATGGTGCGGACTCCCTCGCTGGTCAGGGCTTGTCTTTGACTGAGCACCTCTTCGGCCAGGCGGTAGGCCTGGTCCAGGCTGCCGCCGGTGGTGTCGTTCTGCTGACTCAGCAGGTCCGCCCAGGCGAACTGATAGTCGGGCCATTCGGGTGTGTCGGCTTCCTTAGCCAGTTGCGTGGCCGACTCGTAGCACTTGATCGCTTCCGCGTACTCATCCCCCAGTTCGAGCACTTCACCGAGCCAGTGATACGCTTCTGCGCGATAGCGCGGGTTCTTGATCCCCCGTTCGCTCACCGCATCGCGCAGATCGTCGCGGGCGGCACGCAGGCTCTGCTCGGCCGCCGCCCGGTCCTGCCGAATCAGGCTCAGCGCCGATCGATAGCGTGCGCGACCGCGGTACAGTTGAGCGAACGCGCCCTGGTCATCGGTCTTCGCGTGCTCAAGGGCCTTGGCAAAAGCAGCGTCGGCTGCGGCGAACTTGAGCGCTTGCCACGCGCCGGGTGCCGCGAGCGCGGTGTCATCAATCGTGAACCCGATGCGGTCGGCCAGCACGGTGGTCACGTCCGTGTCGGCCGGCAGCGGCAGATCCTGCAGGTAGTAGGCGTGGTCTTCCAGGGCGTTGCCGAGTTTGACATAGGCCTCGTGCGGCAGGGGGACCAGTTCATCGTCGATCAGCAGGGACTGTGCCGCATCGTGGAGCGCCCCCGCCAGGTGCGCCACGCGCCGATCCGGCTGATCCTTGGCATAGAAGGCAGCCTCCAGCTGGGCCGCGCTGCGTCCTTCCAGCAGCAGCCGCAGGTCGCGCTGGTAGGCGTCCCGCCGGTCATCGCTTACCTTCAGCGCCTCCTGCAGCTTGACCGCCTCGGTATACGTGGCCAGCGCGTCCTGCAGGCCACGGACGCGTTCGTCACGCTCGGCCGCCAAGCGTGAGCGTTCGAGATTCCAGTGAGCGCTCACCCCCATGGCCGACGGATACTGCGGATCGGCCTCGATCGCGCGGGCCACCAGATCTCCCAGTTCCTGGACGTTCGGGTCGCCATCGCCGGGCCGCATCTGCAGACGCAGATAGAACTGCTGCACTCGCGTCTCGGCCAGGAGCGCATTTGGGGCCGCAGAATCGCCCGCCAGCAGCATTTCGGCGCGGCGATACGCCGCCTCGGCGGCCGCGTCCGGTCCTGACGCGTCACGCTGCGCAGAGAAATTGCTGCGGACTTCCCCGGGCACCTGCAGCAGATTGGCCTGGGCCAGGTAAAGATGCGCCAAGGCGCGTTGCGCATCAGACGCGATGGCGACTGGCGCCGAAGCGCCGTCCGACGCCGGATCGATCGCCAAGGCGGGCTGAATGATCCAGTCGTACACCGCCTGTTGGCTGATGTTCGCGCCTTGCGTGCGGCGCAGGCCCTGGAATCCCTCCAGCGCCTCTGCGAGCGTCTGCCAGGCGGTGTCGCGCTGGCCCTCCGGGACACCCGCCCGGACCAGCGCCGCGTGGGCCAGTCCGCGGACCAGTTGCAGGGTATGCACAGTGGAGACCCGTGCCGTCCCTTCGGGCGGCGCCAGCTGGTCGACGTCGGCGGCAATCTGACGCCAGTCCGTCTGCGTGGCCTCGACCGCCAGCCAGGGATGCGCAAAAGCGCTGGCGACGGCACGCCACGTCGTGAGTCGGGGATCGGCCGGGGTGGCGGTCTCCGGCGAGGGGGCCAGGGCATTCCAGGCGGCGGCAGACCGCAGCAGGTCGGACGCGGCAGCGATGCCGGCTGCGTCCAGCGATGCTGGCAAGAAAGTATCGTGCGGCAGCACACCTCGGCTTTCAGCCGCAGTGATCAATACCTCCACAGCCGTGGCGACGCGCGAGCGGCGGGCCAGTACGGGCGGGAGCGCGGGTGACGCCGCGACCGTCTGGCGCGCCGCCGCCAATGCCTCATCGAGCAGGCTGACCACATCCGGATCGCCCGCCCCCGCCGCCGAGCGGCGCACGATGGTCACCGCCCGCACATATGCCGGATAGCCGGCGAACGTCAGCCCGGTGGCAGCCGGATCTCGCGCCGCCGACTCATGGGCTCCATCCGCCATGCTCGCCAGGTTGGACAGCTCCACGGGACTCAACGGGGCGCCACCGGCGGCACCGGCAGCCAGTAACATGGCCTCGACATACGCCGCGTCCGTCACGGCCGTGGCGGCCGACATCTGGCGAAGCTGCTGGCACTGGTTCGCCAGCGCCACGCCGGGGTCGTCGCCCTGACACAACTGACCGAGCACTTCCAATCGCAGCGCGCGCCCGCGCAGCGCGGCCAGCTGCTCGGCCGAAAGCCGCTCACCGAGCGCCGGCGTATCGAGAAACTCGCGCGGCTTGGCCAGATCGCGCACGGGCAGGCCCTGCAGGACGCGTTGTTCGAGGTTGTCGAGAATCCGCTCGCCCGATGCATACAGCTCGTTCCCGACGCCGCACCGCGCGACCACTTCCAGATAGGCCGTCAGGTCCGCCGCGGTCAACGACGAGTCGGGACGGCGGGTGGCCAGCTCCAATTTGCGCAAAACGACCACAAGTTCCAGACCCGGGATGGCGGCGTACTGTTCCTGACGCAAGGCATCTGCCTTGTCCAGCAGCTCGGCCGCGGCCGCCCATTCCTCGTGCGCGACCGCTTCCGCGGCGCGACGCAACTGATCGCGGATCTCCATCAGCCCGGGCCAGATGTGTTCGATCGGCCGGCTGACGCGGGTCACGGTCGCATCGTCCGCGGAAATGACCGCGTCGCGCGCCTGCACGATCAGTTCGGTGATGCCGTACTCGCGAAGCATGCTTTCCGGTGGCGAGGCAGCGACCAGCTGCGCCAGCGGTCCCAGCAGCTCCTCACATGCCAACGCGCCGGATGGCACCGCCGACCGCGCTTGCTGGGTCCGCAAGCAGTGATAGCGCACCCACATGTCGGCGCTGGGTTGCAGCGCCTCGGGACGTGGCACTTCGCGCAACCGGTGGTCGATGTCCTCCCAGCGCGCGCGCGTCGGGTCCTGGGCGCCGGCATCAGCGAAGAACAACGCGGAAGCTGCCAGGATCCAGGCTTCCTGACAGGACTGTTCCAGCTGAGATCCGGGGTCGATCGTGAGTTGTGCCAACTGCTGAGCGAGCGTGGTCAATTGCTCCGCCGCATCCGTGAACGTACGCTGGGCGAACACCTCGCGGGCACTGGCCAGGAGTTCGGCAGCCAGCGTGTCACGACTCGCCTGCAGCTGCTCGGCCGCTTCCGGCCGCTCGACAAACAACGCAGTGGCGCGGTCATACACGGCCAGCGCCTGCAGCCGCTCGGCCCACGCCGCACTGCGGGCGAAGCCCGTCGCTTCCTCCATCACTGCATCCTGGACCGCTTGCCAACGGGAGTCCTGATCGTCCTTGGGAAACTGCGGGATGAGCGCGATGGCGTCGGCGTAGACCTTGGTGGCCATCACGTCGCTCCAGCGATCATACAGTTCTGCGCGCCGCCACAAGTTCCAGATGAAAGGTGTCGCGGCTGCACCGAGTACCAGGACCGCGAGCACGAACCCGAGGAGGGGCACTCGGCGGCGGACCTCGGCGCTGGCGATCGCCTGGACCATCTCCTTGCACGTCGCGTACCGCTGGTCCGGCTGCGGGGCCGTGGCGCGGTGAATTACCGCGCGGACGCGCCGCGGCAGCTCGCTCAGCTCCACCGCGTGCCGCTCTTTGATGCCGCGCAGGTCCTCTTCCGTTGTCCCGTCCCGATACGGCAACCTGCCCGTCCGCAGCTCGTAGTAGCTGATGGCCAGCGAGTACAGGTCGGACGTTTCGGAGGACGCCCCCGCGTGGATTTCCGGAGCCGCATAGGCGGGCGTGCACAACACGCGACTGGTGGTTTTGCCCAGCGGCTGGGCCAGGCCGAAATCGCAGACCTGCACCGAGTTGCCGGCCAACAGCATGTTCGCCGGCTTCACGTCGCCATGCCGCATTTCGTGGTCGCAGTTGAGAAAATCGATCGCCTTGGCGGCGTCCTGAAAGTAACTCAACAACTCGTGACGCGGTATTCCCGGACGAGCGGTCGTGAGCGTCTCCTGCAGCCGTTGGGCCAGGGATGTTTCGGCCAGACTCATCGCGACGAGCAGTCGCACGTGCGATTTTCGCCGCGCGGCATCCGGCGCGTGGTCCGCATCGCTCGCACGTCCCGACTGCGGCGTCGACCGTTCCGATCCGGGCTGCAGCGTGCCGCCCAGCGGCGGGCCCGCCGCAGCCGGTGCCTCGACATCCACGTCCGTGTCGGAACGGCTGAGCCGGTCGGTACCGCCCGGGCCCGTGCCCGACGGGGGCGTGAGCGCCGGCGGAACGTCCCCGACCGTCTCGATCGCGAAGGCGGCGCCTTCACTCTGTTCGAGAATCCGTCCGTACTCGTCCTTGAGCCAAATCCCGAAGATCGGACACAGATTGGGATGGTTGATGTTCTTGATCGACTGCAGGCCGCGAAACTCCATCCGCCCGGCCGACTCCTCCATCTCCAGGATCTTGATCGCGACCGGAATTTCGCCCGGCGCCAGACCCTCCCACACCGTGCCATACGCGCCCGCCCCAATCTCGCGCACAAGCCTGAAACCGGGTACGATCTCGTCCTCTGCCGTCGGTACGCTCTCCACCGCCCGCAACAAGGCTTTGACCATTTCGCGGCATGACCTGAATCGTTCGGCAGGGTCGAGCGCCGTCGCGCGCTCGATCACCGACCGTTCGCGTTCGGGCAACCGCGACAGATCCAGATCGCCCGTGATCTTAGCCTTCATCACGGCGGTCGGCGTCTCGTTGGCGAAGGGCAACCGGCCTGTACGCAACTCAACGTAGCTGATCGCCAGCGAGTACTGGTCGGTCGCCGGAGTCTCCTGGCCATCGTAGAGCTCCGGCGCGCCGTAAGCCGGGCTGTAGGTGAGCGTCGTGGATCGCCGCAAGTCGTCCAGGCTGCGCGCCAGTCCGAAATCGCACACCAGCGGTGCGCCGTTGAGCAGCAGAATGTTCTGCGGCTTGATGTCGCAGTGCTGAATCTTGTATTTGCCGTTGAGCAGATCGATGGCTTTGGAGGCATCCTCGAGATAACTCAACAGCTCCTGAACCGGAATCCCTTCCTGCTGCTCCTGCTGACAGGCGTTGAGGCGATCGAACAGCGACTCGTCACCCAGTTGCATGGCAATGATCAGCTGCTGTGGACGCGAGAACGACGTCGCGGATGCCGGCTGCGGCGTACCCGTGCTGAGCAGGGATTCGCATTCGGAATCCGTCAGCACCCGCCCGTGCTCGTCCTTGAGCCAGAACGCCGAAATCTGGCACAGGTTCGGGTGGCTCACGCCCTTGACCACCATCAGCCCGCGGAACTCCTTGCCGCCAGCTGCCCCCGAGAGGCCCTCAATGACCTTCATGGCCACCCGGATGCGACCCGGGGCCTGCGCCTCCCACACGTCGCCAAATCCACCGCCGCCAATGCGTCGGACCAAGACATATCCGGGCACAATTTCGTCACCCGGTCGATAGGGCTGGTAACGCGAAGAATTCGATGGTGCCATGCTCCGCCCCGCCTTTTCCAGCAGAAACGCGCCAGGGAACCGGCTCCACGTCGTGTCCATCACGACGCTGCAGCAGACCGACGGGGAATTTCACCGTCGTGCCCCCCCAGGCCTGCCGTCCCCTCCAAGCTTCCCTGATTGTAGACCTATTTGCACGTCGTTGCAGGTACGTGATTTACGTCACAGGCACGTGGAGCGGCAAAACAAGAGTATTGTACATGGATTTTTGGGGTTTATGATGGTAGCTGTCAAAATCGGCAAACAACGTGGCGAACCCGCTCCCGTGACGGGGGCTTCTCCCACCGGCCGCTCTATGCGAAGGGCTCCGACTATGTTCCGTTCCACCTCCCCGCGTCGCCGAAAGCAGATATCACGCCTCCTGCGTCGCCGCCGCCTGCGCGTCGAACCGCTCGAACAACGCCGCTTGCTGGCCGTGCAACTGCTCTATAACGCCAGCAATGAGCTGCAGCTGATTGGCGATGCTGGCGTCGACAATGTCACACTGTCCCAGACGGTTGCCGACGAACTGCTCATTGATCTCAACGGCGCCGTGTTCGACGCCGGATCGACCGCCGCTGGCGGCAATCTCAGCTACGGTCCGGGATCGACAACGGCCACGATCACCGGTTTGAGCGGCAACTCCGTCACTCGCATCGATATCGATCTGGGCGGCGGTGCGGACACGCTGTCGGTGACGCTCGATCTCGCTGGCAATACTGACATCGGCGATGTGACGGTCGTCGAAGGCGCAGGCACCGACACGGTGACACTGGGCGTGCTCGCGATCGGCGGTGCGTTGGATGTAGCCTCAGATGCGATCGTGCTCAGCGGCGGGACCGTCGCGGCCGACAGTGTCGACGTGGCAGGACCC
>JALOQX010000511.1 GCA_025459265.1 Pirellulaceae bacterium | reverse complement strand
GAGGGGAACGTCCAGGTGTTGCCGCTGTCCCGTAGCGTCCAGCCGGTCAGGTCGACCGGCTGGGCGTCCGGATTGTAGATCTCGATCCAGTCCTGAAGCACACCCTGGAAATCGCGCAGGCCGTGGACCGGGTCGGTGTTGCTGGTGAGGAACTCGCTGATGACCGGCGCGAGGATTCGCCGCGGCTCGAGCTGCTCGACGCCCAGTGGCCGGCCGCGCCGCGCACGGGACGAAGAGGTCGTGCGCTGGGCCGCCCTGCCGGACAACCGCGCCCGCCGGTCCCTCCGTTTCTCAGGAAGATGCGCCATGAATCCGTCCAACATCGTTGCCCTGCCGAAAAATGCTACCCTGGGTTGTCCCCCCGGCGTGCGACGAATGTGACGTCGATCAGCTCTCCGGGACGCACCTCGAGGCCCTCGGGCAACAGCACGCGGACGGGCAGACCCCACTCCGGCACTTGGGGATTCCGGCGCTGATGGACGGGGATCAGCTCGATCTGCGGGCCGACACTCTCCACCACGCTTTCGCGCGACTGGCTTCCGACGGTGCGCGGCCGCACCTTGACTCCCCAGCCGACCGTCGGCGGTGCACCGCGCTCCTGCGGAACGTAGCTGACGATGTACCGGGCCTGCTCTGAGGCGATGGTGAGGATCGGATCGCCTGCCCGCACGCTTTGCCCGGGATAGCGGTGGACCGCCACGACGGTGCCCGCCAGCGGGGCGCGGGACTCCAGGTTTTCAATCTCCAATTGGACTTCGCGGACCCGTGATTCCTCCACCGCGATCGCCGCCTGCACCGAAGTCAACAGCGAGTTGACCTCGGCGAGCACCAGGGGCGGGAAGGCCGCCAGCCGCTCGGCGGCCGCTTGCTGCTGCTTCTGGCTCTCCTGCAGGACAGCCGTGTTCGTGTCGAGCCGCTTGCGCACCTCTTCGAGCAACAGCTGCTCGTCGGAGAACTCGACGTCACTGACCATGCCCCGTGCGTGCAACGGCGTCAGGAAGTCCAGCCGCGCCTGCCGCCGCTGCAAAACCACGCGGTCCGCCTCGATCAGCGCTTGACGATCCAGCGCGCTGAGCCGGTGTTGCTCGCACTCCCACGCGAGCCGGGCCACATCGCGCAGGTATCCCTCTTGCCGATCTGCCTCGCTCAATACAATGCGCGCCTGCTCCACTTCCAGCGTCTTGCGGAGGCGGATGATCTCGGCGCGAAGAGTCTCCAGCCGCGTCTGGGCGGGGCGATCGTCCAGCCGTGCCACGACCTGACCCTCATGGACCCGCTCGAACAGTGTCAACAGCGGCTGAGGAAGGGAAACCAGCACCCCATCGACCTGCGCGACGACATCGACGCGGATCGCCTCCACCTCACCAATGCCACCCGGTGCCGGCCCCTGTTTCTGCCACAGCCAGGTCAAGAGTACGGCAGAACCTACAAAGGTTACCAGCGGCAGCACCCGCCGCCGCACTCGCTCCCAGCGCCGTTTCCAGGGCGTCCGGATCCGCTCCCCCTGCGACATAGACTATGCCCGCCCTTGTCTCGCCGTGAACGCTGCAAAACGACCCCTCCCGGGAACGCCTTCAGACGGACATTTCCCCGCACACCCCCACGGCGGCCCTTCCGCCTCCCCGCTGCCGGGCGACCTAACCAAATGCTAATGTAATCGGCCCTGGCGTCAGGTCAATATCCTGGCCCGGCGGGGTGGCGGGGGGCCTTGAGCAGGCACTACCCGGCCTCGTGGAGATCTTCCAGCGGGCAGCCCAGCAGGATCTCGAGCCGCGTGCGGAGACGCGTGTGCAGGTACCGCAGTTCCAGCTCTTCGACCCGCATCCGGACCACCTGCTCCAGCAGCTCGGAAATCTGGTCGGGCGCGAGCACCTTGTCGGCATCGGCACTACGGATCGCGGCCTCAGTCTGCTCCACGATCGGCTGGACGTGCAGGGAGTGGAAGTCGAGTCGCGTCTGAGCGTCCTGCAACTCGACGTAGGCGGCTGCCACGTCGCTGAGTGTGTTGACTTGCGTGAGGTCCAGGATCGCGCCCTGAGTTCGGACCATCGCGGCTCGTTCGGTGATCCGCCCTTGATTGCGGTCGAAAACGGGAACATCCATGGCGATGCGCGCCCCGACCCGGTCGCCCACTGGCCCCAGGTCGTCCCGCACTCGCGGGCCGAACACCAGGTCCGGCCGGGCCTCGGCGCGGGCTTGCGCGTGAAGCCGCTGACTCTCCAGCAAGGCGGCCCGCGATTCGGCCAGTTCCGGCCGAGATCGTTCGGCCTCCGCCAGCAGGCGTTCGAGTCGTATCGAGGGAATTGGCTCCACGACCAGTGCTCCCCGCATGTGCACGAGTGGCGCAGGCGGCAATCCTGCGGTTCGATTCAGTCTCACCCGCGCCTCCTCCAGATCACCTTGTGTGGTCAGCCAGTTCGCCCTGCAGGACCGCCAGTTCCTGCAGATAAAGCACCTCGATGGCTGCGTCGGCGGCTTCCGCCAGAAGCACTTCCGTCTCGCGCGCGAGCGCCGCCTGAGACCGAGCCACACCGGCCTCGGCCGCTGCCATGCCCCAGCGACGCTTGCGGCCGGTGGGCAGTGTGAACGTCAGTCGGGTAGTCAGGATCGTGGCGTCGTCCAGGTCCACCGGCGATTGGCTGTCCAGGACCCATTGCGGGTTGGGCAGCAGGCCGGCCGTTACCAGCCTCCCTCGGGCCGCCTCCACTTCATGCACTCTGGCATGCAACAAGGGGTGGCAATCCAGCGTTTGCTGGAGCACGTCTTCGAGGGTCATCCCCTGATCCGGAGGTGGATCGCTCAGGAAACTGAATTCGCCCGCCCTCGGCGAAGGCGCGTCGCCGATCTCCTGGAACGACGCGCGAATTCCTACCGGCTCCCGCGGGCTCACTTTCTCGTCGACTGCCATCGTGCTCGATGGGTCGGCAGGTCGCACTGCCGCCTCTTCAATGACCGTCTGCCGACTGATCTCCCGCCACGCCTGACCCAAAGGCCTGACGCAGCCGGCGCTCAGGATCGAACCCAACGCGACGGCGATCCAGAGCGTTGCCGCGAGGCACCGCGCAAGACGTCGACCCAAACGATGCATGTTCTCCTCGTGGCACGGCCTGCCCTGGCCGCCGATGACGTCGCCCGATCGGCCTCACATCGTGGTGTGCCAGCCAAACTGTCGCGGGAGTCTGGCCAGACACAATGGACCGGACTGGGAAGAACTCACGGTATCAGCACCATCATCGACAGGTGGGGTTGTGCGCAATTGGGGAAAGATAACGACTGCGCCGGATTTTCCGACGCGTTGACGAGCCGACTGCCGTGAGGAGCGGGTATGCGCAGCGTGGGGAAGACAGGAAAACCAAGGAGGTGTAACCTGGGAACAACTTGAGATTCCCACCAGGAATGATTTCAATGGAGATGCAGTGGTTCGTGTGATGGCGGTCCGTAAGCGCGGCGGCCGCGAGGCAAAGGCAGAAGTCCCATGGTTGATGGCGGGCGATACGAGCTGAAGTACCTCGTTGAGGAAACGAGAGCACAGGCAATCGCGGGTTACCTGCGCGGTTATCTCCGCCCGTCCGTGTACAACCGGCCGGGGCCCGTTCCGGGCGAGTCGGTCGTGAGTCTCTACTTTGATTCGCCCGATCTGCTCTTTTACCGCCAGGCCTGCACCGGACTCAGGAACCGCATTAAGTTGCGCGTTCGCCACTATGACAGCGACTGGAGTCAGCCTGCGTTTCTCGAGATCAAACGTCGCGTGAGCGACGTGATCTGCAAGCAGCGGGCGATGGTGTCACGGGAAGCGGTGCGGCAGTTCCTGCGCGCCGGGTGGCCGAACCAGTTGTGTGCGAGGGACGACGGGCCACCGTGTGACAGCCCGGCGCAGGCTGCGGCGTGGCAGCAGTTCGCCCACTTGTGTAACGCCGCCCGCGCCCGCGCGGTGCTCTACTGCACGTACGTCCGGGAGGCCTTCGTCGGGGCCGATGGGGGCACGTTGCGGGTCACGATGGACCGGCAGATTCGGGCCACGTTGTATGACGGGGAGCACCGACTCGAAGTGCCCGGGCGGGGTGTCCCGCCCAGTCCGCTGTTCATCCCCCCTGACCACGTCGTGCTGGAGCTGAAGTTCAACGGCGGCTGTCCCGGGTGGATGCCGCAGATGGTCCGCACGTTCAACCTGCATCGCCGCTCGGTTTCCAAGTA
>JALOQX010000510.1 GCA_025459265.1 Pirellulaceae bacterium | reverse complement strand
CGCTGGCTGCTCCGCCGCTTGCAGGAATTGGACACGTACAGCGTCGCTGCAGCCGGCACGACAAACGACGCCGCACCGACTGCCATAGCTGCCCCACCCGCAGCTGTCCCACCCGCAGCCGCCGCGCCCGCGGCCACTCCACCCGCAACCGCGGCAGCCCCGCTGGCGCAGGAGCAGCCGGCTGCCGGTCCCCGCCACTGGGTCGGCGACGCGGCTCTTCCCGCCGCTGCCGACGGGCAATGGGCGGTCGCCGCCCGCGCCGGCAGCCAGTACGGCGAGGCCGATTACTCCGCGCTGCGCGCGACCGGAGCGCCCGACGTGCGGGGCGCCGACGATCATCCGAACGCCTGGTGCCCGGCGTCGCGCGACAGCGGCAGCGACTGGCTGGAGCTGAGCTTCGAGCGGGCCGCGCCGGCCACGGAAGTGCGCGTGCGGCAGAGTTTCGGCCCCGGCGCCATCGTCAAGGTCGAGGCCATCGAGCCCGACGGCCAGGTCCACACGTGGTGGGAGGGGGTCGACCCCTTCGGCCAGGACGGCTTCGCCGACGATGCCGTGTGGTTCGGCGTGCGCGTGCCGCTTACGACCTACGATGTGCAGAAGATTCGGCTGACGCTCGACCTCGGCGCCCACAGCCGCTGGAAACAGATCGATGCGGTGCAGCTGATCGGAGCGCCACCCCGCTGAGGGCGCGGCGCCCTTGCGCGCAAACCCCTGCAGCACGGTATTGGTGCCGTTAGGGCGCTTCGCGCAGTTTTCCGTGTATTCCATGGCCACGATATGGCCGCCCGGCACGCCATCCACGCACCGCCGCTGCCCTGCCTTTACCATCGATTTCGTGCTCGTTACCAATTGCGCCCTCCGCGACCGCTGCCGCCGATGGCGCGCAGCATGTCACGTGGCCAAAAAAAGGTAACTGGGGTGGAAGCGCGCCCCTTGCCCTGATCCCGCCTTTGTTACGCGCGGGATTCACGTGGCGGCCTGAACCGCGCACGGTGTTCCGGCAGTCCGACCGCGCGGTTGCCTGTCGGTTGACGTGGGTCAAGTCCTTCGGGCGAGCCCGGATCGCGGGCCCGTGGCAGCGGAGTAGACTCATTCGTGATGGGAGTGCGTGGGTCCGCCGGCCAAACGTTGTCGCCGGGGTTGGACGCACTTCCGTTCTATGGCCGGCCAGCCCGCCTCTCCAGGCGGGGTACCAGGGACGGTCCCCAGCCTCGAGGACGTTGCTGCCGTTTCCTGTTCCTGGACCCGGGGGGCAATAGTCCTGTCTGACGTTTAATCACGCTTTTACAGCTTCAGCGAGGTGTTCAATGAACCGATTGAGTTGGCTTGTCGTTTGCGCCGCGGTTTTCCTCGGCAGCGCGCTCGGCAGCACGGCTGCCGCGAAAGATCCTTTGGGCGAAGCGAATCCCCTCCCGGCTTCGCTGGAGCGGAAGGTCCAGGACTTGCGGTATGACCTCGAGGCGAGTGGGTTCGAAACTGCGCGGGGTTACTGGCAGCTGTGGACCGCCGAAGACTGCAAATTTCCTCTGCAGACTGTTGGAACGTGCTACGGGAACAACCCGACCGCGCCCTATGTGCTGGCCATGCTCCCGCATTGGGACGATGAATTCGTGGATCGGAGCATGCAGCATGCACTGGCGCAAGGGCGGCGCGACATGACGCCCAACTACCGCTTGGGCGAACGTGAGGCGTTGGTGATCCTGGCTGAAATCCCCCCGCCGGCCCGCTACTTCGGGATGGCGACGAATGTGTTCACCCGTGAGGACAAGCTCAACGAGAACGACCCCGTGTATCAGATATTGCACGACCAGCCGGACCTGCAAGCGATCATCTTCGAGGGATCGCCCAATCCCGACCGCCGCATGCTCGTCGCCAGCATCGGCAACAGCATCAACAATGTGGTAATCGAGCAGCAGAGCGGCGAGAGTTGGGGACAACAACGGTTCATCGTAGTCACCCCCGATGAGGATATGGCAGTGGCGCTGACCGAAGCACTCGTAGCGCTGGACGGCGTCGAAGCGGATCACGTATTTGTGGAACCCGTCTCTCCGTACCTTGTTCGCACAGGCTATGGGGCCGAGGCCGATGATCTGATCAGCTACATCCGCTATTCGATGCCGAATGACGACGAACTGGGCGAGAAGTGGCGTAAGGAGCTCCCGCTCACCATCCTGCGCGTGCGGGAGCCTGACAATGGCGCCGCCCGCATGCCGTTCGACATTCCGGAGTACGAGCCGAAGACGGCGAATATCGACGAACACGCTTTCGAGGCTGATCTGGCGAACCTCGTGACGGCGGTAAAGGAATACTGGGACCAGGACGTCCCGGCACGTAGCCTCCAGAGCCTGTCGCTGTGGGTCGATCTGATCGGTCAGCACTGCCTGGGACACGACGGCCCGCCGGCCCCGGTGCCGGAAATCGAACTGCCGCGGGGACCGATGAACTGCCTCGGCGACAGCCAGGATGCCGACTACCAGATCAGCGCGTCACACCTGCTGGACTCGGGCGAGGTCGTCGCGGTCATCGGCACCCTCGGCACGCAAACCGGCAACGCCACCTACACGAGCCTGTCCGTCAATTGGTTCCCGGCCCTGGTGGGCGTATTGAACCGTGACGACCCGGTCCTCGAAGAG
>JALOQX010000233.1 GCA_025459265.1 Pirellulaceae bacterium | reverse complement strand
TCCGGGCGGCCGAGCCAACGGGCCACCACGCAACCCGAGCTCCGCCGAGGCCGCCACAGCCGGAGCGCGACCCACACGCAGCGTGCCACGTAGCCGATGGTCTGCGCTCCCCATCGGGCGAGCCGATGGGGGAGCGGAGGGTGCGCGCGGTGTTGCTGGCGCGTAGCCGATGGTCTGCGCTCCCCATCGGGCGAGCCGATGGGGGAGCGGAACTCGAGTGCTGTCCTCGACGGTGGCCTCGGCGGTCCCCATCCCGCTCTCTGTCCCCCTTCCGCTTCACGCCGTTCGGTTGTACCACCGTTCACGCCGAAAGCTTCGGGCGGACGTCGCGGGGCAGCATGCGGCCGGCGTCCAGTTCGTAGATGCGGTCGGCCAGACCGAGGCTGGCCAGTCGGTGCGTGATCAGGATCAGCGTGCGATTGCGGCTGAACTCGGTGAGCACCTGGTGGATCAGCCGCTCGCTTTCCAGGTCGATCTGGCTCGTCGCCTCATCCAGAATCAGGATCTCGGGGTCCCGCAAAATCGCCCGCGCCAGCGCGATGCGCTGCCGCTGGCCGCCGCTGAGGCGCTGCCCCGACTGGCCAACCCGCGTGTCGTACCGTTCGGGGAACGTCATGATGAACTCGTGGGCATGCGCCATGGCGGCCGCGCGCCGGACCTGTTCGTCGGTGGCGTTGAGCGACCCGTAGCGGATGTTGTAGAGGATCGTGTCGTTGAACAATTCCGTCTGCTGCGTGACCAGCCCGATCCGGTTCCGCACGTCGTCCAGCGCCAGTTCGCGCAGATCGATCCCGTCCAGCAGCACGCTGCCCTGCTGGGGGTCGTAGAAGCGGCAGATCAGGTGGATGAGCGACGTCTTGCCACTGCCGTTGACGCCAATCAAGGCGACCTTCGAGCCGAAGGGAATGTCCAGGTTGATGCCGCTCAGGACGCTGTCGTGGCCCGGGTACGCGAAGGTGACGTCCCGCAGTTCCAGGCGGCGATGAGGGCGAGCAATCATGCGCGGGTGCCGCGGCGACCGGATCAGCGGTTCGCGGTCCAACAGCGGGTACAGCAGATCCGCGGCCGCAATCCCGGAGTTGACCCCGGTGAAGACCGTCGAGAGTTTGCGCACCGGATCGCTGGCTCCGACCAACAGTCCAAAGAACACCATCATCGTGGAGACGCTCAGCGGCGTGTCGGTGATCCGCACACCCAGCAGATGGGTCTCATGATTCAATACCAGGTACGCCCCGACAATGACGGTCGTGCCGACCATGCCGATCCCCAGCAGTTCAGTCACCGGACGCGTCAAGGCGTTGTAGAACGCGGACTTGAGCGACAGCCGCAGCAGGTCCAGCGTCGTCCGCTCGAAGCGCTGCTGCTCCGTCCGTTCCATCCCGTAGGCCTGTACCGTCTGAATGCTCCCAAACGCCTCCAGCATCACGTGCTGGAAGCTGCGCGCCTGCTCCAGCGCGCGACGCGATACCGACTTGATGCGTTTGCTCAGCCACACGATCAGGTACGTCACCAGCGGCGCGATGATCAAGGAGAGGACGAGCAGCCGCCAGGAGATGTAGCAGGCTCCGGCCAGACACGCGATGATCTTCAGTGGCTCGCGAATCGCGCCGCCATAGACTTCCATGATGCCGTTGGCCAGCATGTCGGTCGTGGCCGTGATCTGCGTCGTGAAACCGCTCGTCCCGTACTTCGCAAACCCGGCGCGGTCCATGTGCATCGCGCGCTCGAACACGCGCAGCCGCGTGCGGCGCGCGATCCGGTTCGACACGTTCGCGATCAGCATCGTGTTGAGCAGCATGAACACGTGCTTGATCACCGTGCTGACCATCAGCACCGTGATGACGACCACGACGGTCAGGAACGGGTCTTCCGGCAGGAGGCGCCCGACCCACGGCTGGAGCCGCCGCGAAGACCGCAGGGACGCCTCCAACGTCGCACGTTCACTCTCCAGTTGCGCGATCCGGGCCTGCAGCGGCGTCAGTTCGTGCGGTGCCGCGGTGGCCAGCGCGTCGTGGGCCACGCCGATCCGCTGCGACAGGTCGTCGATCGACTGCTCGGACGCCGCGATCCGGGCCGCCACCCAGTGCTGCAGTGACTCTTCCCCCAACGTCACCTGGATGATCGGAAACAGGGCTCCGATATTCCCCCCCCACAGCGCGGCCACGACCAGCGAACAAAGCGTGGCACAGACGAGGGTCCGCCAGTAACACAGCGCCTCACGCAGAGCACGCACGAAGTTCTTCATCCGTCGACCATCCCTGGAGTTGAGTGACGCGCGCCGTGACCGACCGCGGCAAGGCAGGTGCCCGTCGTGCGGGGAATTTATCCGAATCCGCCGCGCGGGCAAAGACAGGAAAATGGGCCGGCCTCATTCTGGGCAAACTGGGCAAACAGTTTATGGTCCCAGCTTGCCCGGCCAGGCAGGTGGAGCCCGCGGGCGTTCTGCCGTCGACGCTCTCAACGGCGGCACGGTACACTGCCAGCTGTCGCGTCCCGATCGAGCGCTCGGTGGGCACCTGGTGGAGGGCGGCATGGCCGTCGCGTTGGCACAGCATGAAGTGCATGTCTGGTATTGTCTGACGCGGGATCCGCCCTGGTCGGAAGTCCTCGCGCGCTATCTGGCCCTGCTGGCGCCCGACGAGCGAGCGAGGCATGATCGGTTCCTGTTCGACAAAGACCGGCGGCAGTTCTTGTTGGCGCGCGTGCTGCTCCGCACGTTGCTGTCATGCTACGGGGCGTGTCCGCCCGAGGCGTGGACCTTCGCTCATTCCGCGCACGGGAAACCCCGGTTGGCGGAGCCCGGGAGCCTGTCCGATCTGCAGTTCAACCATTCGCACGCCGACCACCTGGTGGCGTGTGCCTTTGCGCGCGGGGACCCTGTAGGGATTGACGTCGAGTCGGCGGACCGCGAGGTGGACGAGCGGATAGCGGGGTATTTCCTGTCGGCGGCGGAACGGAGTCAGTTTGACCGGTTGGCAGCGGAGGAACGGCGGCGCTTCCTGCTCCAGCGCTGGACGCTCAAGGAGGCGTACGCCAAGGCGCGCGGGCTTGGACTGTCACTTCCTTTTGCGCAGGTTACGTGTTGCTACGACAAGCCGGGTGCTCCGCACCTGGCGTTGGACGCCGAGCTGGCCGACGATCCGGCGCGGTGGCAGATGTGGCAGTGGCTGGTGGAGGGCGAGCATTGGCTGGCGCTGGCGTGGGCCCGTGGGGCCGACGTCCCGGTCCGCGTGCATGTGCGGCGGATCGTGCCGCCGGTGGAAGCCTGGGAACGGGATGCGCTGGCGGCTGACGCGCGCGGCACGGGTTGTTGACGCAGGCGCGTGCTTCGGCTATCAACAGCCGCATGAACCAGCCCCTCACGCCCTGGTATCGCGAACTGAACCGCTATCACTGGTTCGTGCTCATCGTCGCGGCGCTGGGCTGGATGTTCGATTGCCTGGACCAGCAGCTGTTCATCCTGGCGCGTCAGCCGGCCATGCAGGATCTGTTGCGGGTGGCGGATCCGGCGGCATCCAAGGCCATCGTCGACGCGTATGCCGGCTATGCCACGTCGATCTTCCTGATTGGGTGGGCCAGTGGGGGGTTGTTGTTCGGCGTCTTGGGGGACCGGATCGGCCGCGCCAAGACGATGGTCATCACGATCCTGTTGTACTCGCTCTTCACGGGACTGAGCGCCCTGAGCGTCAGCTTCTGGGATTTCGCCTGTTACCGGTTCCTGACCGGGCTGGGCGTGGGGGGCGAGTTTGCGGTCGGGGTGGCGCTGGTCGCCGAGGTGATGCCAGACCGGGCGCGGCCCTATGCGCTGAGTCTGCTGCAGGCGTTGTCGGCGTTCGGCAACGTGACGGCGGCGCTGTTGAACATGGCGATGGGCGGGCTGGTGCATGCCGGGCTGGTGGGGAGCGTGTGGCGTCCGCTGTTCGTCGTGGGGGCCATTCCGGCCCTGCTGGCGCTCCTGATCCGCCGGCGGTTACGCGAGCCGGAGCGCTGGGAGCACGTGTCCCATGAGACGAGTGTGGCGCGGGAACTGGGCTCGTATCGCGCGCTCTTCGGCGATCCCCGCTGGCGTCGGCGGGCACTGGTGGGCTTGGGCCTGGCCTTTTCCGGCGTCGTGGGGCTGTGGGCGGTCGGCTTCTTCACGATGGACCTGGTCGGCAATGTGCTGACCGCCCGCTTCATGGCCGGCGGCTTGCCACCGCACGAAGTGGTGGGCCGCGTGGCGTTCTGGAAGGGCATCACGTCCCTGATGATCAATCTCGGCGCCTTTTTCGGGATGTTCGGGTTCGGCGTGCTCACGCAGCGAATCGGGCGGCGTGCGGCGTTTGCCATCGCGTTCACGGCTGCGTTCTTCAGCACGGCGGCGGTGTTCGCGTTCCTCAGCGAATTCTGGCAGATCTTCGTGCTCGTCCCCATCATGGGCTTTTGCCAGTTGTCGTTGTTTGCCGGGTATGCCATCTATTTCCCGGAGCTGTTTCCGACCTATCTGCGCAGCACAGGGACCAGTTTCTGCTACAACGTGGGGCGTTTCGTGGCCGCCGCCGGCCCGACCATGCTGGGGTTGCTGACGAGTCAGGTCTACGTCCACACCGCGGAGCCTCTGCGCTGGGCCGGTCTGACAATGTGCAGCATCTTCCTGCTCGGCCTCCTGATGCTCCCCTTCGCCCCGGAGACCAAAGATCAACCGCTGCTGGACTAATGCCGATCCGGCAACCTTGTGACGGACCGGGAGGTCCGTCCGCCGGCCGGTTTTCCGGTAGGTGCTTCACACGGGAGAGACGACCATGCCGACCAGACCCTTCAACGTGGCGATTATCGGACTGGGTTTCGGGGCCGAGTTCATTCCGATTTACCAGCGGCACCCCGGGGCGAACATGTACGCCATCTGCCAGCGCAACGCCGGACGGCTGAATCAGATCGGTGATACGTTCGGCGTCGCCAAACGCTACACGCGGTTCGACCAGGTGTTGACGGATCCCGACGTCGATTTCGTCCATATCAATTCGCCCATCCCCGATCACGCACCCATGTCGATCGCGGCACTCGAGGCGGGCAAGCACGTCCTGTGCACGGTGCCGATGGCCACCACGGTCGACGAATGCCGGCGGATCGTCGAACTGGTGCGCCAGACAGGTCGGAAGTACATGATGGCCGAGACGGTGGTCTACTCCCGCGAGTTCCTGTTCCTGAAAGAACTGTACGAGCGGGGTGACCTGGGGAAGATCCAGTACCTGCAGGCGTCGCATCCGCAGGACATGGACGGGTGGCCTGCCTACTGGGAGCGGATGATCCCGATGCACTATGCGACGCACGTGGTGAGTCCCTGCCTCGGGCTGCTCAATGGCCGCGCGGAATACGTCTCGTGCTTCGGGTCGGGTTCCGTGCGCGCTGACATCCAGGAGAAGTCGGGGAATCGCTTCGCCGTGGAATCCTGTCACATCAAGGTCAAGGACTCGGATGTCGTGGCGCATATCTGGCGCTTCCTTTATGACACCGCCCGCCAGTACCGCGAGAGTTTCGATGTCTACGGGACGAAGCGGAGTTTCGAGTGGGCGCTGGTGGAGGGCGAGCCGCACGTGCTGCATACCGCCAAGAAGCCGGAACCGGAGATCCCGTCGCGGGTCGACGTGCCGGATTACGCGCAGCGGCTGCCCGAACCGATCCGGCCCTTCACGCGGTCCATCCAGGACGCGGAACACCTGTCGTTCATTCAGGGGGCCGGACACGGGGGGTCGCACCCGCACCTCGTGCACGAGTTCCTCTCGGCGCTGGCCGAGGACCGCGATCCGTGGCCGAATGCCGCCACGTCCGCCAACTGGACCTGCGTGGGAATCTGCGCCCACCAGTCCGCCGTCAGTGGGGGTGCGATCGTCCCGCTGCCGGAGTTCACGCTGGCCCCCCGGTAAATCGACGGACCGCCGAATCGTCGCGGGGACTGGCGGGTTCAGTATACTGGTACGAGCGGCCCGTCGGAGCCTGACGGGCGAACGAGGCAGCGGGCGTGAGGTGAAGCAACATGGCTGTGGAAAGCTCCCCGGTGGACGAACACGCGGCAGATTCTGTGAGCGGCTCCCGGGAGAGTGGGCGTCCCGCGCTCCGCGTGCGGAGGTCCCGTCCGTGGGTCAAACGCGCGGTGATCAGCCTGGTGCTGGTGGCCGGTCTGGCCGCATCGGGCTGGGCGGCCGTCTGGTATGCCGGCGGCCGCGGGCCGGCGGGGCGCCGCGACATGGAGACGGCGGAGGTGCGCCGGGGAGAACTGGCGCTGATCCTCAATGAAGAGGGCAATCTGGAAAGCGCGGTCAACATCGACATCAAGTGCGAGATGGTGGGGGGCAGCGTCATTTTGTGGATCGTGGAGGACGGGACGCAGGTGCGGAAGGGAGACAAGCTGGTCGAACTGGATGCCTCGGATCTCGAGGAGAAGCTCAACCAGCAGCGGATTGCCTACGAGAAGGCCCGCGCTGCGATGGTGCAGTCGGAGAAGGACTTCGCGGCGGCGCAGACGGCGGTTCAGGAGTACCTGGAGGGCACATACGTCCAGGAGCTGCTGGCGGCCGAGAACCAGATCACGATTGCCAGCGAGAACCTGCGTTCCGCCCAGAATGCGCTGGAGCATTCCGAGCGGATGTTTCGCAAGGGGTACATCAGCGCGCTGGATCTGGCCAGTCAGAAATTTTCGGTGGAGCGGGCCAAGCTGGAACTCGATTCCGCGCAGACCGCCAAAGACGTGCTCGTGCGCTTCACGAAAGAGAAGACGTTGCAGGAGCTGACCAGCCGGCGCGACGCGGCCGAGGCCCAGGTAGCAGCAGAGGAAGCCTCGTTCGCCCTGGAAGAATCCCGACTCAAACGACTCGAGGAACAGGTGCCCAAAGCGGTGATTACCGCGCCGGCCGACGGAATGGTCGTCTACGCGAACGAAACGGATCGCCGCGGCCAGCAGCAGCAGCCGCAGATTGAAATGGGGGCGTCGGTCCGGGAACGCCAGACCATCCTCCGCTTGCCGGACCTGGGCCAGATGCAGGTGCGGGTCGTCGTCCACGAGTCGCGTGTCGAACCGCTCGGCCGAGCACTGGCCCAGGCGGAGTCGTCCGGTGGCGAGCTGCCGGTGCGCGTCGAGGTGCAGGGCAAGCGCTTGCGCGGCCGGCTGGTGAGCATTGCCAATCAGCCGATGCCGCCCGATTGGCGGACCGGCTTCGTCAAGCAGTATCACTGCATCGCGTCCATCGAAGGTGCGCCGGAGGGGTTGCGGCCGGGCATGACGGCCCGGTGTGAGATCCTGGTCGACCGGAAACCCGACGTGCTCATGATCCCGGTTCCCGCCGTGCTCGAAATGAACGGCGAATTCGCCTGCTGGGTGGAAACGGCCAACGGCATCGAACGCCGGCAACTGCTCCTGGGCATGTCCAACGACCAGATGGTGGAAGTCGTCGACGGAGTGGCGGAAGGCGAGACGGTGGTGCTCAATCCGCGCGCGACGATTCCGGAAGCCCGCCGCACGAGCCCACCGCCGGCCGTCGCCGAGCCGAACCAGGGGGGCGCATCCCCGGCGGAGAGCTGACGATGACGCGACACCTGCGTGCCGTGTTGCTCGGGGCCTGGTGGGGCGCGTTTCCCGCGCTGTGCCTGCCGGCGGTCGCCGACGAACCGGTGCCGAGTTTCGCCGAATACCTGCGGCACAGCGCGGTCTCGCGGGAGCTGATCGACCGGTTCCTGGCCGGGCCGAGCTGGGCGCAGTTCGACCCCGAACTCGGCTATATCCTCGGCAACTATCTGCCCGTGGACGGCATCGATGGCAGCGCCACAATCTCCACGGTGCAACCCAACGGGGCGCGCACCTCGTTGGTCTACGCCGATCGTCCATGTCGCATCAATACGTACGGGGACAGCTTCACGCAGTGCCACCAGGTGAGCGATGCGGAGACGTGGCAGGAGTACCTCGCCGGACACCTGGGCGAGCCAATCCGCAATTTCGGCATGGGCGGCTACGGGGTCTACCAGGCGTATCGTCGGCTGCTGCGCGAGGAGCGGGGGGAGTTCGCTGCCCGGTACGTGATCTTCTACATCTGGGGCGACGACCATGTCCGCAGCCTCCTGCGTTGTCGCCACGCGCACATCTATCCGCACTGGGACCACCAGGGTGGTCGCATGTTCCACAACAACTTCTGGCCGTACGTCGAAATGGACTTGGCCACCGGCCACTGGATGGAACGCGACAATCTCCTGCCGACTCGCGAGTCGCTTTACCGGATGACGGACCCGGAGTGGATGGTCGAGCACCTGCGGGACGACCTGGCGCTGCAGTTGAGCCTGTTCAAAGCGGGGCAGATCGCGGATCTGGACGAGCCGCGCGTCGCCCAGCTGGCAGCGCGACTGGGCTGTCCGTGGGAGGCGGCCGACGCGGCGCAGGGGCGGCCGCAGGCGGCACAGCTGCTCGATCGCTACGCGCTGCAGGCCACACGCTATGTGCTGGGCCGACTGCGCGACGCCACCCAGCAGAACGGGAACCAGCTGCTGGTCGTCCTCTTTGATCCGTATCGCGTGCTCCCAGAGCTGTGCCGGCAGGGCACACGCTATGATCAGGAGATCGTCGAGTATCTGGCGGCGGAGGGGATCCGTTCCTTCGACATGAATGTCGTCCATGCGCGCGACTGGCGCGCGTCGGGCCTGCCGTATGACCAGTACGTCCGGCAGTTTTTCATTGGCCACTACAACCCGCGGGGCAACCACTTCTTTGCCTACGCGATCAAAGACACGGTCGTCCAGTGGCTCGATCCCAAACCGCTTCCCTACCGCCCGCTGGATCCGCACACGGTTGATTTTCGCGGCTACCTGGAGGCCTACCGCTGATTCACGCTCGCGGGTCTGCCGCGACGGGAGCCCACTGTCGCATGCGTCCTCATGTCTGTCCCTGGTGGGGCGGCTACTTCATCGACAATCCCCTGCGACGTTGGATTCACGACCCGCGGCGGATCCTGAGCCCGTACGTGCGGTGCGGCATGACGGTGCTCGATTTCGGCTGCGGCATGGGGCTTTTCGCGCTGGCCGCGGCCGAACTGGTCCGCCCGGCCGGGTGTGTACTGGCG
>JALOQX010000232.1 GCA_025459265.1 Pirellulaceae bacterium | reverse complement strand
TCTTCCAGGAGCTGACCGAGCGACCGGAGGTGAACCTGCGCGATCCGCTGGTCGTGCTGGATTGGGTCTGCATGTGGGCCATGGCGGTGAATGAAGAGAACGCGGCGGGCACGCGGGTCGTGACGGCGCCGACCAACGGCGCGGCGGGAGTCGTGCCGGCGGTGCTGCACTATCTGGTACGCGTGCGGGGCGCGGATGATGAAGCGATTATTCGTTTTCTCCTGACGGCCGGTGCCATTGGCCTGCTGTACAAGCTCAACGCATCGATCTCCGGGGCGGAGGTCGGGTGCCAGGGTGAGGTGGGGGTCGCCTGTTCGATGGCGGCCGCCGCGCTGAGCGAGGCCCTGGGTGGTTCGGTACCGCAGGTGGAAAACGCCGCCGAGATCGGCATGGAACACAATCTCGGCCTGACATGCGATCCCGTGGGCGGTCTGGTGCAGGTGCCGTGCATCGAGCGGAATGCCATGGGAGCGGTCAAAGCGATCAACGCGGCGCGACTGGCACTGGCCGGCGACGGCACGCATCGTGTGTCGCTCGACCGCGTGATCGCCACCATGCGGCAGACAGGGGCGGATATGAGCAGCAAGTACAAGGAGACGTCCCGGGGAGGGTTAGCGGTCAACATGGTGGAGTGTTGACAGCACGGGTTTAAGGCGGGTCCCGGCGACCCGCTTGCGTGGCTTCCCAGGGGGGCCGACAATGGGGAGCGCGGCGGTGGCCGCGCTGCGGCGTCTCTGGGCCGGCAGCGCCCATGACCGCGGACCGCCGGCACCCTCCCCTGCCCGATCACGTTCATTCACCACACGGAGACACGGCTATGAGAGGCAACCTGGACCGACGCACGTTTCTGCAGACGGCGAGTGTACTGGCGGCGGGCGCGGCGCTGCCAAGCGTTCTGGGACGCACTGCGCTGGCGGCGGACGCGATTAAGCTCAGCACACCGAGCGCCGAGAAGCTGGGCTGGCAGGTGTCGATCGAAATCTACACGTTTCGCAGCATGCCCTTCTACGACGCGCTGCAAAAAACGGCCGCCCTGGGCGTGCGGCACGTCGAGCCCGGATTCTTCCTGCCGCTGGACAGCCAGCAGCCGGGGCTCACGACCAGCGATAAACTGACGCCGTCGCAACGCAAGGAAATGAAGCAGCGGATGGCCGATCTCGGCATCTCCATGCCGACCTACTACGCCGATGTCAGCACCGATCGGGACGCGGCCGTGCGCGCCTTCGAGTTTGCCCGCGAAATGGGTGTGGAGACGATCGTGTCGGAACCGCCACCCGAGGCCTTCGACATGGTCGAGAAGCTGTGCGACGAGTTCGCCATCAATCTGGCCATTCACAATCACCCGAAGTCTCCCGACTCACGTTATTGGCATCCGGACCGCATCCTGGCCGTCTGCCAGGGCCGTGGCAAACGCATTGGTGCCTGCTGCGATACGGGGCACTGGGTGCGTTCCGGGCTGCGGCCGATGGACTGCCTGCGCCAGCTGGAGGGGCGCATTGTCAGCTTCCATCTGAAGGATGTAGGCCAATGGGCCAAGCCGGAAGCGCGCGACGTGCCGTTGGGCCAAGGGCTGGCCGAGTACGCCGACGTGTTGAAGGAGCTCAAGCGTCAAGGCTTCCGTGGCGTGATGGCGGTGGAATACGAACACGAATCGCCGGAACTGATGCAGGAAGTGGCGCAGTGCCTGGCGTTTGTCGAAAAGACGGCGGCACAGCTTTCTTGACAGGAGCACATCCGAGATGAACGACTCACGACACCTCCTTTCGCGACGCGACTGCCTTAAGCTGACGGCCGCTGGCTGCGTGCTCCACGCGTGGACGCGCGCCGCGGCCGGGCCCGTCAGCGCGGTCGCCCGGCCGGGGATCGCGCTGCAGCTGTATTCCATTCGGGACGACTGTGCGAAGGACTTCGACCGAGCGCTGGACGAGGTGGCACGCATGGGTTTTGAAGCGGTGGAATTCGCCGGCTATCATGCCTACGCAGGCAAAGCGGCGGCGCTGCGCAAGCGCCTCGACGACCTCGGGCTCAAGGTGGCCGGCACACACATCGGGACCGGCACCTTGCAGGGCGACGCGCTGGCCGAGACCATCGCGTTCCACCAGGCGCTGGGCTGCAAGTACCTGATCGTGCCGGGCGATGGACGGTTCGCGGACCCCGAAAAGAGCCGGGAACTGGCCGAGATTTTCAACGCCGCCGCCGAACAGCTCAAACCGCAGGGCATGTTCACCGGGTATCACAACCACACCGGTGAGTTCCAGAAGGACCCCCAGTCGGGCAAGACGTACTGGGAACTCTTCGCCGAACGCACTTCGCCCGACGTCGTGCTGCAGCAGGATGTCGGCTGGACGGTCGCGGCGGGAGTCGATCCGGTGGCGATGATCCGCCAGTATCCGCAGCGCAGCAAGATCATCCACTGCAAACCGACGGTGGTGGACGGAGACAGCGGCCAGCCGTTCATCGGCCAGGATTCCGTGCCGTGGAGTGACATCTTTCAGGTCTGCGTGGAGGTAGGCGGCACCGAGTGGTATACGGTCGAGCAGGAGACGTACCCGCCGGGCAAGACGCCTATGGAATCCACCAGGTTGTCACTGCAAGGCATCCGCAAGATCCTGGGCCGCTGAGCGGCGGTGCTGGGGGTCGCGAGGTGAGGAGGACGACATGGATATCCCCCCGGGAGATGCTGCATCGCACCCGGATGCGAAACCGGAGGGGTCCGAGGAGCCCGCGCTGCTGGTGATTGATGCGAGTGGCGTGGACGGTCGCGACGGCCGCGACGGGACCACGTTTGCCGGATCGGTTGCCCAGCACGGCTACCACGGGCGGCCTGGAGGTGACGCCGGCGAAGCGCAGCCGGGCGAGCGGGCGGGAGAAATCGAACTGGTGCTCCGCGCCGATAACCGATCGCCCGGCGTCGTCGAGCTCGAAGGGCGCCGCGCCATTCCCGGCCGCCGCCTGGAGTTGGTCCGCGAGCGTGTGGTGATCTCCGACCGCGGACGCGTCCGATTGCTGGCTTGCGGCGGCCAGGGCGGCCACGGCGGACGCGGCGGCGATGGCGAAGCGGGTGGTCGCGGTATTGACGGGGTCGATGCGACGCAGTGGTCGTCCGGCGGCGATGGCAGTGCGGGGGGCCGTGGCGGCGACGGGGGAAACGGCACCAGCGGCGCCGCGGGGGGCGACGGCGGTCTGATTACGGTCCAGGTCGACGCGCTCGATACCGACCTCCTGATGCTCATCGAGGCCCGCGCCGACAGCGGGGCCGGTGGGCAGCCGGGCGCCAACGGCGCCGGCGGTGAGGGCGGGCCGGGAGGGGCCGGAGGCGCCGGACACTCGTGGACGACTTCGTCGACCGAGTACCGGACCGATGCGCAGGGTCGGCCCCAGCCGCACACCGTCCACCAGCACCATCACAATCCCGGAGGCCACGATGGCCCGCGCGGCGCGCGCGGAAGAGATGGAGCCGCGCGGCTCCAGCCGGGTCGATCGGGAGCACCCGGTCACGTGCACTTGCTCGTGCAGGACGGCACGCACGTGACGCAGTATGCGGAGCGCTACGAGCTGGAGATCACCGGCTACGATCTGCAGCTGGAAGACGACTGCGCCGAGCCCACCAGCCGACTCGTGGTCAGCAACGTCACCGTCCGCAACAGCGGCGGCATGCCGACGCCGCTCGCGCAGCCGCCCCAGGTCCTGCTGGGCGGTGGGCCGTGGGTCGAGCCCCAGGCACAGCGGCTGCAGCTGCCGGTGTCATTGGAACCAGGGGCGAGCTACTCGTTCGCGCAGGAAACGCTCACGGCCCGCGTGCCGGAACTGGACGACGTGCCGGTGGGTGATCCGCTGCGCGTGACGGTCCACATCGATCCACTGGCCGTGCAGTCGCGCGTCAATCGGCCCTATGCGAACCAGCACCCGCGGCAGGAATTCACCGTCGCGTTTCCGGCCGAACTGGCGGCCGTCCAGTCGCTCGAGTCCCAGACACCGGGCCGGGCGGCGTTGCTGCTGGTGGACGTCCAGAACCGTTCGCGGCACGACCTGGGGGCGGCTTCCGCGGGCCAGCGGTCGGTGGGCGTCCGGATCCAGCTGGCCAATGCCGAACTGGCTCCGCATCTGATGCTGCTGGATCTGCAGGGTCAGCAGGTTCCCTGGGACACGGGCTACCACACGGACATCCCGCTGCTGGCGGCGCAACAAACCGCCACGGTGCGCACGATCCTGGGCGTCCTCCCGGGGGCTCCGGGATACACGCGAGCCGAGGTGTTCGTGACACTCGAACTCGGACAACGCCATACGCCGCACCAGCCGCGCGATCGGCACCGGCGCGACTTTCCGGTCCGCATTGCCCGGGCCTACGAGTTCGATCCGACGACGGATATCCTGCTGATCACACACCACAGCACGACGCCGGAAGAACTGCAGGCCTGGGAACAGGCGGCGGCCACCGTGGGACAGAAGATCAACGTGTGGGACATCTCGCTCAACGATTCGCTCTCCCTGAGCGAACAGCTCGCACACGGACAGAATCTACTCCGCGATCTGCATGGCAAGACCATCATCCTCTCCAACGCTCCGTTCCAGACCGCGCTGGGTACGCGGTATGCGGATCAGTTCCTGAGCCAGATGGACTTGATCAAGGCCGCAGCCAGTCACGACATCCGGCTGCTGATCGTCAACGACGGGCAGCGTGACCTGAACCACCTGTTTCATGAACGCCTCATCCCCACCGACGGCGAGCCCGAGTACCGGTACGGGTCGGTCAAGTCCTTCCTCAAGTCCGAACCGCTGGAGGACGTGGACGTACTCTTCGATCAGGTGGATGAGCTGGTGCGGCACGGCGCGAAGGCAGCGCGTCCTGATCCGCTGCGCCAGACGTCGGACATTGACATCTACGGTGTGCGCTCCCCCAGCGCCCGGCGGCTGCGCCGCCAGGCGGCCGACTTGCAGCGCAGGCTGCAGCATCGCGCCCCCGGCCGGCGCGTGGTTGTGACATACCGGTTACCGAGCGAACGGACGCCGGCGGAGCAGCAGGCCCGCCGCGAGGAGGAACCGCGCAGCGGCATCTTCTTCACGCACGAATACCAAGGCACGTTGACGGTCATGCCCACGCTGGGCGATCACCACCCGAATCTGGTCGCGATCAGCGCGGACGCGGCGACGCTGCATCAGCCCGCGTTCGTTACCGGTACCGGCGTGCGCAGCGCGTTGCTGCAAGCCTTGCGGTTTGAGGAGAAGGTGTACCTGTTGAGCGACAAGCTGCGCGTACTCGGCGAGTCGGCGCGGATCGATCCGCAGTCGCTGGAGGCCGACGACGTTGCCGCCGCCCAGTCGCTGGTCGATGCGATCCTGATCGATCTGGCCGCCGAACAGGCGGCGGTGCTGCAAACCGGTTGGCAGCCGCTGTTCTTCGGCGACACGCTCCGTCAGAGCCTCGTTCAGCTGCGGTTCCTGGCCGACCACCCGTTTCCCCTGGTCACGGGCGAGCGCCAGCAGGCTGACGTGCAGTTGGCCGCCCGCCTGGTCGCGGGGGTGGAGTTTCTCGGGACGCATGCCGCCCGCTGGTACGACAGCCGGTGGTGGCCGTGGGGCTGGTTTCGCCGCGGGCCCGTGGTGAGCGACGAGTTCCAGCGGCAGGCCCGCCAGTTGGCCAACAACCTGTTCCGGACCGCCAGCCCCGCGCAGCAGCGGGCCTGGCAGGAGGCGCGCGAGAGCTACGCAACGCAGCTCCAGACCGTGCGGCGCAGGCAGCGCGGGGTGGGCCGATGTCAGGCGGCCCGCGAGGTCGTTCAGACGCCGTTGGCCGCCGCAGGCGTGAGGACCGACGCCGGTCGGACGTTTCCCGGCGTGCTGGCCTACCGGGATTGGGACGCCGTGCGGCAGGCCGAAACGCAGCGGGAGGCGGCACGCGTGGCGCTCAAGGAGGAAAAAGAACGTCAGCGCACGGAGTTCACCGTGGTGCGCGGCGGCCGGGCCGTCCCGGGGCTTGAGCCGGACGTGGTGGCCGCCGTCGAGCCGTTTGTCGCGGCCTGCCGGACGGCCTACGCCGAACAGGATCGGCACAATCAGGAGGTGCTCCGGCAGCGCGCAGCGGAACGAGCCGAAACCGGCCCCCGGACAGACGTCTCGTCCGCCCCGCCCCGGACTCCCGTCCAAGAAACCCACTGATTGCCCTGGTGTAATTCCGCGGTTCGTGATACACCATGGATAGTGTGGAGGTGCAAGAATCAGGATGATTCTGCCGATGGCTTGTACACGCCACCGACATAGGCTGTCCAACCTCCGCCGATTCCTGCTGCCTGCCTACCTACTGCTATGCCGCCGCTGATCATCGCCACCAACCATTTGGAAACAGTTCCAGAAACTTCCTGCCAGGAACCGGTCACACGCGCCGCGCCGGACCGTTGCCCCCTGTGCTCCGGCACCGGGTGGGTCAAACGCTACGCCCCATGGGGTTGTCCGGTGAGCGAGCGCTGTACATGTATGTCGGGCGTCGTCAGCGACGCACGCACATGTACACCCGCCCGCTAGGATTGCGGCTCCCCGTCGTGGCGTATTCGGCCGGCACGATCGTGATCGCGCCACGGTCATTCCACGCATCGACCTCGACATCGGCTTCCCGCCCGCACGGGAAGCTCGTGGCGACACCCACCGCGCTCAGGCCGGTTGCGGTACCGCCGCGGCCGTGTCGGCGGGGATCTTGCGGGCAGCCAATCCCAGCATCACCAACGACCAGCCGTTAAAGAGCAGGTCGATCCCGATGAACAAGCCGATCACCCACAGGCCCGAGAGCGGCCACTGCCGCCAGATGAGCAAACCCAGTAGCAGGTTGACCACCCCGTGCAGCAGAAGCCACACCCAGTTGTGAAACCGCACCGCCACGGCCACCACGATCCGAAACAAGCCGCCGAACATCAGGAAGAAGGCAATTAACAGGGTGAGGGCCAAGGCGCTGGCGGCGGGGTTGGCCACCAGCAGAAACCCCACGACGACATACAGGATGCCGGTCAGCAGATCAATGAAGAAACCGCCCCACCCTTTCTCACGCCAGAACGCGTGCACCGCCTCGAGCACGCCCCCCACGATCAGCAGCCAGCCGAAGAAGAACACGCCGGCCAGCGTCATCGCCACCGACGCTCCGAGGGCAATCATGCCGAGCACGACGAGGATGATGCCCAGTGCCAGGAACCAACCCCAGTTCTTCCTCAGTTCCTGCAGACCGACCAGATGCAGACCGGCGAGTCCTGTTCCAGCAGACATGGCGGAACTCCTGTTGAAAAGTTGCGTGTAACTCGAGCGGGAGTCGGGTGAACCGCGTCATTGTAGTCGAACGGGCATCCGGCGGAACCCGGCGAAGAAGAGGGGAGAGAGTCGAGAGGAGACCGCAGGAGAGTGAAGAAAGGCGGAGCGAATTCTCTTCGGCTCTCCTCTCTCCTCTCTCCTCTCTCCTGCTCTCCTCTCTCCTGCTCTATTGCCGCGAAGCGGCAATAGAGGCGGCCGCGAAGACTCGAAACGGGTATCGAAACTCGGCACCTTCCTGGGACCCGCAGCCGTTCCATCGACGTTGGCTTTCCGCGGTTCACTCGTCACTCCTTGCGGGATGGCGAATCACAACTCATGGCTCCAAGCGAGATAGGCGAGCAATTCTCTTGTCCGGGCAGTGTCGTTATAATCGGAGAGGCTGCCGCCAGCGGACACACAGGAGGCATGGAAATGAGCGTCACAGTTACTCTGAGCAGTGAAGAGCTCGCGCAGATCAGGCAACTCACTCAGATCGATTCCGATGCGGAAGCCGTGGGTCGGGCGGCACGGGAGTTCCTGCGGCTCTGCCAACTCCGCCAACTGCAATCGGTTTCGGGCCACGTTGACTTCGTCGACCCGTCGGAACAGTTGGAGTCCCTCGAACTCGGCGAAACCGGTTTTCCGACCTAAGGTCCCTCTGCATGGATGACTGGGTATTTGTGGACACATGTGTCTGGGCATCATTTTTTTTGCGAAGCCCGGCTCGCCGGAGAAACTTGCGGTCGATCGGTTGCTGTCGGCAGACCGGATTGCTTTGGCAGGCCCAATCGTCGCGGAGGTACTGATCGGTTGCCGGCGCAAGGATCAAGCGGACTGGATCGCATCCCGCCTGAAGTTGGCTCACTACGTGGAACCGACGTGGAGCGATTGGCAGGCTGCCGCTGATCTCGGTCGCGAACTTGCTTCGAAGGGCCAACGGTTACCACTCTCGGATTTGGTGATCGGCGCAATCGCCAAACGGTTGAGCGCATTTGTTTACACGGCTGACCCGCACTTCGACCTCATTGCAGACTTGAAGAGATTCCGTCCGTGACGCCCGTTGCCCAGCGCGAATGATGCCTGTGACAGTCGTCACTTTTCAAGTCACGAAGTCCAACGAATTGCGCGTGAACCCCGGCGCACGTGCATGTCCCTCCCGCTGACGGGGATCGTCAGCACGTGCGATGCACTCGATCGTGTCCCGCAAAGGAAGTTGCTCCGATGCGTCGATCACGTCCGTCCCATAGTACGCTGCCTCGGAGGGTCTGGCGCGGTGGGGGATCACAGCGCGCTCGTCAGCGAGCCACAAGCCTCCGCATGGCCACTGCTCGACGTTTACCCGTCGTGATGTAGCGCGGCCCACGTTGACTTTTCTTGGTGGTGGCCTGCGGCCGCCGCCTGCCTCGCGTCGTCCGGTAACGTGCCGCCCTCGAGCCACCGGTGGCGCGGCGAATTTTTCGGCCCAAACCACTCTTCCCCGTCACAACCTGTGATTTCACGCGCGTTGTAAGAAGTAGCAGGGCACCGATCGCCGGTGATCGAGTCGGCGATCGTATTCCCCGGGGGGCCGTCCGGAGGCACTTGCCGCACCCGGCGGCCCCGCCGGGGCTGGCGGCCCATCCCGAGGACGAAGATCTCTCCTGTGGCGCGGGGGAAGCGGCGATGGCCCACGTATCGTCATGCCGATGAGGACAGGGCATGTGTTGCTTGTCGATCACCACCATGAGTCTTGTTCCTGTTTTCAATAGCATGTAGACACGACAATCTGTCCGTCGTAATCACCAAGTTGCTCGGGTGGCTCACACGGACAAAT
>JALOQX010000231.1 GCA_025459265.1 Pirellulaceae bacterium | reverse complement strand
GCGGTCCGGCGATGTCTTCACGATCACCACCTTCCCCAGATACGCATCGTCGCGATAGACGTCCAGCTGGTGCCCCACGAGGATCCCGTCGTCTCCACCAATCGAAATCTCGATCAGATTCTTGTCACCGACTTCGACCACCACACCGCCCACACGCGGCGGAATCCGATCCACATCGGTCCGGACCGTCCCGTCCTTCTGCACATCCACCTGCACGCCGAGTTTGTCCATCGCGCTGCGCATGGCCGCCACCGCCGACTGCAGCGGACGCTGGCGATTTTCCAAGTCCGACTTCACCCGCCGCATCTGGTTCAGCTCGTCCGACATCTTCACGACCAGATTGAACTGATGATCGACGTCCCGCTGCGCGTCCCGCACCGCGTCCCGCAGCCCCCGGACTTCATTGGTGATATTGACCAGTTCGTTTTCCGCCGTGACCAACGCCCCCGCCGTGACGCCCTCGGTGGCGGTGATTTTCGCGAGCTCTTGCGCTACGCGCTCCAAGTCCTCGGACCGAGCCTTGAGTTTCGTCTCCAGCGCGGCCAGGGCATAGCGACGCGACGTCTCCTCCAAGGCAATCGCCGCCAGCAAGTCCTCCTGGCGCGTCTTGAGCTGCGCGTTGACTCGCTCTTGTTCACGCAAATCCTTGGTCGTCTTCTGCGATACGTCGCGCCAATTCTGGTGGGTGGAATAGCACGCTCATGACCAGGATGAGTCCCGTGAAAATCTTGCCCAACAACGTCATGGCACGTTTTCCCTTACAGCAATCGGACCCGCCACGAATGTGGCCTGCGAGCGATCGTGACCCATTGCATCCGACAAGGTGGTAACAGCTTACGGACCGGCGTCACGCACCCAAACAGCGACGGCGAAAGGACATACCGCGACGACCGGTCCACTCAGTATAATTTCGCTGTTTCGCTACTGTCAACGAAGCGGGAACAAAATCGGAAGACTGAGAAAACTGGGAGGAATTGCCGGTGCGCTGCCCTGCGATGATAAGCCAGAGGCGCCAAGCACTTACCGCGCCTGATCCGTCCGCGCGATACCGTGCCCGCTCCTAAACGCCTTTCGCGCCGTGCTTTGGACCCGATAACGGTCGTGCCGATTGCGAGGTTTGTCAGGTGCGGCGGGGCTGCGGCACCGCCCGCGCACGCACCGCCGCCGCCCACAGACCGGCGATCGCCACGGCGGCACACAACACGGCACAGCAGGCGGCGGGCAGGTCGCCCCACTGCTGGTACCCGCTCCACCGCCGGTCGGGCACGACCGTGGCCAGCAGCGTGCCGGTGGCGCGTCGTGGCCCCTGAGCGAGTAGCTGGCCGTTGCCGTCAATCCACGCCGAGAAGCCCGTATTGGCGGCCACCAGGAACGGCCGCCGCAGCTCAACCGCGCGCAACACGGCGCAGTCCAGCTGCAGGTCCAGAATGCTCGAGCCCCAAAACCAGCCGTCGTTGGTGAGATTGACCAGCACCTCCGGCCGTGCCCCGCGCCGAGTCAGTGCGGCGAATTGACCGCGAATCAAGTGCGGGATCGTGTTCTCGAAACAAATGCTCGGCGACAAGATCCAGTCACCGACCTCGAACGCTTCCGGCGTGCGGCCGGCAGTCAGACCGCTCGGGAGCGGGAACAGCCGGTAGAGGGCAGGGATCCGCTCGCCCAGCGGCACGTATTCGCCAAACATGACCGGGTGCATCTTGAAGTAGCGCGCCACCACGTCGCCGGGCGGGGCAACCAGCAGCGCCGCGTTGAACTGCCGAAGTCGATCCGGTCCCACGTGCCAGGTCGTCGTGCCCAGTATCCAGCGCGCGTGGCCCGGTGCCTGGCCGGGCTCGCTCGCGTTGATGCGCTCGATGCCCCGCCGCACGAGCCGCTGGAACATCCGTTGGGTGTCCTCGATCAAGCGGGGATCCACCAAGGACCGCTCGTCAAGCTCGCTGCCGGGATCGACCACCACGTCGGTCACCGGGAACATCGACTCGGGCCAGATAACCAGGTCCACGGCGCCGTGGTCCGCCCGTGCCTGCTCGGTCAGGGTGTTGTACTGCGAGAGCATCTGCCAGGATCGCTCGGGATTGTCATCAAACAGCGTATCGATGGAACCTTGGATCAGAGCGACTCGCAACATGCGATGGCTGTCGGGGGCGGTTGCCGGCTGATTGAGCCGGTACGTGCCGTAACCGAGCATCAGGCCCAGGGCCGCCAGCACAAGCACCGCGGGCCCGGCCCGGCCGCGCCGGCCTACGCCCCGCGCCAGAGCCGCCACGCTGGCGGCGACCAGCATCATCAGGAAACTCACGCCGTACGCGCCGCACACGTCCGCCACCTGAATCACCCGCAACTGCTCCACCTGCGTGTGGGCCAAGGTAGCCATGGAGAATCCCAACGGCCCGTATCCGCGTGCCAACTCCACCCCGGTCCAGGCGATCGGTGCCACCCAGACCAGCGGCACGTGCCAGGCATGCACCGCGTGGCGGGCGACTGCAATAAACAGCGGCAGGTACACACCAAGATAGAGTCCCAGCGCGACCAATCCGATGTACGTGGCCCAATGGGCCAGTCGGATTCCCTGCATGACGGCAATCCAGAACAGCACTGAGCTGAGCCAGATCGCCACGTACATGCGGCGTCCCGGCGCGGGACGCTGGGCGATCAAACGCAGCCAGCACAGGGGCGCGACCCACGCCAGCGGCCACCAGCGCAGCGGCGGCAGGGCTGCCCAGAGCAGCAGGCCGCCGGCGGAGGCGAGCCAGAACGGCGTGTCCCACCAGGGCGCTGGCGCGGCACACGGCTCCCCGCTTCCTGCTCCGCAGTGGGCGCGATCGCCAGGGCAGTCCCTGGCGCCGGCGCGCGATTGCCGCCGGCCAGCTGCCTCAGGTTGGACCGGTCGCCTCATCACCCCCAGCTCCCCTCCCTGGTCCACACGTCACGCCGGCGATTCCGGCTGCCCGTACGACGGGTCATGGGTGTCCGCGTCCAGCGGATAGATCATCACGCGCTGGCCCGCCTGGTACGGACAGTCTCCCGCCGGGAAACACGCGAGGCAGTTGGCCTCCCCCAACGGCCGCTGATCCGAAGAGCCCGCCCACGGCAGTGGTGTCACGGTCGCTGGCGCGGATGCAGTCCGGGCAACCCGGGCCGGAACCAACGTGGGGCGATCACTCCGCTGCCAATAGGGCGTGGCCAGCCACACGCTCACAGGTGCCAGTACCGCCGGCGACCAGCCCAGCAGCGCGCGCAACACGGGCCGCACGAACAGCTCGAAGCACACCAGGCTGCCCACGGGGTTGCCGGGCAACGCGAAGACCAGCGTCCGTCCTCCCTCGCGGCTGCGGGTGCCGAACCACAGCGGCTTGCCGGGCTTGAGACGCACGTGGTGGAACACACGCTCGACGCCCAGCGCCGCCAGCGCGTCCGGGACCAGATCCAGCACGCCGGCCGAGACGCCGCCGGACAGTAGCAACACGTCCTCACCCAGCCCGCGCTCGATGGACGACCGGAGCGCGACGGGATCGTCCCGCGCGATACCGTGGTCGACTACCTCACACCCGGCCTCCCGCGCCAGGGCACTCAGGAGCGGACCATTGCTGTTGCGGATCTGGCCGACTCCCGGTGTCTGCTCGGCCGGCACCAGCTCGTTCCCCGTGGCCAGCACCGCCACACGCGGCCGACGCCAAACAGAAACATGCCAGCAGCCGGTCTCGCACAACAGCCCCACGTCCACGGCACGGATCCGATGCCCTGCCGGCAGAAGCCTGTCGCCGCGCCGCAGCAACTGGCCGTGCCGCAGAATGTGCTGACCGGGCTGAACCCCGGCGTCCTCAACCTGCACGCGCGGCGGACTCGCCCCCGGGTCGACGTGCGTCCACTCCACTTTGACCACCGCGTCCGCCCCCTGCGGAAGCGGTGCCCCCGTCATGATCTGCGTGGCGGTGCCCGGCACGACCATGTGCGTCGGCACCACTCCCGCGACGACCTGTTCGATCACCTGCAGCGGCATCCTGCCCGATCGCACATCAGCCGCCTGCACGGCAAACCCGTCGACCAGCGCCTTGTCGTGCGGCGGCACGTCGACATCGCTCACTGCCTCGGCAGCCAGGACCAGACCGACGGCCTCCGTGACGGGCAAGGTCACCGCACTCGCGTTGCCGACGCAGGCCAGGACGCGTGCGCGGGCTTCATCGATTTCAATCATGACGTGTAGGAATGCCGCAAGAACCGCCGCAACAGCTCGTGTCCGCAGTCGGTCAGAAAACTCTCGGGATGGAACTGCCAGCCCTCGACGTGATACTGCCGGTGACGAATGGCCATGATCTCCCGTTCCCCCTGCTGCGTAAACGCCCAGGCCGTGACCTGGAAGTCCGGATGCACGGTGCCCGGCCGGATGACCAGGCTGTGATACCGCGTGGCGACGAACGGGTTGGGCAGGCCGTGAAACAAGCCGCTGTCATCGTGGTGAATGGCATCGGTCTTGCCGTGCATCAGTTCGCGCGCCCGCACAATCTCGCCACCGGTGGCCTGGCCAATCGACTGATGTCCGAGACAGACGCCCAGGATGGGAACCGTGGCCATGAACCGCGTCACGCAGTCCACGGATATCCCTGCTTCCGTCGGCGTGCACGGGCCGGGCGAAATGATCAGGTGACTCGGCCCGCGCGCGGCGATTTCATCCAGCGTGATCCGGTCGTTGCGATAGACCTGGATATCGAGCGCCGGATCGATCTCCCCCAGACGCTGCACGAGGTTGTACGTGAATGAATCGTAGTTGTCGATGATCAGCACCATCGGCGCACCATCTCACGAATACGCGCTGGCTGGCTGCCTGTCGGTCCGGGTTGGCTTCATCTTAGCCGCAGCCGGGCCAAATGGAATTGCGTGATGCGGGGAATTTCCCCGGAGGAAACATTCCCGGATCACGCAAACTTGTCGAGTGCGCCACCTGCGCGCGACGTGGCCGGGAACGCGTGCGGGGAGTCCGACGACAGCGAGGACACGCGGGCTGTGCCGACGTGACCCCGCCGGGTGGTGTCCGAGCCTTAGGCACCGGGCGCGATCGGAGGCGCCCCGGGGACACCCGGCGTCGCAGCCGGTTGCGGCCGGCCCTGCACAGGGCGAAACCGTTCTTCCGGGAGCACCATGGATGTCAGGCGAAGGCCGAACCTGTCCCCGACCTTGACGGTCTCCCCCTCGGCCACCCGCAAGTTGCCAATCTCCAGGCTCAACGGCGCATCGCAACCCTTGTCGAACTGGAGGATCGAGCCGGGCACGAGTTCCAGGATCGCGCCGATGGGGCGCTTGTTCGTGGCGAGCGTGACGGTCACGGGCACCTGGATCTTCAGCAGGCTGCGCCCGTAGCCCGGCAGACGCTCGAGCCAGACCTGCGAGTCAGTCCCGCCTTTGCCCTGAGAGATCGGTCGGGTCGCTTCGGGGGCCGCCATCGGTATTGCGCGTTCCAGGCACGGGTCTGGGGGTCGATTCGTACACGCCATAAATGTCGGCAGAATCCGCGAGAAACTTGAACCTGTTTCAGTCTGCCGCGTCGGCTCCGGCGGGCGACCGCTCGAGGGCGTCTCGCTACCGTGCCCGGGACCACCGGCCTATAATGGGGGCAAACAGGAATCTGCCGATGACCTCCGTACTCAGTCGCGCCCCGCACCACGAGCTTGCCCCGTACAAGTCCCTGGACAATGATGCGCTGACGGAGCGCATCGAGCGGGTGCGAGCCCGCTTCGGCACGGAACTGCTGATCCTGGGTCACCATTACCAGCAGGACGAGGTGATCGCGCTGAGCGACCTGCGCGGAGACAGCTATGAATTGAGCAAGATGGCGGCCTCGCACAGCGACTGCCGCTGGATCGTCTTCTGCGGTGTCCATTTCATGGCGGAAACGGCCGACATCCTGGCCAACCGTCCGGAGCGCCGAGCGGCCCGCGACGGACGTCGCGTCGGGGTCGTGCTGCCGGACCTGGCGGCGGGCTGCTCGATGGCCGACATGGCCGCCATTGACCAGGTCGAGGCCGCTTGGGAAGAACTCGGCGATGTCCTCGATCTGGCCGATATCACGCCGGTCACGTACATCAACTCCGCCGCCAGCCTGAAGGCCTTCTGCGGGCGACACGGCGGAATCATCTGCACGTCCAGCAATGCCCAGGCCGTACTGCAATGGGCCTTCGCACGCACGCGACGTGTGCTCTTCTTCCCGGATCAGCATCTGGGGCGCAATACCGCCCTGCATCTGGGGATCACCAACGAGGAAATGCCGGTCTGGAACCCTTTCGCCGAGGAACTCGGCGGGCACGACGAGGCCACGTACCAACGCAGTCGAGTCATCCTCTGGCAAGGGCACTGCAGCGTCCACCAGGTGTTCCGCCCGGAACACGTCCACCAGTTCCGCCAGCGGATTCCCGGCATCCACATCCTGGTGCATCCCGAATGCCCGCAGGAAGTCAACGATCTGGCCGATATCTCGGGTTCCACGGGCAAGATCATCCGCACGATCGCCCAGGCTCCGGCGGGCAGCAAGTGGGCCATCGGCACGGAACTCCATCTGGTGCAACGACTCAAGAACGAGCATCCGCACCTGGAGATCCACTTCCTGTCGCCGATCATCTGCATGTGCGCGACCATGTATCGGATCGACCTGGCGCACCTGTGCTGGAGCCTGGAAAACCTGGTAGCGGGGACGCCGGTCAACCTGATTGAAGTCGATGACGAGACAGCGCGCTGGGCGCTGGTGGCGCTGGAGCGTATGCTCGCCGTGTCGTGAGTCGATTCGTCCGCAGCTGGTATTGCGAGCCACATCGTCATGTCACTTGGGCCGACCGAAGCCGCGGGAGGGTCTGCCGACGCGCGGCGCTTTGCGACGACACGCTGGAGCGTCGTCGCCGCAGCGCAGGGCAGCGATAGTACCTCTCGGGCCGCCTTGGCCACGCTCTGCGAGGATTACTGGTTCCCGCTCTACGCCTATGTCCGGCGCCGCGGCTATCCGACGGCCGAGGCCCAGGACCTGACGCAGGGCTTCTTCCTGCATCTGCTCGAAAAAGGCACTTTGCAGGCGGCGGATCAGACGCGCGGCCGGTTCCGGTCGTTCCTGCTCAGCTCGCTCGACCACTACGTGGCCAATCAATGGCGGCACGATCAGGCCCAGAAACGGGGTGGCGGGCGACCGCTGCTGTCGCTGGACGTGGACGAAGCCGAACGACGCTACCGGTTGGAGCCGGCCGATGAGCTGACGCCCGAGCGGGTCTACGCCCGCCGCTGGGCGATCACGCTGTTGAACAACGCCATCGACACCGTGCGCAACGAATACGTCCGCTCCGGCAAACTCCCGGTGTTTGACGCGCTCAAGTTGTATCTGGGCGGGGAGGATCACACCGTCCCGTACCGGGAGCTGGCCGCACAACTCGAGACGACCGAGGGAGCTGTGCGGGTGGCTGTGCACCGCTTCCGGCAGCGCTGCCGTGAGTGCCTGCGCCAGCTCATCGCCCAGACCGTGGCCGCCGACGAAGAGATCGAGGACGAGTGGCGGCAGCTGTTCGACGCCTTGGCCGGCTGACTCGCGGCGGCTGAACCGGACAAGAAACCGCGTGACGGCCTGTAACGATGTCGCGTAATCTGGTTACTGATACTCGGTAGTGATCGCAGGTTGTTGGAGACCCCGGGATATTCCAGCCATGGCCCCTCCTGGTTACTGTCCGCAGTGTGGCGAGCGACTGCCCGCCGATGTACCCCACGGCATCTGCCCGAAGTGCATGCTGGGACTGGGTTTCGACGAGCCGCTCACGCGCCGCGACTCGGTTCTGGTCCGCACCGGCGAGCCCGGTGGGGCCTTCCCTGCGCCGTCGCCGGCAGAGTTGGCCGAACACTTCCCGCACCTGGAAGTGCTGGAGCTGATCGGCCAGGGGGGCATGGGGGCCGTGTATCGCGCGCGGCAACGCTCGCTCGATCGCGTGGTGGCTCTGAAGATCCTGCACGCCGAAGTCAGTCGCGATCCGGCGTTTGCCGAACGATTTGCGCGGGAAGCACAGGCCCTGGCGCGCCTGACCCATCCGAATATTGTGATGGTCTTCGATTTTGGCGAATCGCACGGGCTCTACTACTTCCTGATGGAGTATGTGGACGGCTTCAACCTGCGGGCGACCCTGCAGAGCGGCCGGCTGAGTCCGCACGAGGCATTGGCGATCGTCCCGCAGGTATGTGAGGCTTTGCAGTACGCCCACGACCAGGGCATCGTGCACCGCGACATCAAGCCGGAGAACGTGCTGCTCGATCGCCGCGGACGCGTGAAAATCGCCGACTTCGGACTGGCGAAACTGCTCGGCCGCCCTGGCGGGCGCTTGTCACTGACCGGCACCGGCCAGGTCATGGGGACCCCGCATTACATGGCGCCCGAGCAATGGGAGAAACCAATGTCGGTCGACCACCGCGCCGACATCTACTCGTTGGGCGTCGTCTTCTACGAACTGCTGACCGGTGAACTGCCCCTCGGGCGGTTCGCGCCGCCGTCGGAAAAGGCGGATGTCTCAGCGGATCTGGACCACGTCGTGTTGCGCACGCTGGAGAAGGAACCCGATCGCCGGTATCAGCACGCGCGCGAAGTCAAGACGGCCGTCGAAGGGTTGGGGGAAGTGCGCGTCGCACCCGTGCCCTACGCTGTCGCCGTCGCGCCGTCGCGCCTGCGTGTCCCGTTCACGATTGCCGAAGTGTACGGTGGCTTGGCGCGCGCGGACGGGTTGCTGCGGTTCGACGGTCAGACGCTCACCCTCGAATTCCAGGTCAAGGACGATGTGGTGGGATACGTGGCCTCCGGCGTGAAGACCGTGGCGGTGCCGGTGTCCGAGATCGTCGCGTTTGACTGGACGTCGGGCTGGTTCAGCGGTCGCACAACCCTCGAACTGCGTGTTGACAGATTAGAGACGCTGCATCACGTACCGCGCAACGAGCGCGGGAGTGTGCGCTTGCGGATCGCGCGCGCTGACTTCGCGACCGCGCAAGCTCTGGTGGATGCCGTACAGCAGGCCCTTCGCACGATGGCTCCACCGACCGCGGCGGCGGGGCACGCCGCGCCGCCCGTACCAGACGTCATCAGCGCGCGGCGAGACCGGGTGACCCAGGATGTGCGCGGACCGGCGACCGGGCTGATGGTTGTGGGCCTGCTCAATTGCGTGACCCTCGGGCTCTCCCTGCTGCTCCTGCCTCTGCTCCTGATTACCAAAGTCAGTTCGACGGGCCCGGATCGCGTGCCTGTCGCGGTGATCGACGCGGACGATCCGAGTTCGCAAGAGCGAGGGTACTCGGTGTTGCACTCGGCTGATTCACATGGCGCGCGAACGATTGAGGTGCACCAAGGGGACGCCTCGGTACGCCAGCAGGTGATGGTCGCCAGAGAGCCCCTCCGCAGCGCCGAAATCCGCCAGCCCACGATGGCGGTCGGTCTCCTCGTGCTCGCGTTTGGGCTCTTGCCGCTGATGTGCTCGGTGATTATCACTGCGGGCGCGGCACGGATGAGACGCGTCAGGAACTACGAGCTGGCCGTCGCGGCCGCCATCCTCGCCATGGTCCCGCTGCACCCCTGGGTGATCCTCGGTTTGCCGCTCGGCATCTGGGCCCTCCTCGTGCTGCATCGGCCGGATGTGAAAGCCCTGTTTGCCGAGCGAGCGCGGGCTGGCAGGCCGGACGTCAGGCCGCGGTCCGCTCCCGGCAACGTCGGCCTGGTCACGATGCTGGTGGTGACCTTCTGCCTGCTCTGCGGGTCAGCAATGGTCGCCGTCAGC
>JALOQX010000509.1 GCA_025459265.1 Pirellulaceae bacterium | reverse complement strand
CCCCCGAGTCCAGCGGGCCGGCCACACTGCGGCGGAAAATCGTGGCACCCGCTAGCACCGGTTGACCGCCGGCCGCGGAAAACCCGTGCAAAACCAGAGTGTCTGCATGCAGGATGCACCGCAATTCGGCGATAACGGTCAGGTCTTCCGCTTGGAACATGGCAGACCGACCTCCATTTCACTTCAATTCATGAACCAACCACCGTTCACGTCGGCGTCTGCCCCGTGACGTCGGCTTTCACGGCGACCCTGCGGCGTCCGAGCTTCTCGATTTCGGCGCACGTTGGGTCGGCCTCGTCGTGGCCGAACCGGTAATTGACGGCCACGTCGGCACCAGCCTTGGTCAAGACAATCGCGATTGCCTTGCCGATCCCCCGGCTTGCACCCGTGACGAGGGCAACCTTGTCGGTCAGGTCGTCAAGCATTTGCGGAACTCGCTGTTACCGCAACACTGCGTCATACACGTCGTCGGGGTAGAGCCCGTTCAATCCGTGGCACTCGATCTTCAGCGGTTCGCCAAGGGACGTCCCGTCGAGCAGTACCCGCACTTCAGCTGCCACCGGGTAAACATCCCAGGGGGCATCTTTGAGCGGCAGAAGATAGAATCCCATGTGCGCCGATCGAACCGACGACACGACTGTGCCGTCTTCCGTTCGCAGCTGCACTTCGATGTCCTCGATTGAGCGCAGTCGCCCTTGAGGATCGGTGATCTTGGGAGGCCAGCCGCCATTTTGGCGCACCCAGATGTGATTGCCGTCGGGTCGCACCAGCCGAATGCCAATGTGGTGGCTTGGGGGCCGCGGGTAGATCCGCACGTTGTCGAACCACGCTTGGCTCGTTGTCTCCTTGTCTCCTCGGGCCGACCCCAGCTGGCTGTGCAGCTTCACTTCCGTGTGAACCGTCCGCAGCGGCAGTTCGATCGGATCGCAGATCCGCCGCCAGCCGTCCGGCGCCTTCACTTCGAGTTCGGTCAGGTTTGTGTCTCCGCTGAGCGTGAGCCGACACAGGAAACCCTGACCGGGCGGGTGAGGAAGCTCGATGTACTGATCCGGACGGCGATCCAGCCCCGCAGGCAGCGCCGTCGAGGGGAAGAAACGGGCTTTGTCGCCGAGGTCCGACATCAGGATCTCCACCCAGTGGTCGGGGCTCCGCAACCCGTCTCCTCCGCAGAGATGCAGGGCGAGTCGGTGGGGGGCAGCCCCTGTGGATCGAATGTCCATCTCGCCGACCAGCACAACATCCTTGTACTTCGCGGTGGTGAGCCCCCAGAGCCCTTCCATTGCGATGCGGCCACGAGCCGTGATGCGGAGCCGACCGCCATCCGGACGAACAGTGGTACGATCCGGATGGTTCTGCCACACCCGCCAGCGAGTCAGGTCCAGATCACGTGAATCGAAATCCTCCACGAGGATGGCACCACGCTCGATCAATCGAATGGACACAGCGGACGTGATCGGAGAGGGCTGCTCGTCGTCCTGCTCGCCGCCCAGGACCAGCAGCGCGGGAAGCGCCGCCAGGATCACTGGCACTGTTGTCATCGGTCAGCTCCTTTCTCACTTGCGAGTTCTTCGCCGCACGGAGCTTGGTCGACGAGGGACCCGCCGTTGTCTGCCGACTTCAGCCGGAACTCTGCAGCCGAGGCCCATGGCAGCCGGCCGACGTTGAAGCCGACGTTGGAGACGGTCAGAAGGCGTCGATACTACCAGCCTGGATCGTCAACGGGTATCGGAAGGCGAGCCAAAACAACTCGGCGCGAACCTGGCAGGGACTGGCGGTGTCCAGGTGCCTGTTGCCCGGCAACCGTTCCGCCTCCGACGTTGCCCCGCTTCGTAACGACGCGTTTTGCCCCCGCTGGGGAGCCACGATGACAGCTCCGAATACCCCTGCCCTTTGCCCGGCGCAGCAGCGGGCTTATGAACAACTTCTGCGAGCGGTCGAGCTCGGCCCGATCCTCCATTGCTGGTCGCGGACCGGCCGCGGCCGCAGCACGGTGCTGGCCCATCTTCACCGCGCGCTGGGGGGGCGACTGATGGGCGTCCAGGACTTCGTCGAGGCCGCACAGCATCGTCATCCACTGGCACTGGAAGATGCGCTGTACCGGACCACGCTGGAAGCGTTGCACCAGCACGAGTGCGTGGTGATCGACGACTTCCACGTGGCGACAGCTGCGATGGACCACTGCCACTTTTATCCTCGGTCCGGTTATCTGGATTCCCCCCTGGCCGTGATTGCGGCGTACGTGCTCGAAACCGGCAAGCGGCTGATTGTCGGCACCGGCGGCCACCTGGCAGCTCCGCTGCGCGACCGCAGTTTCGCCTTCGGTATCGAGTCGTTTTCTTCCGATGACTATCGCCGTCTGTGTGCAACGTTTCTCGATGGCCAGGCTTCGGGCCTCGACTTCGCCAAGATTCACCGCTTTGCGCCCAGACTGAACGCCCACCAACTGAAACTCGCCTGCGCGTGGTGCCGTCGCGCTCAATGGCTCGATACCGACCGGTTCATCGATTACCTCCGGTCGCAACAACTGGCAAGCAACGTGGCACTCGGCGAGGTGGCGGAGGTCGAGCTGAGCGAACTCAAAGGGGTGGACGACGTCATTCGTGGTTTGGAGGCGAACATCGCCATCCCGCTCGAGAACGACACGCTCGCCAATGA
>JALOQX010000034.1 GCA_025459265.1 Pirellulaceae bacterium | reverse complement strand
GCCAGACCGATGGATAGGCGTGTCATCGCGGATACTCCCTGGACGCGGTGAAGGGGGGGCAACAGCGGCCGGTCTGATCGATTATCCGTGCCGCGCACGACCCTTGGCAACCCGGGGGGGCGCACTATAAATTGCAATCTTATTGCATGTGCATCCAGATTGATTGAACGGTGGGAGCCATGTGGCGACGGTCGACTTGGCGGCGCGCCGTCGCCGTGCTTGTGACAGCGAGCTTGTGCATCGGGTGTCGCGGCGGCGGCACGGATCGCGCTGAGCATGTCACGCCGGCGCACAAGCCGCTCGATTACGCTGCGGCGGTCGAGCGGCTGGAGGACCTCCGGCGCGCGAGCTGGATTGGTTTGTCGAGCTGCAGGACGTGGCGCGCTGGCTGCCGGAGCTGGCTGCGGACAGCGATCTGGAGGAAGCGTCGTGGAACCGAGTGGACAAGGTTGCGCAGCGCCTGGTGGATCGAATGACCGCGGTCCTGACGTGCGCGCCGGGTGGCCGGGTGGAGGCTTTCCGTCGCGAGGCTGAGGAGTTCGACGCATTGCCGCGGGAGTTGGCGGGCATCGTCCAGCCGACGCGTGGTGCTGCGCCGCTGGCCGCGCACACCAGCAAGCCCGCCACGACGAACCCGGCACGACGAACCATGATCGGGGATGCCTTCGCCTCAGGGACTCGTTCCGTCGGCCAGGGTCTCCAGGCACGCCAACCAGCCGGCGTCGGTCTGCATCTGCCAGAGCCGGCAAGAGGTGGCTCCGCGCGTCCATTGGGCGTAATCGCACATCGCCTCGCGCGATCTCTTCACCTCGAGGGACTCGCCGGCCAGTGCCTGGACCTTCGCCTGGAGTGCGCTGGCCGGAATCTGGTGCTCGGTCAAGTCGTCCAGATCAGCGCCGAGGCGCAGCGGCACCTCGGTCTGCACCAGCCACGACACCGCGCCGGGATGCTGCGGTCCGCCCGCGTGGCCCAGCAGCCGACAGGGTTCCGGCGGTTGGTTGTGAAGGGCCTCGGCCAAGGCCGCCCGCATCTCCTGCTCGGTTGGTGGCGGCGCCTGGCAGCCCCCCAGCAGGATCAGCGCCAGGCCGAGCAGCAGCCAGGCCGGGCGCACGGCCCGCTCGGCGCATCGGTCTTCCTTCGTCCGCCGCGGTCGCGCCCACAAGCCGAATCTAAGAACCGGCGGCACTGACTTCCCCTCCGTTGCGCGAGCCGAGCGACCACCAGATGCGCATGTCGATCGTGTCGATCATGAAGGTCACCGATCCGTCGGCCATCGTCACGTTCACGCCGCCCGGGTGCCGGCTGCCGGGCGTGACCATGTTGTTCCCGTTGTGCTCGCCGCCGTAGATGTGGCAATGCCGCTTGTTGATCGGCATGACATGCATGTACGTGTTTCCGAGGAACGACCAGCCGGAAATCCAGGACCGGCCGAGCGTCACGGAGAACGTGGGATCGGGGTAATCGACCGAACCGCAGTACCGCACCCAACGGGGGAGCGATCGAGCCGCCACGCCCCCGCCGCAGAAGGAATGCAGGGACTCTCCATAGTTGCCCAGGTCCAAATACGTCTCGGCACTGGTGATCAGCCGTTCGGATACCGCGGCGGTATTGGAGGTTCCGTCCGTGAAATCGGCCAGGCGGACTTGGCCTCGCTGCCAGGCGTCCGGGTCACGAGGGTTCACGACACCCAGGGCTCCGTTCTGCTGCCGCAGCGGGGCGAGCGTGCCGTCGATCCCGGTGCAGCGGTCCGGCCAGCCGATGTTGGCGGTGTAACTGCCCGGTGCCGGTACGGCGGACCCCAGAACCGACGACTGCGCGAAGCTGTCGGAGGGGCACAGGTAGCCCGGCACGACCGCCGCTGCTGCGGCCGCATTGCGATGCGCCGCGGAGACGGTCAGCGAATAGTAACCACTGCACTGGTCCATCATGCCCAGCCGAAAATCGATCGAATCATGCAACGGGGTCTGTTCCACAAAGGGGAGGATCAGCGACATCCAGCTGTAGAAGCCGCTGCAACAACCGGCCCGATCTGCTTGAGATGGTTTGTGCACTGGATGCGGCGCGCTGCCTCCCGCGCCGCCTGCACGGCCGGCAACAGCAGGGCGACCAGAATGCCGATAATGGCAATCACCACGAGCAGTTCGACGAGGGTGAAGGCGGGGCGCCGCGCGGCCCCCGCCAGCGGGCGCGTGTGATGGCGCGCCCGCCGACACATCATGCTGGTCGTGCACATGGAGTCCCCCGTTTCCGCAGCGGCGCTGCTGTTGCCCACCTCGCCTCGCGCCAGCCATCACCGCGGCCGGCGAGACAGCCGGCGTCGCACGGCAGGCGCGATCCCTGCGAGGCAGCCGAGTACAGCCAGCGTCAGCGCCGAGGGCTCCGGCACCACACGAAACTGGAACACCGCCTCGTCCGATAGCAGCCCCTCGACCTCGTGGGTTCCACTGGCCCCCAGGGTGACGAAATAGTCACCCGGCGCAGTAAAGCCGAAATTGTAATGACTGTGGCCCCCGATGCTCACCGACCAGGCGTCGGGGACGTCTTCCGAACCGGGAAAGCCTTTGAAGGTCGTGGCAATGACTTTCGGGTTGCCGAATGTGTCCGTTTGCCAAAGCGAGAACTCGCCCGGCCCGTTCACCCCCAGCAACGCGAATTCGATCTTTGTTGTCCAGTCGTTGGGTTCCAGTTCTTCCGCCCCAAAACCCACGAAGGGCTGGTCGGGCTGAGGATTTTGATTCAGTAACCAGAGGAGTTCCCCCGCCTGATTGCCGAGAAAATCCCATGTCGGACCATTGGGACGCGGGAACGGGAGATCCGGCACCACGGTGATGACGTCGGCCGGATCATACTCCGCATCCTGGCCCACCTGCGACCCGTTGAGCACCGCGTTGCTGCCGAAATGGTAGTGCAGATGCAACGCGGCGTCCTCGTAAGCCACACCGATGTCCGCATGCCCCGCCGTGTAATAGACCTGACCAGCGCGGCTGGGTACCGCGCACAACATGAGGTACAGGACGACCAGCGCCCCATAACGGCAGGGGGCGTACAGTCGCCGCAGGACTGGGTGAATAATCATGATGCAACACCTTATCGTTGGATGAAAAACCTGCGTGCCATCGTCCCGCTGTACTGGCGGCCGCCAGCCAATGCGCTGGCACGGACCTACCGCGGCGAGCACGCCGCGCGGGGCGGTCACACGGGGAAGCAGGCCGGAAAACACCGGCATGAGTCGACAGGGGCGCAGTGCCGCGCGCAGGCGCGCCGCTGCTTGATTAGTTCTCAGGCACCGGGTGGACCGCGGGCTTCATAGACGGCCGCCATGGGCGGGAGGCATGGTGATGCCTCGGCCACGCCTACGAGACAGTTGGGAGACGGCCGCGGCCCTGCATCGCTCCCCGGGACATGGGCCTTGCCCGTCGCGAAGAACTGGCAAATGGCGCAGGAGTCGGCATCATGCGCCGCGTGCCGACGGCTCCACGTCGGCACGCCGGGCTCGCACGCTTCGGGTGCGACGGCCACGTGGGCACAGCGGCCCGCGCACCGGGGACTCCGCTCGTGGTCCACATCGCCGCAGGCGACCAACCACAGGTGCATGGGCTGACCGGCGACCGTGACGGCCAGAAACAGGCCGGCCACGGTGCAAGGGATCGTCGGTTTTCGAGCGGCGAACGACATGGCGATCAAAACAGCGTCAGGGCGTCTTGGTTCCGGGCTCGCGCACCTGTCCGCGCCAGCGCGTGCCGGCGGGTCCGCGGACAAACTGCGCCCCAGATGCGATCATGCTCCGTATTGTATGTATTTGCAATCATTATGCAATATGCCGTTGCAATCATTATGCAATAACTGGTTACTGGACGGCTGGGCACCCCTGGTCGCGCGGCGGAGCGCCTGCCGCTGTCTCCGCCGCCGCCGCCCCACGTTCGGGTCGGGGCCGCCGTGGTGATCGTATGCACACAGGATTGTTTTTGCAACTGATATGCATTAATCTGGTGAACGGGGGCGCCGTCGGGTGGCGGGTTGTGGGGGCCGGGGCGGTCTCCAGCGGCCGCGCCCCGACATCGCCGCAACGTGACGGGGAGAGGCCTGCTGTGAGAGTGCCGTCCGATGATTAAGTAAGAGTGGGCTGCCGCGTGGGCCGTCACGCTCGGCACGCCAGGCACGGCCCAGCGGGCATGCTGGGACTGCCAGGAGGGACAGGTTGAATCACGCGCGTGGCTGGAAGGCCGTCTTCACACGTCGGGCCACTTGGTCGGTGTGGAGCCGGCTCGACCGGATCCTGACGTCCGATTTCTGCCCGGGCGCGAACCGGTATGTGTACTGGCTCAAGCAGCCGGTCGGCTGGTTTGTGTGTGCGGCCGGCATGTCGCTGTTGGTGGGCCTGTTCGTCGGCCCGCAGGGATTCGTACTCTGCGGAGCGCTCCTGGCCGTCACGCTGCTGGGGGTGGTTTGGCCGTGGGTAGGCGTGCGCGCGGTGCGCTGCTCGGTGCACTTCCCGCGGCGTCGCGCGCGGGAGGGAGAGGTGGTGTCGGTGGTCTTGCGCGTGCACAACCGGTTGCCGTGGCCTGTCTGGGGCGTGATGCTGGAGGGCGGGTTCGCGACTCCGGGCGACGACGAGGAGTCCCCCGCACCGGCCGTCGCGCTGGCCCGGGTGCCTGGCTGGTCGGTCAGCGACTTCACGTGGGAGTTTCAGCCGGCGTGCCGAGGGGTGTATCCGACGCGGCGGCCGGCTGTCAGCAACGGTTTTCCTTTCGGTCTGTGGCACGCGCACCGCCCGGTCGAGTCGTGCGACGAGCTGATCGTCTGGCCGCAGGTCACCAGCCTCGTCGGAGTGCCGTCCCGGGCAGGGCGCGACGTGGCGGTGGCGGCGACAGTCACGCGGCGTGCGGGTCAGGAAGGAGATTTCCTGGGAGTGCGACCTTGGCGGCAGGGGGATTCCCTGCGTCACGTCCATTGGTCGCAGACGGCCCGCCACGGCGAGTTCATTGTGTGCGAGCGGCAGGCACCGGCGCGCCGCTGGGTGCGGATCCGCGTGGAGACCGATCCCTCCGTGCATGCCGGCCGCGGTCCCGGGAGTTCGCTCGAGTGGGCGCTGCGGGTAGGTGCCAGTTTGTGCGAGGCATTTCACGCTCACGGCACCCATGTGGAACTGCGAGTGGGTGCGCTGCAGTGGACACCGGCGCCCGGCGCGCTCGGAATGCAACGCGTGCTCGACGCACTGGCGCGATTCGATCCGTGCCGCGGCGCGGCGCGGTCCCCGGGAGACGTCGGGGAGGGTGAGGCGGTGGTGTGCCGTGCCGCGCAGCCGAACCGGGCCACCGCAAGCGATGCGGCGAGCCTGCGGCTTGTCGTGACGACCGATCGTGCCCTGGCCGGGCGGGTCGGCGCACCGGCCGCGCGTCACGTCCAGTGGATCGTGCTGCGGGCGGCCGGGTTTGACGCGGAGACGGACGAGCCGTCGCCGCCGCTCCCCTCGTGGTGTCAACCTGCCAGCCTGCTGGACAGCAGCGCGCAGGCGGCGCGGCAGCTGCGCCGCGATTGGGAGCGCATGAGTCATGACGAGTGACATGTTGCCGAGAGGGCAGCGACACAGCACGGCGTTTCTCATGGCGAGCCTGGCGCTGGTGGTGATGCAGACGTTTCGCGCATCGCACCAATGGTCGATCCTCTGGCTGAGCGTCGACACGGCCGTGGCGCTCGCCGCAGGGCTCGGCCTGCTCTGGTACGTGCGCACGCGCGAGCACGGTCGTGGCGGGCTGCCGCCGCGACGCGGCGTCCAGACCTCCGGACTGGTCACGCTCCTCGTGGCCTCCTCGTTCCTGCCGCTCGTGACGCAGCGGGTCGGGCGGAGTTTCGGTATCGGCGACGCGACGGAAATCGTCTTGATGCTGTGTGTGCAGCAGGGAGCCCTGGCGGCTGCGGCGGCCCCCTGGCCGCGCGCGTGGCAGGCCGCGATCTTGTTGAGCAGTTTTCTGGTGCTGTTCGTCGCTTCGGCGTGCGACCAGCCGCTGGTGCTGATCGGTGCCGGCATCTATGCCATGGTGGGCTTGTGGTGTCTGATGGGGAACTACTGGGACCGACTGGCTGGCGGTCTGGCGGTGCGCAGTGAGCGGCGACTTCCCCGCCGCGGGGTCGTCTGGGTGGCGGCGCTGCTGGTCGTATCGCTGGGCCTGGCGTTCGGTGTCCTCTGGGGTGCTGGCTCGACGCCGCGCGTCTTGGCCGGCTTCCTGCCCAGTTCGGGCGGCGAACAGGGGGGTGATCCTTACGCGCGCAGCGGCGTCGGGGACGGCGACCAGCTCATTGCGGCTCAGGACCATGCCTCGTCGTTCGGGCCGGTCGAATCGGATCTGTTTCTGACGTCGAACGAACCGAGTCTGTATGACACGTTCACCAATACGTACGGCGAGCCGGTACGGCAGCGCGAGCAGCATCGTGCGATTTCCTTGGACGCGGAACTGGGTCGCGACTCGCACGAGAAGATGGCGGATTCGGCCGGGCGCGGCCGGGAATTCTCCGCCGTGCGCCGGGGCGGCCGGCCGCGGCACCGCGATCTCGAGGACCGCCGCAGCGACGCCCTGTTCTTCCTTGTCGGACGTACTCCGCTGCACCTGCGGCTGGAAACCTATGACCACTTTGATGGCCGCACCTGGTCGCACACGGTCGACCGCCCGGCCGAGGGACAAGTGCAGGTCGAGACGGTGGAGGGCAAGCCGTGGATGCGCTGGGTGCGGCCCGACCGCGGCGCGCTGTTGGGGGGCAAACAGACGCACGCGGTCAAGTTCGTGCAACTGCGCAGTCGGCGGATTCCCGCTCCGGCCCAGCTGGCTGCCTGGCACATCGACCGCGTGGATCAGCCCAGCTTCTTCGCGGTGACGCCCGACGAGTGCGTGGAGTTGGCCGGGCAGCCGCAGGTGCCTCGGTGGACCGTCGTGCATCTGATCTCGCAGACCAGCCGCCTGCAGGGTCTGGCAGCGCTGGGCGACCGGCCGGCCCCACTGGCTGCCCGTCCCTACCTGCAGCTGCCGTCCGACGCGCATCGCGCGACGGCCGCCGCCTGGGCGGGCGACGCACCCCAGGGCGTGCGCCAGGTGGAACGGGTCATTGCGCGGCTGCGAAGCGAATTCGATCACGACCACCAGGCGGTGGCCCCGGAAGACTGCGAGGACGTGGTGAGCCACTTCCTGGTCCAGCGACGGGGACCGGACTACCTGTTCGCGAGCGCGGCCGCCGTGCTCCTGCGCAGTCTCGGATATGCGACGCGCGTCGTGTCGGGTTTCTACGCCCACCGCGACGGTTACGATCCGCGGGCGCGGCACACCGTCGTGGCGCCGGCGGATGTGCATTTCTGGGTGGAGTGGTGTGTCGATGGCAGCCACTGGCTGCCGCTGGAACCGACCCCGGGTTATCAGCAGCCGACTGAGCTCCGGACATTCTGGCAGCGCGTGGCGGGAGCCGCCGTCGCGATCGGGACCTGGTCAGCGCGGCATCCGGGCACGGTCGCAGCGCTGGCGACCTGTGCCGTGGCGGTCCGTGTGGGCCGCGACCACCTCGTGAACGGACTCACCTGGCTGCTCTGGTGCGGCGGCTTCCACGGCTCGCTGCGTCGCCGCGTGCGGTGGACTCTGCGTCTCTTGGAATGGCGCGCGCACCTGGCCGGGCGGGCGCGTCCTCGGACGCAGACCCTGGCGGCCTGGCACGCCCAACATCTCACCCAGCTCACGGCGGACGCGGCCCGCCCGCTCCGCACGCTCCTGGAACTGGGAGACTGGAGTCTGTACGGGCTGGCTGATCCGCGACCGAACCGGCCGGACGACGAGGTGCGCGCGGTCTGCCGGGCGGTTGCCCGGCGCTGCACCGTGCGGCGGCTCAGGCGGCGACCGAAGCGCGCGCGCGGCCGGCGGCCCTGGGGAATCGCTTCGCTGAATTCCTGGCTGGGCCGCGCTCGCCACGCCCGCACCGCGCGGGACGAACCCACTCATGTTGCGTAAAAGCACACAATCGAGAACCCCATGCTGAAACTGCATGACGCGTCACCGGGATGTCACTATCAGCCGGCGCTCGACCAGCTCCGCGAGGTGCTCAACCGGACGCTGCTGGGCAAATCGCACGTCGTGGAAATGGTGCTGGCCTGCCTGCTGGCCCGCGGGCACCTGTTGTTCGACGATCTGCCAGGGCTGGGCAAGACCACGCTGGCCAAAGCCGTCGCCCACGCCGTGGGCGGTCGGTTCGCACGCGTCCAATGCACGCCGGATCTGCTCCCCAGCGACATTACGGGCTTCAACCTGTTCAACCAGCAGACGCGCGCTTTCGAGTTCTGCGAGGGGCCGGTGTTCTGCGACGTGCTGTTGGCGGACGAGATCAACCGAGCGACCCCGCGCACGCAGAGTGCGCTCTTCGAGGCGATGGCGGAACGCCAGGTGACCACGGACAACCAGTGCCGCAGGTTGTCCGAGACCTTCTTTGTGATCGCGACGCAGAATCCTGTGGAAAGTCACGGGGCCTACCCGCTCCCCGAGGCGCAGCTGGATCGCTTCGCCATGAAACTGCGGATCGGGTATCCCGATCGGACCAGCGAGCTGGACATGCTGGCCAGCCACGTCGGCGCCCCCCCCGACGCGCCGGAGCTGCCGCAGGTGATCAATCCCGCGCAGCTGCGCGGCCTGCAGCACCATGTGGCTACGGTCGACGTGGCACTCCCGGTCCGCGAGTACCTGGTCGACCTCGCCCAGGCCACACGCCAGCACAAGGAGGTGGGGCTGGGGGTCAGCCCACGCGGATTGATCACCTGGCAGCGGGTGGCTCAAGCACGCGCTCATCTGCAAGGACGGGGTTACGCGACGCCCGACGACGTGCGGCACGTCGCGACGCCTGTCCTGGCGGTGCGTCTGACCGGCAGTTTCGAGTCGGCCGAGCAGCTCATCCAGGAGATTCTGGAGTCCGTTGTGGTGCCGGTGTGGCCGCGGCCGGCGTGATGGTGCCACCTACACCGTGCGGGAAGGGGGACCTGGGGTGGCCGCCTCCGGTGCGCTTGCAGCCGATCGGCAGGAGGTTTACGATAAAGCGGTGGACGCGGACACAAAGTCTGGGATCTCGATCGCCGCGTCTCCTGTGGCATCCGGGAGGGGACGTTCCGCCATCTCATGGCCAAGCGAGCGCGGACCAATGTGGAAGTGACGCCTGGGGAAGCGCGCAGCCTGCTCCAGCAGGCCGGACTGCGGCGCACGGCCAGTCGCGTAGCGGTCTTGTGTCGCCTGGCTGCCGCCAGCGCGCCCCTGTCGCATGCCGAGATCGTGGCCGAGCTGGAGAGCAGCGGGTTCGGAGCTCCCACCATCTTCCGCTGTCTGTGCGATCTGACCGAGGCGGGACTCGCGAAGCGGATTGACCTGGGCGACCACGTCTGGCGGTTCGGATTTCACGCACGCCATCCGGACGACGCGGATCATCCCCATTTTCTCTGCGTCGATTGCGGCGCGGCGACCTGCCTGCCTGACATCGAAGTCCCCATTACGGCCAGCCAGCGCCGGCAAGTGGGGGACGTGACCGAAATCGTGCTCAAGGGGCACTGCCCGAACTGCCGTTGACGCCGCCCCGAGCTCAGCGGGACGCCGCCAGGCCTTCGATGGCCGCAAGGGCCGCGTCGAGTTCCGCCGCCACCGCGTCGTAGTCGGGCGCCGTGCCCGCGTGCATCGCTTCATCCACCTGGCCGTACGCCGCGAGCATCTGGTCGACCGACTTGGTGAGCGTCGCGAGTTGCTCGGCGGATAGTCCGGCGGTGCGGCCGAGTTCCGGCAGCGCTTCGAGCAGCTCACCGACGTGGTGCAGCGGATCGTGCGCCTTCTCCGCATCGCCCGCGGCGAACGCCGCCTTGATTTCCTGATGGTGCTCCTTCAGCGCGGCGATGCCGGCCGGCAGATCCGCCGGCAGCGCATGGTCATGGTCGTGATCGGCAGCGTGGTCGTGCTGCGGGCCGGCCGCACCGGCGGCGGGTCCCGGTTTGCCGGCCGCCGGTGCGGTGGCGGACTCGGTGCAGCCGGCTAGCGTCAGCGCCAGCACGAGGATTAGACTGGCGGGAACTGCGATTCTGGCGGTGTAGTGCATGAGGTGCGCTCCTGCGATGTCATCAGGACTGGATCAGATCGGGTCACCGTGCGGAATCAGATTACAGATGCACTACGAATGCCGCAAGTTGGGGGTTCACCGCCCCGGCCCGGTCGCGCGGCTGAGCGCGGCGGCTGAACTGATAGGCTCCTGCCGTCGTAGTTGTTGCATAGAAAGGGGGGAATGCTGTCGCATGAGGTCCACCATGTGCAGGACGACGCTGGCCGCGGCCGTGACGGTGTTGCTCTCCGTCAGCGGCGGCGGATGCCAGGTTTCCAGTTCTCCGTCGGCGGCGACGCCCGAAGTCGAAGGCCAATTGTACCTGCTGGCGGACGAACCGGCGGACGCCCGTGCGGTGACCGAAGTGCGCGATGCGCTGGCCGCGTCAGGCACCCCTGACGAGGTGGTCATCATCGGACGTGTGGGCGGGTTGAGCCAGCCGACGTGGGACCCCGAGCAGGCCGCGTTCATGATCGCGGACCTGTCACTCTCGGAACCCGAGGCGGAGGACAGCGCGACGCACCCGGACGCGCAGGTCCATGACGCGGACAACTGCCCGTTCTGTCGCGCCAAGAAGAAGAAAGAGCTTGCCGGGTTGGCGCTGGTGCAGATCGTCGACGGCCGCGGTCAGGTGCCCGCCGTCGATGCGCGGCAGTTGTTGGGTCTGTCGGAAGGCGACACGATCGTCGTCGCCGGACGGGCGCACATCGACAAACTGGGGGCGCTGGTGGTGCGGTCCAGCGGCATTTTCGTGCGGCCGCGCGCCAAGGAGTGACCGGTGAGTCTGTGGAAGATTGCGTGGCGCAGCATCGAGCAGCGCGGATTAGCGTCTTCGCTCACGGCCTTCTCCATGGCGCTGGGCGTAATGCTGGTCGTTGCCGTGTTGTCGATCCACGGTGTGGTCCAGACGTCGTTTCGCAACAACGCGAACCTGGGCTACAACCTGATCGTCGGCGCCAAGGGAGGCAAACTCCAGCTGACGCTCAACTCGGTCTACTATCTGAGCCAGCCCATCGAGAACATCCCGTACGAACTGTACCTGGAGTTTCTGCCCCAGGCCGCACGCCAGGCGGAACTGCAGTTGGCGCTGCGCGCGCGTGGCGAGGGGCGCGATGGCGAGTTTGCCCCGTACGTGGACTTCGCGATCCCGCTTTGCCTGGGGGATTACTTCGGGCGTTTTCGCGTCGTGGGCACCACGCCCGACATGTTCGAACAGCTCAAGTTCGGCGCCGAGGGCGAACGCGCGTACGAGTTTGCTCAGGGGCGGAATTTTCAGCGCCGCAGCGACGAACACGGTTTCTTTGAGGCCGTGGTGGGGGCCACGGTCGCGGCCGAAATGGGCGTGCAGCTGGGCGACCTGATCTCGACCACCCATGGAGATCCGGAAGGCATGGGGCACGGTCGCAAGTTCACGGTCGTCGGCATCCTCGCCCCCACCGGGACGCCGAACGACCGCGCCGCGTTCGTCAATATGGAGGGCTTTTACCTGATGAAGGGGCACGCCAAGCCGCTCCAGGCACCTGGTGCCGATGGCGCGATGCCGGGTCTGCCCCGACCGGACGACGTCGCGACCCGGGAACTCGTGGCCGGTGAGGTCGTCATCGACGACGATCACTCCGCGTCACTGCCCGACCAGCTGGCGATTCCGCCGCTGCCCATCGAGCAGCGGGAAGTGACCGCGATCCTGGTACGCACCGCGAGCAACCTGGTGGCGCCCCTGCTGCAGAACACGATCAACGAGGGCAATCAGGCGCAGGTCGTGCTGCCCGTGCTGGAGATCTTTACGCTCTTTGAGGTCTTCGTGAAGCCCGTGCAACTCATACTGCTCGTGCTGACCGCCATGATCTGCATCGTGTCGGGCGTGAGCATCCTGGTGAGCATCTACAACTCAATGGCCGGCCGCCGGCACGAAATCGCCGTGATGCGCGCGCTGGGGGCCTCACGCACCGCCGTGCTGTCGATCATCCTCATCGAGTCCATTATGTTGTCAGTCGGAGGTGGCGGCATCGGCTGGGTGCTCGGCCATGCGCTCAATTGGCTCGCCGGTCCGGTGATCGAACGCCGCACGGGGGTCTCGATCGGCTTTTTCGATTTTGCTCCCAGTGTCAACGTGTACGAATTGCTGGGGGGACGCGGCGACGTCCACTGGCTCTCGATCTCCTCCGAGATCCTGCTCATCCCGTTCCTCCTGCTGCTGGCGGTCATCGTCGGTTTTCTTCCAGCGCTGGCCGCCTACCGGACCGATGTCGCCGCGTCGTTGGGGAAGTAGCGGCGACGTGGCGGCGCGATGAGGCGCTGAGCCTCGTTCACACGGGCGTGACCGGCGGGAACGCCCGTCCTATGGGGACGCCCGTCCTATGGGCGCTTATGACGCGGTCTGGCACCAGCTGTCGCTGACCGTGTCCGGCAGGCTGGCCAGGATGGGTGCGTTGAGCGTGGTTGAGTTCGGTCGCATCGTCACAGGACCGACACTCACGTGCATCACGCTCACCTCCCGCGGTGCGACCCGTGCCAGGAGCGGGAGCGCAAAGAGCCGCCCCAGGCTTGAGAGTCCGAAGACGAGCAGGTAACCGGAGAAGCTGGTGCCGCACCCCAACAGGATGGCGCTGCCGACCAGTGCGCCTGCCACCCAGGCGACCGAGTTGAGCAGGTTGTAGAACGTCAGCAGGCTGGTCCGTTCATCCTCGGCGATCGACTCGAAAAACAACAGGAAGAACGCCAGTTCGTAGGCGCCCCAGGCCACGCCGCTGATCACTTGCAGGGCCAGGAGCCACACCAGGTTTTGCGAGACGATCCACGCGGCACTGATCGGGATAATGCCCAGGCCGCCGATCCACAACAGCCGCTGTGCGCCCAGTCCGCGCGCCAGCCGGCCCCAGGCCGGCAGCGCCAGCACCTTGGCCAGGTAGGCGGTCGAGATCAGCGTCACGTATGCTCCGTAGGAGAAATGCAGCTGCTCGAGCATGAAGGGAGCAAAGAACGGGCCAGACATCTGCACCGCGGCCTGAACCACGACCAGATACACGAGCAGCTGGCCGCCACTGCACGTGCCCAACCGGTGACGCAGTTCGTGCCACGGCAGCAGCTGCATTTTACGCGCGACGAGCACCGGTTCACTCTGCCGTGCCAACATGAAGACCGACACCAGGCGACACAGGCCGGCCAGGGCGAACAGCATGCCGAAGGCCGTGAGCAGGTGGGGCGTGGCCGCCGCCGCGTGCAGCGTGAGCCCACCCAGCAGGAAGCCACACAAGACCGCAGCCTGGGCCAGTCGTGTCCGCAAGGCGAAGAAACTGGCACGCACGCCACGCGGGACGAGCGTCCCAATCCACGTGTTCCAGGCGGGACCGGTCGATAAGCCGGCGGCCCAGTACAGCCCGGCCAACCCCAGCAGAACCGCGCCCGACACCTGTCCCCACCACGCCGCCAGCATCAGCGGCACGAAGACCAGAAACTGAATCGTCGAGCAACAGATGACCCAACGCTTGTGTGAGCCGATCCGGCGAATCGCCCAGGGGGAGATCATCTGCATCAGACCGCCGGCCACCAAGGGCAAACTGGCGACAAACCCCGCCATCAGCTCGCCCAGGCCCACCGCCAGCGCAAACGCCGGGAAGTAGGTTTCCCCCAGCCCGACCATGCCGCCGTGGCCCACACCGTCCCCCAGACTGGCTCGCAGATCGCGCCGCAACACGCACACACGCCGCCACGGTGCGGCCACCGCCGGCGAAACCGCTGGCGGGGAAGCCGACAGCGGGCTCGGAATGATCAGACTGGACATGGCAAGGACACGATCATCGCACAAGGTGATTCATGCAGGCGCAAGCAGCGGCGATGAGTGATTGTGGAGCCCCTGGCAGGCGGCAATGTGCCGGACAAGACGAGCTTGCTGACAGGTCGTCGCGAAGCGGGCGCTGAGCCCCTTCCACTCTCCGTTCATCGACGTCATTCAGGGCGGACTTCTACCGCGTACCGCAGCCAGCGGTCAAGAGCGGAATATCCCCGTGCATCGATTGCAGTGGCTTGCCCAGTTGCCGGGCGTTCCCTATAAATCGTCCGAGGTACCTGTCATGATTCGCGCGCCGGCGCACCGCGTCCCGCGCCGCTTCCGCCCGGCGCAGGGGTTTTCATTAAGGAGATGTCACCGTGAGCTGCTCGACCCATCTGCTCCGCTGCCCCATCTGGAGCGTCTTGGCCGTGTGCCTGCTTGGGCTGCAGTGGTGTCCGCAGCCTGCGGCGAGCCAGACGTCCGAGCCAGCCGACGCGGCACAAGCCGCGGAGACCACCAGCCCGGACTTGCTCGCCGTCCAAGCCGTCTCGGAGGCGTTGGTAGCGGCGTACAACGCGGGCAAGGCGGACGAGGTGGCCGCCTGCTTCCTGCCGGGCGGCGAAGTCGTGGATGACGCCGGCAACGTATACGCCGGGCAGGACGCGATCGCGGCCGCATTCAAGGCCTATCGTGAACGATTCCCGACGGCCCGGATGCAGCTGACGGTCGAGTCAATTCGTCTGGCAGCCGACGACGTGGCGGTGGAAAACGGCGTTCGCGTGGTGACCACCGATGATGCGACGGCCGTCAATCGGTACACGATGACATACGTGAAACGCGACGGGAAGTGGCTCGTCGCGTCGGCCCGTGAAGTCTCGGCCGATCCGGAACCGACCCCCCACGAACGCCTCCTGCCGCTCGAGTGGCTCGTTGGAGAATGGGTCGAAGAAAGCTCCGAAACCGCCATCAGGCTGCTGTGCCGCTGGGCGCCCAACGAAAATTTCCTGCTGGTGGAATTCACGGCCCAGGTGGATGGCGCGGTGGTCATGCAGAGTCATCAGCGAATCGGCTGGGATCCGCACGCTGAGCGGATCCGCTCGTGGGTTTTCGACTCCGATGGAGGGTACGGCGAGGGACGCTGGGCCCAGGTCGATGGCGCCTGGGTGATCAAATCCACGGCGACGATGCCCGACGGCGAGTCTGGTTCGGCGACGCTCTACATCGAACCCGTCGATGACAACAAGTTCATCATGAAAGGTTTCGAACGGGTGGCCGGCGACTCGGCCTTGCCTGATTTCGAGGCGGTAATCGTGCGCAAACCGCCATCGCCCGCGAAGAACTAATGCGCATCTGCTGGGTTTCGTTTCCCGTGCCCAAGACTTTTCTCTGCGTTCAACCAGGTACTTGCCCAATGAAACGTTCGCGCTTGTCTGTGGCCATCGCCATGGCCTGTGTCCTGACGCTTGTCGTGTCCTCGGTTGCGGTCGCGCGCGGCGGACGTGGCGGCGGTGGAGGCGGTGGCGGTGGAGGGGGGGGCCGGCCGTCCATGGGACCCAGCGGAGGCGGACGCGCCGCGTCTGCCGCGCGGTCCGTCTCGCGCCCGTCCGGCGGTGGTGGTGGCGGTGGTGCTGCGCGCGCAGCAGCGGGCACCCGGCCGTCCATGTCCGCCGGCGCACAGCGCGGCTCTGCCAACCGTGCTTCCAATACTCGTCCGGCGCTCGGCGGACTGCCCTCCGGCGGCGCCGGCCGGCCCGGTGCAGGCGCCGCACGACCGGGCGCAGGAAATATCGGCGCGAATCGCCCCGGTGCTGGCGGGAACATCGGCGCGAATCGTCCCGGTGCTGGCGGGAACATCGGCGCGAATCGTCCCGGTGCGGGCGGGAACATCGGCGCGAATCGTCCTGGTGCCGGCAACATTGGCGCAACGCGACCCGGCGGCGGCGCGACCGGGCCCGGGAATGTCCCCGGCAATCGACCTGGTGCGGGCATTTCTCGCCCCAGTCCCCTGCCCGGACGCCCCGATGTAGGTGGTTCGAGACCGGGACTCGGTGGCGATCGGCCGAGCCTGGGCAACATCGGCGCAACGCGTCCAGCGCCGGGTGGCGACCGACCGGGTCTCGGACGCCCCGGCGGCGGTGATCGACCCGGTGTCGGTATCGACCGACCTGGTCCCGGGGGCAGCCGGCCCGGTATTGGCGGCGACCGACCCGGCATCGGCGGCAATCGGCCCGGTGGTGGCGGCGACCGACCCGGCATCGGCGGCAATCGGCCTGGCATCGGTGGAGACCGACCGGGTATCGGTGGTGATCGGCCCGGCATCGGCGGTAACCGGCCGGGCATCGGTGGAGACCGACCGGGTATCGGTGGTGATCGGCCCGGCATCGGCGGTAACCGGCCTGGCATTGGCGGAGATCGACCGGGGCGCCCGGGCATTGGTGGCAACCGGCCGGGGTGGGGCAATATCGGGAGCGGGAACATCAACATCGGGAGCGGCAACACGATCATCAACAATCGACCAGCTTGGGGGTGGCGACCTCCGGGTATGGGTTGGGGCCCGGGTTGGGGTTGGGGTGTACGTCCGGGAGTTGGGTGGGGCAACTTCTGGTTTGGCCGCCACGTCCATCCGCGCCACCACCTCTGGTTCCACGGCGCCTGGTGTAATCACTGGGGCGGTGGTTGGCATGTGCCGCTGGTCTACGGAATGACGGCGTGGGGCATCCAGACCGTGTTTTCCAATCCCTACTATGTCCAGGCCGCACTGCCGGCATTCGACTATTCGCAGCCGATCGTAGTGAACGTGTTTGACGCGCCGGCCGAAGGGGACGGGACCGAGGCCGCCGGCCCACCTGCCGTGCCGGAAGAATCGCCGGAAGTACAACAGGCCTACGTCGTGTTCGAGGAAGCGCGGAAAGCCTTCACGGCCGGCGACTATGCCCGCGCGTTCGAACTAGCCGAACAGGCGATCCGCGTGATTCCCAAGGATCCGGTGCTGCACGAATTCGCGGCGCTGAGCCTGTTCGCCAAGGGTGACTTCGGCCGCGCAGCGATCATTCTCAACTCGTTGCTCGCCGCTGCCCCCGGCATGGACTGGACCACCTTGAGCAGTCTCTACGGCAACACGGACGACTACACGCAGCAGCTCCGCAAGCTCGAAGAATTCACCGAACAGCATCCGACGGACGCCGCGGCGCGGTTTGTACTGGCGTATCACTACCTGGTCCTGGGTCACGCGGAGGCGGCGGTCGACGAGCTCAAGGCGGTGGTGGAACTTCAGCCGAGTGATCGCGTGGCCCAACGCCTGTTGGACACGTTGCAGCCGCCGGAGCCCGATACGGCGTCCGCCACACCCGCCGACACCAAGGTGGAGGCCGCTGAGTCGGCAGAGCCACCGGCAGCGGAAGCAGATGACGCAGGCACGGATCTGGTGGGACAGTGGCGGGCGGAACGCGACGGCGATGTCTTCGAGCTGACGGTCGACGAAGATTGGAACTTCGTCTGGAAGGTCACGCCCCGCAACGGCCCGCCGGTCGAGCTCACGGGGCCGCTGGGCGCGGAATACGACACGCTTATCCTGGAGAGCGCAGAACAGGGGACCCTGGTGGCCCAGGTCAAATCGCAGGGTCCCGATGCGTTCCAGTTCATCCTGCCCGGCGGCCCCCGGGACGACCCGGGCATGACCTTCCAGCGTGTCAAGCCGGAGGCCAAATAGGCCGCCATGCGGGTGCGCCGCCGCCAACCGCGATGTGAAGATCACTCGGTCGAGATGTACGAGTCGAACACGCGCACCTTGGCCCACGAGTCCTTGTGCTGGTCGATGAACTCCTGGTGGCGCGGATGGGTGGCGTACTTGTCGTGCGCCGCCTTGCTGCGAAACACCAGATTGAGCGCCACGTCGAAATCCTTGTCATTTACGTCGCGACTCATGTCTTGCGCAATCACGCCCGCCGAGTAGTAGACGGTCCCCTCATGCCCGGACAGATACTTGTTGCAGGCCGCGACAAGTTTGGCCTTGGCGGCATCCGAGCTGTCTTTGAGCTTGAAGTACACCATGTGCGCGACCTGAGGGTCAGCCGCCGCGGCCGGTACGATGTACGAAAGAGCAACGCAGGCGGCCAGCACAACGGTAAGGGCATGTCCGGAACGATTCATGCTGCAGTTCTCCTTGAGTCATCGTCTTCGAATGGGGGTCACAATCCCAGGCCGTCGATTGTCAGCCGTCGCTGCGGCCAACGCAAGCTGCCGTCCCATACGATCGAGGGGGTATCCACAGTTGGTGAAAATGTGCCGAATAAATTGACTCAACCTGCCACGCGGATTCTTCCGATACGAGAAGGCGAATCACATCCTCAACGGGAGCCCTGGCGCATGAGAATCAGCTTTTTCGACTGGATCCGCGAAGGAGTTCGGCAGTCCATTCTCCTGGGGCTGTCGGATGCGGCCACGGAAATCGGCTCGGAGAAGGACGTTGAAGCCTTGAACCAGCAACTACTTGCGTCGCTTCAGCAGCAGCGCATCACGGACGAAAGTCCTCCCGCGGCGCGCGGTCGCCGCAAAGCCCTGGGACGCTCGCTCAATCAGATCGTCCAGTCGCAGTAGTGTCGGAACGTGCGGGTGCATCGAGGTACACGATGCAATATCGCAGGTTAGGCCAGACCGGGCAGCATCGACAGGACGTGCCGCACCGCGACGACCGATAGGCTGTTGCCCAGGTGCCGCCAGGCCTGTTCGTGCGCGATGTCGGGTGGGAAGCGGAACTGGTCGGGGAACCCCAGGAGTCGCTGCACCTCGCGCGGTGAGAAGCGGCGCAGCCCGTCAGGAGTTGCGAGGTAGGAGCCGCTGCGAACGTGCGACCGTCCGTACGCCGCGGTGAAACAAGCTGCACATGCGCCCGGGTCAGCGGCGTCGACGACATCGAGGGCGCCCCGGTATCGCTGCGCGACGGCTTCCGGCACAAACAGCTCAGGCGTGGGATCCGGATCGAGGAACGCAGCCAGCGGCCGGCCCGCGCCGCCCGCCGCCATCAGCGGTAACAACTCGCCGCGCGACGCGACGAGGTAATACCGCAGGCGACGATTCGGAATCCCCAGCGCGGTCGGGCACAGCTGCAACTCACACCGCTGATATCCGCAGCGCTTGAGCGTGTCACGCAGACGCTGACAGGTCTGCGAGGTCTGAAACGGCGGCACGTTCTCCAGCGCCAGGGCCGGGGGCAGTAGCCGGGGAATCCGCTCGATCAGGCTCAGCACAGCGGCCGCCCGTGGATCGGCCGCATCACGCTGTCGCCCGCGACGCGTGTAGGGCTGGCAGGGGGGGGACAGCCACCACAAGTCGACCTCCCCCGCACGAAACTCGTGGTCCGCCATCGATTCGATCGTCCGCACCGACGTCGGGAAGTGGAAGTTGTGCCGGTAAATACTCAACAGACCCGGATGGATGTCGACGGCCGTCACCACCTGGGCGCGCGAGCCGAGCGCCGCGGCACAGCCGCCGATGCCGCAGAACAGCTCCAGGACGCGCAGTGGTGCAGGCATCCGTGTCGGCCGTTGGCAGGCCCCAGTGGGTCTTGATTCATCAGCCGTCTATGATAGCGTGTGCCGCTGAATCGCTGTGCTGACACGCTCCTCGCACGAGAGCAGGAACTCACCGACATGAGCCTGAGCAAAACCGCCATCCTGGTGACCCGACCGGGACTGGGTACGACCGCGCCCGGCGATGCCGCCTTCGGGCTGGAGATGATCGACAAGTTTTTCCACACGCTCGAGCGGCAGGCCGAGAAGCCCTATGCGATCTGCTTCTACACCGAAGGCGTGCGCCTGGTCACCGAGGGGTCGGCCGTCGCTTTGGGACTGGGGCTGCTGGAAAAACTCGGTGTCCGCATCCTGGCCTGCCAGACGTGCCTCCAGCACTACGGGCTGTTGGATCGCGTCGTGGTGGGGGAAGTGGGAGGCGTGCCTGACATGGTGCAGGTCATGGCAGAAGCGGACAAAGTGATTACGATCTGATCGCACGTGCACGTTGCACATCCACGTAACGGGAGACGAACATCATGACGCGCTTCGATTCGTGCCGCGCACCGAGTGTGCGGTCGGTTCCCGTCGCGCTGGGCCTATTGGCGGCGCTGGCGGGCACAATCGGGGTCCCGGTGCTGCGGGCTGACGAACAACGCACCATGTCGCGGCAGGTGTTGCGCGACAAGATCCGGGGCGGGTGGGCCGGCCAGATGATCGGCGTCGCCTATGGCGCACCGACGGAATTCAAGTCGAACGGCCGGATCAACGAGAGCGAACTCGTGTGGAAACCGGGGATGCTCGAGAACACAATCCACCAGGACGATCTGTATGTCGAGATGACTTTCTCGCAGGTCATGGACGATGTCGGCCTGGAGGCGACGGCGCAGCAGTACGGCGAAGCCTTCAAGAACTCCCAGTATCATCTCTGGCACGCCAACGCCGGCGCGCGGCGCGCCTTGAACCAGGGCGTCTTGCCACCCTGGTCCGGACATCCCAAGTACAACTTCCACGCCAACGATATCGACTTTCAGATCGAAGCTGATTTCATCGGTTTGATGTGCCCCGGCCTGCCCCGCGAGTCGAACAAGTACTGCGAACGTGTCGGCCGAGTCATGAACTATGGTGACGGACTCTATGGCGGCATGTTCGTCTGCGGCATGTATGCCGCGGCCTATTTCGAGGATGATCCGCGCCAGGTGGTCGAGGCAGGCCTGGCCTGCATTCCCGCCGAGAGCCAGTACGGACAGCTGATCCGCGACGTCCTGGATTGGTCGGCGCAGCATCCCGCCGATTGGCGGCGCGTGTGGCAGCTGGTCGAAGCCAAGTGGAACGTCGACGATCCCTGCCCTGACGGATTCCTGGCGGACTTCAACATTGATGCCAAGATCAACGGTGCCTACATCGCCTTCGGACTGCTCTTTGGCGGTGGCGACTTCGAAAAGACCATCGAGATCTCGACACGCTGTGGTCAGGATTCCGACTGCAATCCTTCCAATGCCGCGGGGATTCTGGGTGTCATGCTCGGCTATGACCGCATCCCGGGAAAATTCACGCAGGAACTGCCGGCGCTGGCCGACCGCAAGTTCGACTTCACGAATTACTCGTTCAACCAGATTGTGGAATCCACCGAGCGGCGGGCTCTGCAAGCGGTGGCGATGACCGGGGGCCAAGTCAGCGACGCCGAGATTGTGATCCGCCTGCAAACGCCGCAAGCCCCGCCACTGGAACAGTGGATGCCGGGCATTCCCGACCGACGCATCGACGCGGCTGACCCGGCGTGGACCTGGACGGGGGTTTGGCAGCCGGACAAGGCGATGCGACTGGCCACCCGGCGCGGCTGCGAAGCTACGCTGAAGTTCCAGGGCGTGGCCGTGGCGGTGCTGGGTCGACTGAATCAGGCCGGCGGACGAGCCGACGTGTTTCTGGACGGCCAGAAACAGGAGCTGACGCTCGATGCCTACATCGTCCCCAACACGCACGACAACGTGCTCTGGCAGGCCTGCGACCTGGCGCCCGGTCCGCACACGCTGCGGATCGTGACCCGCGGCGACGCCGACCCGCGCTCCACCGGCCAGGAAGTGGCCATCACACAGGCCATCGTCTATCGGCCGGCGGAGGAGTCGGCCGCCGCACGCTGGTCAAGCGACAAGGCGTGGGACTGGTATCGCCAGTGCGGCTGGCTGGTCGGCTGCAACTTCCTGCCCAGTACCGCGATCAACCAGCTGGAGATGTTCCAGGCCGATTCCTTCGATCTGGCGACGATCGACCGCGAGTTGGGCTGGGCCGAGTCGTTGGGCTTCAATTCACTGCGCGTCTACCTGCATCATCTGCTCTGGCAGCAGGATGCCGACGGATTCCTCACACGCCTCGACCAGTTCCTGGAAGTGGCGGACCGCCACAAGATCCGTGTCATGTTCGTCCTGTTCGACTCTTGCTGGGATCCCTATCCCCAGCTGGGCCCGCAGCGCGCGCCACGTCCCCACGTGCACAACTCGGGCTGGGTCCAAAGCCCGGGGGCGGACGCGTTGCGGGATCCGGGCCAGTATCCGGCGCTGCAGTCCTACGTGGTCGGCGTCGTGAGCCGCTTCGCCCGCGATCCCCGCGTTGTCGCCTGGGACGTGTGGAATGAGCCGGACAACATGAACCGGTCGTCCTACGGCCAACAGGAGCCGGCGGACAAGGTCGACCGCATGTTGCCGCTGCTCGAGCAGTCCTTCGCCTGGGCCCGGTCAGCACAACCGCAGCAGCCGCTCACCTCGGGCGTGTGGATCGTCCCCTGGGACGACCCCGCTGCCCTGAGCCCCACCGAACAGATCCAACTCGCCCAGTCCGATGTGATCAGTTTTCATAACTACAATGATCTGGCGAGCCTGCGGCAGTGTGTGCAGAACCTGCAACGCTATGGCCGACCGTTGCTCTGTACCGAGTACATGTCGCGCGGCAACGGCAGTACGTTCGAACCGCATCTGGGTTACCTCAAGGAGCAAAACGTCAGCGCATACAACTGGGGGCTCGTGAGCGGCAAGAGCCAGACGATCTATCCGTGGGACTCGTGGACCCGGCAGTACACGGCCGAACCGCCGCTGTGGTTCCACGACATCTTCCGCCCGGACGGCACGCCGTATCGTGAGGAGGAGGTGGGATATATCCGCAATATTGCCGGGAATGGGGAAGAGTGAATGTGGAAGTGCGAAGGCGGAATGCTGAACGTCGAACGTCGAACGTAGAACATCGAACATTGAACATTGAACATTGAACATTGAACATTGAACATCGAACATCGAAGGGAGGGCGAGGCGATGACGGGAGGGCGAGGCTCCTGCCGAGCCGCCTTCTTGCTCTCTCCATTAATCCAATCACCACGCGGGAAATGATGACGCCTCAATGACCAAGCCCCACGTGCAACCTGATCTCGTCCTAGGATCGCGGGTGGTCGAGGGCGCACTCCTGCTGTTTGTGGCGATCTCTTTCGTTGCGTTTCCTTCCGGCATCCGTGCCGACGATCCGCTCTCTGGTGCGGAACCGTCGGCGCCACTCGAGCGATCGGCCGATGAGCGACCGACCAATCCGCCGCCGTACCAGGCGCCGGTGAACTTCTCCGCGCCGCCACGCGATTACGAGTCGGTGAATGTGTCCCGCTGGACGGTGCTGGTCGAGCAGCAACTGCTGGACGAGGAGCCCGAGCTGGCGCGCCGGGCGCTGGAGCGGCTGCGCCAACAGCTGGACGAACTGATGCGCGTGTTGCCCGGCTCCTCGCACGAGCGCTTCGCCGGGCTGACTCTGTTTCTCATGTATGGCGAGCGCGCGACGTGGGGGGGCCGGGACAACGGATTGGAGTATTTTCAAAAGGTCGCCCCGCAACATTTCCGACATCTGGATCCGCGCATGTCCAGTGCGATTCTGATCTACTCAGCCGAGAATTACGACTGGCTCCCCGAGCGGCGGGCCCTCATGGCGTTGGCCCACGAGTTCGCCCACGCCTACCAGCTCGAACAGTGGCCGGAAAACGAACCCCGCATCTACGATGCCTGGGCACATGCGATGGAAGCAGGGCTGTACCGCCAAGTCAAAGATGAGGACGGCGCGACCCTCGCCGAGGGCTACGCGGCCGTCAATCAACTGGAGTATTTCGCCGAACTGTCGATGGTGTACTTCGTCGGCGGCTACTATACACCGTTTACACGCGACGAACTCAAGTCGTACGATCCGCAAGGCTACGCGATGGTGCAGGCCGTGTGGAACGTCGCTGCGGAGGCAGCGCCTGCCGCAAAATGACACGGTGGCTGTGCGGGAGCCTCGCCCATATGCTCTCCTCTCTCCTCTCTCCTCTCTACTCTCTCCTCTCTCCTCTCTGAACCGATAAGTCTGAAGTCTGGCGGCTCGGCAGGAGCCTCGCCCTCCCTTCATCGCCTCGCCCTCCCTTCATCGCCTCACCGTCACTCTGGTGCCGCGTCTGCGCGAGCCGGTTCGGTCGGGTCTCTCGAAAGGTGCGCTGTCTGCGTGTATATTCGCGGATGTGGCGACGACACGTTGCGAAAGGGGGGACGGATGATGGGTGTCGGCGAATCCCGTGCCGCGTGGTGGCGGATACCCGCGGTGGCTGTGGCCGTCGTTTCGGCCCTGGCTCCGGGCTGGCTCGCTGCCGAGCACGCGGAGCTGGCGATCACCGTCCGTAGCGACTGGGAGGCCCAGGAAGTGCGGTTGGGGCGCACGCCGCAGTCGGCCGAAGCCATTCAGGCGGCACTCGATCGCGCCCGGCGACTTGCCGTGGATCTGACCGAGGTGACTACTGCGGCGGACAGAGACCGGCTCGCCGAGTTGCGGTCGCGCAGCGAGCAACTGTCCGCACTTGGTGACCAGGCGCGCCGCGAGCTGTATTTTGCGGTGCGGGATTTCACGCGCCAACTGGCGCTGCGGAATCCGCTCGTGGCCCGGCGGCCGATCCTGTTCCTGCAGCGCAGCCGCGCCGTGGGCTACATGCTCTACGAGTACCTCGGCTGGTATTACGCGTTCGGCTACGATCCGACCTGCGGCGCGAAGAACGCGCAATTCCCCACGCCGCCGCCGGGCGGCGGCGTGTTTGTGCTTACCAGGCCCGGCCAGTCATTCGAGACTCTCGAGTTGACGGCCGGCCGGTTCCCGCCGGGCCATTTCGTGACCTTGGCACTCGATGCCGACGCGCGCACGATCTACTTCGCCTTTGCCGATCCGTCCGGCGCCGATCCGTACGACTCGCCGGGCTACGTCCAGGCGACGGCGGAGCCCGGAGTGCGCTACAACACGTTTCACCTCTTCGCGATGGATGTGGACGGCACCACACTCCGGCAGCTGACGGACGGCCCGTACGATGATTTCGACCCGTGTCCGCTCCCGGACGGAAATATCGTCTTCGAGTCAACGCGGCGGGGCAGCAAGTTGCGGTGCGGTGGCGGGAGTCCCGAATTGGTGTACACACTGCACCGCATGGATGGCGACGGAGGTGATATCCAGACGCTGTCTTTCCACGAGACCCACGAATGGCACCCGAGTCTCTTGCACGACGGGCGCATCGTCTACACGCGCTGGGACTACGTCGATCGCAACGCGGCCAAGTTTCACGGACTCTGGACCTGCCACCCGGACGGTTCGTTCCCCAGCATCCTGTTCGGCAACTACACGACGCGTCCCTGGGCGTGTTACCAGGCCAAGGCGGTGCCGGGTTCCCACAAGATCATGTTTGTCGCCGGCGGCCACCACGCCAACGTCGGCGGCACGTTGATGCTGCTCGATCCGTCGCGCGTCGGACTGGATCCGGAGCGGGGGGAAGATCGACTCGATGCGCTGACCTGTCTCACTCCGGAAGTCTGTTTCGCGGAGGCAGAAGGGTGGCCGCGCAGCTACTTCTACAGTCCCTGGCCGCTGTCGGAAAACTACTACCTGGTGGCCTTCAGCCATGACCCGCTGCCGGGCGGTTACACGGGCGAATACCGTGATACGGAAACGGGGCTGTACTACCTGGACGTGTTCGGCAATCTCGAGCTGCTCTATCGCTGCGCCGGTCGCTCGGCCGTCTATCCGATTCCCTTGGCGCCGCGCCCAGCGCCGCCTCCGCTGGACACGCCACAACGCGCGACGCCGACCGAGGAAGGCGAGTTTCTGCTGACCGATGTGCGTCGCAGCCTGCTGCCGCTGCCCGCCGACCGGCGGATTACGCATCTGCGCGTGTTCCAGCTGCTGCCCAAGTCACGTACGGACCAGGCCGGCGTGCCGCGCATTGGACATCCTGATCAGTCCAATGCCCGCCTGCTGTTGGGCACCGTGCCCGTGGAGCCGGACGGTTCCGCCTATTTTCGCGCGCCGGCCCGTAAGCCGCTGTATTTTCAGGCGGTGGACGAGTCGGAGCGAGCGGTGCAGGGGATGCGGTCGGTCGTCTACCTGCAGCCGGGTGAGCGACGCGGCTGTGTCGGTTGTCACGAACCGCCCGGCACGGCTCCGGAGTCCCGTGCGATCGCGGCCCTGCAACGCCCTGCCGCCAAGATCACGCCGGGCCCGGCCGGCACGCAGCCCTTCGGCTATGTACAGCTCATCCAGCCGCTGCTCGACCAGCACTGCGTCGGCTGCCACGATGGGTCGGCGGGACCCGAGAAGAGCGAGTTGGTGCTCACCGGCGAGGCGAGCGAGCCGTTCAGCCGTTCGTACGACAATCTGCTGCCGTTTCTGCGTTGGCCGTCGTACGACGCCGTGACGCGGCCGGGAGAACTCGGTGCGGACGCGAGCCCGTTATCGGCTGTTCTGACAAGTGACGCGCACCGCCGGTACGCGACGGTCCCTCACGAGCAACTGCGCATCCTGTACTTGTGGCTTGATGCGCAGGTGCCGTTCTACGGCACATATGAGGAAGAGGGCCTCGAGGCGCAGCGGCGAGGGCTGGTCGTGAGCACTCCCACGCTCCAGTGAATGCGCCGTTGATCGCTCGTGGGACGGTCCGCCCTATAACCTCAAGAAGATCTTGCGCCGGTATAGGAAACCTGCCACGCCAAAGACGAGCAGCAAGCCGACGATGGCAATCGCCAGCTGGCCGTAGCTGCCCAAGTACGTGTTCAGCTGGCCGCCCACCAGTCGCTGGGCGATGGCCTCAATATCGACCAGGTTCACCAGCAGGTAGATCGTGATCGGGTTCATGCCGATCCACACGAGAGGCTGTGCCCAGATGCGGAACCGACAGATTTCGATCACCAGATGGAACAACGCGAAGAGAATACAGCTGTAGCCGCAGGCGACGAGCACGAACGAGGACGTCCAGATCTTCTTGATGACCGGAAACTGCTCGTTCCAGCCCCAGCCGGCGGCAGCCATCAGCCCGCCCGCCACGATCAGGTAGGCGACCTTCTGCCATTCGCGGCGCGACGAGTCGCGTATGAGCATTCCGACCAGGACGCCAATGAGGCAATTGGCGATCGCCGGCAGCGTGCTCAACAGCCCTTCCGGGTCGTGATCGCCGTCCCATTTGCGCAGCGGCAAGAACTCCTTATCCACCCAGTTCGCCAGGTTCTGACCCTCGGCGAAATTGCCCGCCGTGCCCCCCGGAACCGGCACGAACGACAGGACGAGCCAATACCCGACCAGGAGTCCGACGCACCAGGCGATGCGGCCCCGCAGTCCCCAGAAGCAGAAGATGAGCCCGGCTCCCAGATAGCACAGCGCGATCCGTTGCAGCACGCCCAGCAGACGAATCTGCTCGAAGGTGTCGTTGAAACCCCCGTAGTAGAAAATGCCCAGCAGATACAGCAGCAGCGAGCGGCGCACGATGCGCATCACCGCTGCTCGCCGGCCGTGCTCCTCAATCGTCCGGCTGAGCGAATAGACCAGCGACACGCCGACGATGAAGACGAACATGGGGAAGATCAGATCCTCAAAGTGAAACCCTTCCCAGGCGACGTGTTCCAGCTGGTACGCGAGATCCTGAAAAACCGTGTTGTCGCGGGCCGCACGCAGGCCGGCGACGAGCGCGTCGGCACCCACGATCCAGAACATGTTGAAGCCGCGCAGGGCGTCCAACGACATGAGGCGAAGCGGTTTCCCGGTCGGAACTGCGTCCGGGGCGACCGACGGTGCTTTCGGGCTAATTGGTTGGCTCATGTTCGTGTGCCGTCTGATGGGTGGGATGCGGGACACAGACTGGCACCACCATACGCGGCCGCCGCGTCCCTCTCAAGCCAGCGCTTAACGTTTCTTGATGCGGGCGGCAATGTCGACCTGGAAAGCGGGCACCTGCAGACGCAGCGCCCCGGACTCGGCAGTCGCCTCCCCTCGCGCCACACACACGCCGGCCAGCGTATCCCACCACTCGACGGACCACGTTCCGTCCGCCACACCCTGTAGCTTCACTGCGGCGCCGGTCACCGGTGCCGGCTGCTCCACCAGCGCTCCCTCCGGCCAGTCGCAGGCCCGGTCGAGCAGCCAGAGGAGGGCTTCGTCAGGGGCCGCCATGCCGAAGGGAACCACATGCTCGTCGTGCTCTGCCCACTGCGCCGGCCGCAAGTCGCCACGCCCGATCCCGGTACCGTCCAGGAACTTGGCCAGCGCGGACCAGTGTCCGTAGAGATTCGCGCGGTGGATTTCTTCCCACCACCAGGTCATGCCCGTGCCGCCGGCGCCCGTGAAAGCACCGCTCCAGATGGCCTGATGCAGAGCGCGAAAATGCGGGTCGGTGTCGGGTTTCCAGCCTTTCCAGTCCGTGCCGTATTCGCTGACGAAAAAGGGTTTGCGATAGGCCCGGTAGAACTCGGCCGCCGCCTGCGCTGTCATCCGCGCCGGGTGCTGCTCGTTGTACGAGTGATACTGGGCGAAGTCCATCTCAGGCACAGCAAAGAGATCGGGGCGTTTGCTCCCTCCCGTGAAGCTCGACGAAATGAGATGCCGGCAGGGATCCAGAGCGCGCAGTCGCCGTCCCATGTCGGCATGCCAGGCGACCACGTCGTCGTGCCGCACGTACTCATAGACGTTGTCGATTTCGTTGAAGAACTCCCAGGCGAGCAGGTTCCGGAACGCGGACCAGCGCGCGACCGTGTAACGGAGTCGCTTCTCGTAGAGCGTCTTGGCGGCGTCGCTGGTGAAGAAGTCGTTCTGCGTGGCGCACGGACCGCCGTTGGACGCGTTGTACGGATGGGTGGGCCAGTAGTCGTTGCCGCCCCAGAAGTCCGGCTTGACCTGGAACATGCCGTGGAAGTCGAAGCAGAGCATGACATACACGCCCCGGCGCTCGGCTTCGGCCAGCACGTGGTCCAACCGCCAGGCGTTGTCCAGGCGATAGGCGAGCCGGTCTCCACGGTCCCACTCGATTCCGAACGCGTGCGGCCACATCCAGATCCGGATGTAGTTGATGCCCGCTGTCTCGTACGCCGGCAGCCAGTCGTCGTAGTCGTACGTGCCGCGCTGGCCGTGCCAGCACGCGCACAGGCCGTTGAGGAACAGCGGCTGACCACCTTCCAGCTGGAAATACCGCCGGCCCTGCGGTTCAACCCGTGCCAGTCCCGGTTTATCGCCCGGTGCAACGTCCATCGGCAGTTCTGCCTGAGCGGACCACGCATCGCCGCACCGCGCCGTCACCCGCAGCAGGTGCTGGCCCGGCTCAAGCGGTAACCAGCGAATGCGCCAGTCCCCCGCGCCTTGCAGCGTGAGCGCCTCGCGGCTCCCTTCGAGCCGTCGCTCGTAAGCCTGATAATAGAATCCCGGAAAACGGAGCACCGCGCCCGATGGGCACGTCACGTCCAGATCGATCCGGACCTGGTCCGGGTCGAAGGGGTTGTCGACGGCCGGCAAGCCTGCGACTACGATCTCAACCCGCTCATACCGCTTCGGCGCCGTCGTGTCTGGCGTAAGCTGGAGTTCCGCGCCGGGCGCTGTTGCGCACAGCAGAAACGGGCAGCTGAACACGTAGACCAAGGAACGGACGGGAGAGACTGTCGGCTTCATCGAGATTCGTGCTCCTGGTGTGCAAAGCCATTTCGGACGATCGGAACTTCGTCCAGCAGAATCCCTGCTTGCCGGACCGCAATCCAGAAGAGATCAGGTCGCCACGTCGTGGAATGTCATCCTGTCAGTCCTGTTCATCCTCTCCAGGAACGGAGAAGAGCGATTTCCTCTTCTGCGACGTGTTACCGGGAACCGCCAAACACATCTCGGATCGCTTCCAGATACCCGTATCCGTGCGTGGTATCAGGCTCCAGGTAACTTCCTTCCGGCCATTCGTTCCAGGAGTTGATCGAGAACACCTTGTCCGGGTTGCCCCCCTCGTCGAGCCAGCGCTTCATTTCCACCAGAGCCTGTTTGAACTCGTCCGGCGTATTGCCCACCAGGGTGGGCAGAAACGGATAGCCTCGACGGACATAAATGTCGGTGTGGCTCATCCTCGGCGTGGAATCCCAGCCGCAGGTCACATTGCCGTAGTAAGGCAGGCGAAACGCTGCCGCCGTGCGCCGCCAGTGCCTGACGGACTCCTCCCGGACGTGTTGATAGGAGGAGGTGGGAAACGTCGGAAAGTTGACGTTATGAGCCCAGGTGTAGGCACCCAGGCTGCGGAAGCCCAAGGCGGGGCCGATTTCGTCCTGGCTGTACTCGCGTTCCTGACCAGTACTCACGTCGAGGACGAACGCGCCGCCCCCCAGGATGCGCTCGCCGCGCAGCACGACGTTCAAGTGAAGGTCCGGGAAACCCGCGGCTTTGGTTCGAGCTCGGAACCCGTCGAGTGCCTCCTTCGTGTTGGCGATGCCTCCCAATCCCTGGACCAGCGTGTCGAGATCATAGATGGAGAAGTAAGGGCTGCCGTCAATGAGCCAGTAGGACGGATGCTTGAAGTACTTGCCGATGATCTCGTCCGTCATCTGCTCAAACGTCTCGCGGGTCACTTGTCCCGGAATCAGGATCTTCCAGTTCGGGTAGCAGTATTGCAGCTTGGCGGGGAAAACATCCGGCATGTCATGGTTGGCCCACATCAGCGCGAACCGCACCTGGTGGTTGTTGGGAGCCGCCAGGTATCCCTTGTCCAGGGCGGATCGGAGAAACGAGCCGTCATTGTAGTAGTACCAGTCAAAGATCAGGACATCGACGCCATGCTGGGCGGCGGCGTCGATCTTCCTGGCCATGACTGCCGGATCCGATTCGTCTTCGTATCCCCACAGCGGAACGCGCGGCTGATTATGTCCCTCAAAGCGCGGCCGCGCGTACTTGGTGATTTCCCATTCCGTCCAGCCCGGACCGAACCACTGCTCGTTTCTGGCGTCGACGTGGTAATTGGGCCAGTAGTAGGCGGTGATGGTATAGCCAGGACTGTGATCCATCGGGGCAGGCTGCGTTTCCGCCGCCGGCACCTGGTGCATGGGTACAGCCAGTGCCGTCAGCACCGTGGCTACGATCAAGTCCTTGCGCGAGCACGCCATGGGTCTGCTCCTTTCGCTACATCAGGACCGCTGACAGTCCGTGATTCTACCATGTCTTCCCGCCAGGTTGTCCATGCTGGATCGCATCGCTGACCTGTGTCACAATCCGCGCTGCCCGTCTCGAGTTTCTTGCCTACCGTCGCCGCCGTAGGTGGCGACGGTAGGCAACTACAGAGTATAATGGGCCCGCAGCGAGATACGATCTGACCTGGTCTTGTTTGAGGCCGAGTTGCCGATGGCCGTGTCCCTGTTGGAAATCGCCGCCCGCGTGGATCAGTTTTTTATGGGAAC
>JALOQX010000230.1 GCA_025459265.1 Pirellulaceae bacterium | reverse complement strand
CGCGGGGGCTTCCAGGAGTGCGCGGCGCGGCGACGTAGGGTGAACGTGAGGCTCCCCCGCGTGAACGCGGGGGCTTCCAGGAGTGCGCGCGGCGCGGCGACGTAGGGTGAACGTGAGACTCCCCCGCGTGAACGCGGGGGCTTCTCGAATTTGCTCGCCGAACGAGCTTCACTCTGCCCCCTTTCCCGACGCGTGGAATCGGCGATCATGGTAGGCGATTCGACGTCCGCTGCGAGGAGCCTTTCATGAACACTCCCGAGCCGGCTCTGGTCGTGGGCCTGTTGCCTGTCCTGGACCCCCGGATCGATCCGCAGCTCGAGGCCCGCATCCTCGAGTACCTGCAGTTGGTTCCGAAACTGGAATCGCTGGGCGTGCGCGTGGTCTGGCCCGGGCGCGCGGTGTCGCGCGAGGAGGACGCGGTGGCCGAAGTTGAGCGGATGCGGGCCGCCGGGGCGTGCGGCATCATCTATTTCACCTGCTGGTTTCTGCGCGCGAATGTCATCGTGGGCGCGTGCCAGCACAGTCACCTCCCGGCACTCGTCTGGTCCATCCCCAACCTGGACGACACGTCCCTGATTGGCTTTGGGGTCACGCACGGGTCGCTGGACGAGGTGGGTTTTGCACACGAGGTCGTGTGCGACCAGTGGAACGACGTTTCCGCCGAGCGCATCCGAGCCTGGCTCCGTGCCTGCCGCGTGAAACAGCTCGTCGCGCGGTCCCGCTACGGGCATGTGGGGGGCAAGTGTCTGAGCATGATGACGGCCGACAGCGATGCCAACCAGTGGCGCCGCCAGTTCGGTCTGGATGTAGACCACGCCGAGCAGTGGACGCTGATTCATGCCGCGGAGCAGATTCCGGATGCGGCAACGACGCCCCTGATCGCGGACTGGAAACGCGATTTTCGCGGCGTGGACGTGTCGGATGATGTGCTGCTGCGATCCGCCCGCCTCTACCTGGCCGGCAAGCAGATGTTCCAGGATCATCGCTGGGATTTCGCCGGCGTGAAGTGCCAGTTCGAACTGTTGGACAACTATCTGGCCCCGTGCCTCCCGATCGCGCTGTGGAACGATGACGGCTTCGTGGTCGCCTGCGAAACGGACATGAACGCGGCGCTCACCATGTACGTGCTGCATCAGTTCAGCGGTCAGCCGGTGATGTTTTCCGACATTCAGTACCTGAACCGCGAGGAGCGCTGGGCGCGGTTCCTGAACTGCGGCACGGCCGCGACGCGTCTGGCAGGCGGCAAGGAGCACGTCGTCCTGCGCAATTGTCCGGAAATCCAGGGGACGTACGATCCGCAGACGGGCCGGCATCTCTGCAAAGGGGGCGCCTGCCCGCATTTCATCCTGCCGCCAGGGCCCGTCACGCTGGCCCGCTTCGGCCGCATCGCCGGCCGTTACGTGCTGCACGCGTGCGCCGGCGAGTCGTTTGCCTATCCGCATGACGAACAGAGCCTGCTGGGCATCGGTGCGGTCTGGCCATTCGCGTACGTCAAGATCCAGCAGGACATGGAGCGGTTTGTGCGCAATCTGCGTGCGCACCACATGTGTATCGCGCCGGGTCATTGGCTCCCCGAACTCGAGGCGCTCGCTCGTCTGTGGGACGTCGAGATCCTGTAGGCGCTCGCCTCCTGGTGCCAGCCAGCGCACGCGGAACTTGTTTAGAACACCGGAAACAGCCATGAGCTATCTCGGCCTGGACGTGGGAACCAGCGGCACGAAAGGAGTCGTGTACGATGCTTCCTTTCGCCTCCTGGCCGAGAGCAGCGTGAGCTATGAGCGCGTCTGCCCTCGCGCCGGCTGGTACGAAATCGATGTCGTCCAGCTGGGGCGCGCCGTCCGCCAGGTCGTCGCGCACTGCGGCCATCACAGCCGGACCGACCCTATCCGCGCTTTGGCCTGCTCGGTGTTTGGCGGCGGCATCTCGGCGCTGGACGCCGGGCTGCGTCCGCTGCTCAATATCATCAGCACCACGGACCAGCGGGCGCAGCCGCAGGCGGACGAGTGGAGTCAGCGCTTTGGTCGCGAGCGGACCTACCGGATCACGGGCACCACGACGCATGCAAGCCTGATGCTGCCGAAAGTGTTGTGGCTGCAAGCGCATCTGGAGCAGCCGCAGCGGGCCCATCAGTTCGTCACTGCCGCCGAATGCGTGCAGGCCTGCCTGGGGGTCCATCCTCGGATGGATCTGGCGACCGCCTCCACGACCATGCTGCTGGACATCGTGCGGCGCGATTGGTCCGACGAGATCCTGGCGGCGGCGGGCATCCTGCGCGAGCAACTCCCCCCGCTCGTCTCACCGGGCGAAGCGGTCGACACGTTGCCGGCCAGCGTGTGCGAGGAACTCGGTCTGGCGCGCGGCTGTGTGCTAATCGCCGGCGGACACGACCAGCAGGTCTGTGCGTTGGGCGCCGGCCTGTGCGAGCCCGGCTCCGCGACCAATTCGCTGGGCACGGTCGAGTGCATCACGACGCTGTTCGAGCAGCCGCTGCTGCGCGACGATCTGCTCAACAACAACTTCAGCAACCTGCTGCACGTCCATGGTGGGCGGATCGCGACGCTGGCGTACAACTTTTCGGCCGGCGATCTTCTGGCCTGGCTCTCTCGCACGCTGGGGGGCGGCCAGGCGGATCTCCCCACGATGCTGGCCGGACTCCCGGAGGAACCGTCCCGCGTGCTGGCTCTGCCGCACTTCGCCGGCAGCGGCACACCGCATCTCGACGCTCAATCGAAAGGACTCCTGGTCGGCCTGACGTTGCAGACCAGCCCGATAGACATCGTGCGGGGTGCGGTGGATGCGACCAACTATGAGATGCGGCAGAATCTGGACATCTGGCGGCGCAACGGGATTGCGTTCGACCATCTGCGGTCGTATGGCAAAGGCGCCACGTCTGATAGGCTGCTGCAAATCAAGGCGGATATCCTTGAGCTGGAGATCGAACGACTGCGTGTTGTCGAAACAGGTTGCCTGGGTGCCGCGTTGCTGGCGGCTCGTGGCGCCGACCCGGCGTTTCGCATCGCGGAGATGCTGCCATGCCTGGCGGTGACGGACCGGACATTTTCGCCGCGCGCCCGTTTTGCCGAGCAACATCAGCGGAATTACGAACTGTATCGGGAGCTGTATCCTCAGCTGCGGGAGCTGTTACACCGTCTATGACAACCCTGGTGGACAGATTGGTCGCCCAGTACCGTCGCCGACGCGACGCGCTGGAGCTGTTTGATCTGAGCTGCTGGATCGGCAAGCCGCTGGAGCCGGCGTTTGCGGTCGTCGAGCGGATGGACCAGTTCAAGGCGATCCAGTGTCGCTGCGGAATTCGCCGCGCCGTCATCTCTCATACGCTCGGTCTCCTCGGCGGAGCGGCGGAAGGCAATCGGGCCGCGTGCGACGCGATCGCGGATGACAACTCGCTCGTGGCGGCCGCCACGCTCGTGCCGGAGCTGGCGCGCGGGGACGAGTGGACGGACTACCTGCGGTCGTTGATTGCCCGGCGCGTGCGCGTGATTCGGCTCTTTCCTGCCGCGCACAATTTCCTGCTCGAACCCGACTACCTGCACGACCTGCTCACCGCCGTCACGCAGTTGCGACTGCCGCTGGTCGTGTGGCAGACGCAGACCACGTGGCCGGCCATCGCCCGCGTGTGCCGGGCGTACCCCGAACTGCACTTCATCGTGGAGGGCGTGGGACGAAAACTGTTCTATGACAACCGCATCTACCATGCGTTGCTGGAACGATGCCCCAACCTGTGGCTGGAGACCCATAACCTGGTGAATTACCTGGGACTGGATCATCTCGTCGAGCGGTTCGGGTCGGAGCGCTGGGTGTTCGGATCCTTCTTCCCGTATCTGGACCCGAATGCGGCTGCGATGCTGTTGTGCGAGGGTCGGATGTCCGATGAGGACCGGCACAATATCGCGCATCGGAATCTCCAGCGGCTGCTGGCGGAGGTGGACGCGGCATGATCATCGACGCGCACGGCCATCTGGGACGATCGCCCCAGTTCGATTTCCCCGACGTGTCGGTCACGACGATGCTCGACATGATGTTCCGGCTGGGCATCGATCGAATCATCTGCTGCCACCTGGGGATGCTGCAGGGCGACTGGCAGCAGGGATTCCGGGAGAGCTTGCAGGCAGTGGGCGAAAGTGGAGGTCGGATCTTGTGCTACGCAGGTTTCGATCCCGCACTCTCCGATGCGTTGGATTGCGTGCGACGCTGCCTGGACTGCGAAGGATTCGTGGGCGTGAAAATCCATCCCTCCATGCACGGACGGTACGCCGACGATCCGTGTTATGATCCTGTCTGGCAGCTGGCGGCCGAGCGAGACGTGCCGATCCTGTCCCACTCGTGGGACATCTCCGAGCAGAACCCGTCGCAGAAATACTCGTTCCCGCGGCGTTTTGCGGAGTACTGCGGGCGCTATCCCGAAGTGAAGTTGATCCTGGGACACGCGGGAGGGCGTTTCGGCGGGCACGTCGCGGCGGCCGAGTTGGCGCGGCAATTCGAGCACGTGCACCTGGACCTGGCGGGGGACTGCTATACGTGGGGATTGATCGAGTACCTGGTGGAACAAGTCGGCGCGAGCAGGGTGCTGTTCGGGTCGGACATGACCTGGATCGATCCCCGGACCCAACTGGGTATGATTCTGGATGCGGATGTGTCCAGTGACGCCAAGGCAATGATCCTGGGCGGGAATGCCACCCGGCTGTTCGGGCTGGAGAAAAGCGAGTTGAATCATGAATCCTGAACATGACGAATCGCCGGACGATCTGTACGGCATGACGGCCCAGCAGATGCAGGAGTGTGCGCAGCACCTGATGATCGGTGGGGGCACGCGCGGCGGGCCTGTCTTGCATCACGGTCAGGGTGTGCGGGTATGGGATGTCGATGGCAAGTCGTATATCGACTGCACCAGCCAGAGCTGGGCGCTGTATCTCGGCTACTGCCATCCCGAGATCTGGCAGGCGGTCAACGCGCACGCCGGGCGTTTGACGCACGTGCATCAGGGGTTCGACACGCTGCCGCGGTTCGCGTTGGCGCGCCGCATCACGCAGCTCGCGCCGGCGGGCATGAACCGCGTGTCGTTCGTCCCCACCAGTGCTCTGGCGCTGGAAGGCGCCATGAAGCTGGCCCTGAAGAACCGTCCCGGCTCGGCCAACTTCGTCTGCCTCTGGGACAGCTACCACGGCACAACGCTGGGGACGATGGGAGCCAGCTGGATCGCTACGCAGAGCAGTGGCCGGTATATCGGCGGGAGTCGCTTCCTGCCGCTGATCCAGCAGTGCGTGCGCGCGCCCAACCCGTACTGTTACCGCTGCTATTTCGGCTGCCAGCCGGAGTCGTGCAGCCTGTTGTGCGCGAAGATGCTCGACCTGACCATCCAGAAGTCGGTCAACGGTCCACCGGCCGGCCTGCTGATCGAACCGCTGCAGGCCAGCGGCGGTCAGATCATCTTCCCCCGCCGCTACATGGAGGCCGTGCGCGAGATCTGCGATCGCCATCACGTCCCGCTGATCTTCGACGAAATCCAGACGTTTGTGCGGATCGGCGCGTGGACCGCCGCCGAATACTACGGCGTGACGCCCGAGTTCCTTGTGTTGGGCAAGGCCGTGGGAGGCGGCCTGCCGTTGGGTGTCACGTTGGTGAAAGACGGGTTGGTCGGCTACGAACCGGACGCGGAAGAACTGCATACGTTTGCCAACAGTTCCCTCTCGCAGGTTGCGTCGCTCAAATTGCTCGAGATCATCGAACGGGATCACCTGCTGGACCACGTGAACCGGATGGGTGTCTACTTGCGCGAGGGGCTGCTGCGGCTGCAGCGCGAGTTTCCCGAGATGGGCGATATCCGCCAGGTCGGACTGCACATCGGCGTCGAGTTTGTCAAGGATCCGGAGGGAAAAGAGCCGTTGGACGATGCGACTCGCCAGATTCGGGATGAGGGGATCCGGCGCGGCGTCATCTTCGGCCTGGCGGGCGTGCGGCGCAATCTCCTGAAAATCAAGCCTTCCCTGGTGATCCAGCAGGACGAGTGCGATGAGGTGCTGCGATTGCTGGGCGAGTCGCTGCGCGTAGTGTTGCGGCAGGACGGTGGACGAACATGCTGACGATTGATCTGAGCGGCACGGTGGCACTGGTCGTGGGTGGTTCGCGCGGCATCGGGGCGGGCATCGCCGAGGCGCTGGCCCGCGCCGGAGCGATCACCATGATCACGCACACGGGCCAGCCGCAGCATGCCGAGCGGCTGACCGACTGGCTCAACGATCTGCGCGGCGAGGGATGTCGGATCGAAGCGGAGATCGCCGACGCGTGCCAGCCGGACGCGAGCGTTGCGGTCGTCACGCGGCTCCTGGCGGACTATGGGCGGCTCGATACGCTCGTGGCCAACGTCGGACAGAATCTGGCACGACCGCTCGAGGCAACGACGACCGCGTCGTGGCACGAGTTCCTGGAGATGAATCTGTCGTCCGCCTTTTACGCGGTGCGTGCCGCACTGCCGACCATGCTGGAGGCCCGCGCGGGCTGCATTCTGTTGATCGGCTCGTCGGCAGTGCACGACGGGGGCGGGGGAGCGGTCGACTACGCGGCCGCCAAAGCGGGGTTGGTGGGGATGATGCGCTATCTGACACGCAACTATGCCCGCCAGGGGATCCGGACGAACGTGATTCACCCGGCCGTGATCGAGACGGATCTGCTGCGCGAACGTTACGATGCCCCGGAGAAGCGGCAGCGTTTGATCGATCAGGTGCCGCTGGGCCGTCTGGGGCAGCCGTCCGACATCGCCGGACTGGCGGCCCTCCTGGCCAGCCACTGGGGCTCGTTCATCTGCGGTCAGGAGATTCTCGTCGACGGAGGCCGGACGCTGTACCGGGGCGGCTGAATGGCCGAGAGGACGTTGCCATGAAGAAAAGCATTGTGATCCGCGCGTTCTCGGCGAGTTCGAACTTTCTGGCCGGCGCGGGGTTTCTGCAGTCCGAGGACGATTACGCGCGGTGTTTCGATCGGGCCCGGCAGTATGGATTCGAGGCGATCCAGCTCTTTCTCTCGCCCAGCGGCTACCTCGGCGTCGAGAGTGACGAGCGGATCGCGGTGTCCATCGCCCGCCGAGCCCGCGAGAGTGGCGTCGAGCTCACCAGTCTCGAGATCGAACCGTTCAGCTTTTCCTTGACTTGCGACGACGATGCCGAACGGACGCGCGGCCAAGCGACGGTGCGTCAGGCGCTGGAGATCGCCGCGGCGATGGAAGCTCCGGGGGTGCTCGTAATTCCCGGCTACGTGGGACTGCCGTGGGATCCGAGTGCGGCACCGGTCCGCTACGACCAGGCGTATGAACGACTCCAGGCCAGCCTGCACGCGCTGGCCCCACGCGCCGAGGCGCTGCGCACCACGATCCTGATCGAGAACATCTGGAACATGTTTCTGTTGAGCCCGCTCGAGATGCGACAGTTGATCGATGACGTGGCGAGCCCTCACGTGGGTGTGCTGTTCGATACCGGCAACGTCGTGCAGTTCGGGTTTCCCGAGCAGTGGATTCGCATCCTGGGTCCGCGGATTCGCGAAGTGCACTTGAAGGATTTCCGGCGCGCCGTGGGGACGATCGCCGGGTTTGTGTCGCTCCTGGAGGGGGACGTCAACTGGGGGCAGGTGATGGCGGCGCTCGAAGAAATCGGCTACGACGGATACCTGACCGCCGAGGTGTTCCCCTACCCGCATCACGGTGACACCGTGCTGGCTCATACGGCGGAAACCATGGATCGACTGATGAAACGGATACGCCCATGAATCGACCGGTGAAGATCGCGCTGATCGGTACAGGAGAAATCGGTCAGGTGCATGCGCAGGCGCACGCATCGGTCGAGGGGACGGATCTGTGCATTGCTGCGCTGGTGCAACCCGAAGTCGAGCAGCGACTGGCGCAGCAGTATGCGGCGCAACTCTATCCCAGCGTCGACGCCGTGCTGGACGACCCCACGGTCGATGCGGTCGATATCTGCCTGCCCAACGATCTGCATCGCCAGTACGCCGTGCAGGCGTTCGAGGCGGGGAAACACGTGCTGTGTGAGAAGCCGATCGCGCTGACACTGGCCGACGCCGACGCGATGCTCGAGGCCGCGCGGCGCACGCAGCGCTTCCTGATGATCGGACACGTGCTGCGATTCTGGCCAGAGTATCGGCGCGCCAAGGAGGCACTGGATGCGGGCGACGTCGGCGCGCCGTTGGCGATTTCCGCGCGCCGGATGGTCTCGCTGCTGGCCGGCACGCGGGGCGACCGCGACTGGCGTCACGACCCGCGCCGCAGCGGAGGCGCGGTGCTCGATATGCAGATCCACGACCTGGACATGTTCTGCTGGTTCTTCGACGGCCGGCCGTCGACGGTGTTTTCGCGCGGACTCCGCTCGCCCGACGGTGCCTGGAGCCATGTCTTCACGCACCTCGAGTTCCCCGGCGGCCGGCAGGCGTTTGTCGAGGCCAGCTTCATGCTGCGCGGCAATCCGATCGACATCTACTTCCGTGTGCTGGGCAGCGAGAAGTCGATCGAATTCACTTTCCAGCCCGCGTCCTTTGCGCTGCACGACCTGGGTCAGCAGCCCGGCGCTGCCGGCGGACCGACGCTCGTGCTCTATGCCTGGAAAGAACAACCGCAGCCGCTGTACGTGCCCCAGACCGATTCGTTCCCCGTGGCGTTTCACGACGAGATGGCCTACTTCACTCAATGCATCCGGGCGGGCGAGCCGCCCCGGATCGGCACCGGCGAGCAGGCCCGGCAGGCGCTCGAAATCGCCCTCGCGTCGGCCCGCTCCTGCGAGACCGCGCAGCCCGTACCGCTTGGCGGAACACTGCAGTGATCGACACCACGTCGCGCTCCCGTGAAACGGCCGATCCATCCCAGTAACCAGCTGCTGCGTACGTCGCTGCGCGACGCCCTGGCCCCTGGCTATGCACGGACGCCTCTCCGAGGCATGCCCGACGTGATTTCCCTCCGCACCACGCGATCAGGCTCAGATGATCTGCTTCTCCCCAGTGACAAGCACAGGGCAGCCGCCCCCATCGGCTCGTCACCGGGGGGAAGCAGATCATCGGCTACGTGCACAACGGCCCCCCGGTGCTCGTCACCGGGGGGAAGAAGATCA
>JALOQX010000229.1 GCA_025459265.1 Pirellulaceae bacterium | reverse complement strand
CCTCCGTCCTCCGTCCTCTGTCCTCTGCCCTCCGTCCTCCGTCCTCCGTCCTCCGTCCTCCGCCCTCCGCCCTCCGTCCTCCGTCCTCTGTCCTCCGTCCTCCGTCCTCTGTCCTCTGCCCTCCGTCCTCCGTCCTCCGTCCTCCGCCTTCCTCTCTTCCTCCTTCAACACTCTTCCTGCGCCATTGCCTCACGCGTACCAGCGTTGCAGCAGGGACTCCCAGTCGGCACGGTTGCGGACGCGGATGAAGGCGGCGCGGACCTCGAGCGGTTGCGGGTGCTGGGCGGCGTACTTGATGCCGAACTTGCGCATCAGGGGGCCGCAGCGGTCGGCGCCATAGAGGTGCTCCGCCAGTCGGTAGTGTTCCCGCAGCACGTCGCGCTGCTGGGCGATGGTGGGCAGCTCCACGTTTTCACCGCGTGAAAGCGCCCGGGCGTGATCGAAAATCCACGGGTTGCCGATTGCGCCGCGTGCGACCGTGACGCCGTCCACGCCGGTGTGTGCGATCATGCGCAGGCAGTCTTCGGCGGTGAACAGGTCGCCGCTGCCCAGAATGACTCGATCCGGGTAGTGCAGTTTCACTTCCCGGAGGAACGTCCAGCAACTGGGGCCCACGTATCGCTGGCGGACGGTGCGACCGTGGAGCGTGACGGCGGCCACACCGCGGTGGAACGCCCCGGAGAGAATTTCGTGGAATTTCTCCCGGCTTTCGGCCGAGTCGTCGAGTCCGCGCCGCATCTTGACGGTCACGGGGATGTGCGGCGGGACGCTGTCGCGGGTGCGGGCAATGATGTCCAGGGCGACTGCCGGCTGGCTCAAGTGATACCCACCGCGGCAGCGGCCCAGCACTTTCTTCACGGGGCAGCCGAAGTTGATGTCGATCACGTCGAAGCCGGCCGCAACCAGTCGTCCCGCACCCGCGGCGAACTGGAGAGGTTCGGCCCCCATCAGCTGCCCGGCCACCGGATGATCGTCGTCGGTCAGGTGGAAGAAGTGCCGGGTCCGCGTCCTGCGGCGCACCTGCAGCAGGAACTCGTCGAGCATGACTTCGCATGACGCGTACGGTGCGCCGTGCCGCCGGGCGATCATTCGCATTGCCCAGTCGCTATAACCGGACAGCGCCGCCTGCACGACGGGGAACCCGATGTGCACGGGGCCGATCTGCAGCGGGCGCAGCGTGGAGGCGGCAGCAAGGTCAAGGGTGTCCGTCATAACTGGCCCGGTCCCACTCTCCCGCGGTCACAATCGCTATCATCAGCACGCCCGGCGGGCATGCACCGTCTTCCCCTCAAGCCCGTCCCGTCGGCGTGGTCGATAAAGCGAACAAGGAGCTCCGGACATGTTTGAATTCATCTTCGAACATTGGGCCATGTTCTTCCTGTTGACCGCCATTGCCATCACGTGGCTCCTTGCCAAGCTCTTGCTGGCCGACGACCGGCTCCCCTACGAAAAGCGTCCCAGCCTGTTGACCGAGCCTGAGCTGGCATTCTATCGAGCGTTGCACGATGCGGTAGGTGGTCAGTGGGCGATCCACACGATGGTGCGGCTGGCCGACCTGATCCAGGTGCGTCCTCAGACGCCAAAATCCCAGGCTTGGCAGAACCGCATCCACGCGAAGCACATTGACTTCCTGCTGTGCGACCGGGGGACGCTGGAGGCGAAACTCGCGTTGGAACTTGACGACGCGACGCACCGGCGTCCCGACCGCCAGGTGCGCGACCAGTTCGTCAACCGGGCGCTGGCGGACGCCGGCGTGCCGCTGATGCGGATCGACGTCGGCCAATCGTACGATCCCGCGCAGCTGCGCAAGTCGATTGACGAGCGGCTGGGCGTCAAGGCGGGGAAGTGATGCCCAACGTCCCGACGGCGCGCTGCAGACGCAGCTCGGCCAGGGTCGCGTCGTAATGCGCGTTATGGTGGTTGCGATACGTCTGCACGCGGAGGGACTCCGCGGCCAGCACATCGGTGTTGGTGGCCATACCGGTCGTGTAGCGCTGGCGCGTCACCCGCAGGTTTTCTTCCGCTCGAGCGATCGACTGCTCGGTCACCGTCAGCCGCTGGCGCGTCTGGCCGAGTTCCAACCAGGCGCGACGGACTTCGAGTTGGATCAGGGATTGCAGGTCCGCCCGCAGGTGTGCGGTGGCCTGGGCCTGCTGTGCCTGTTCCTGCGCCTGATAGTTCGCACGGCCGCCGTCGTACAGATTCCACCAGACACCGACGCCGGCCGACGTGATCCCCTGCGGCGTCTGATACTGGTTCTCGTGGAACGTGTACGCACCCTGCAGGTGCACTTGCGCGCGGCGAGCGGCCGCCGCCACGTCCGCCCGGTGTCGGCGCACCATCGCTTCGGCGTCCAGTTCGGCCAGTTCCGGACGCAGCGTTAACGCCTGCTGCGTCAACGCCTCGACATCCGCCGGAACTGCCGGCACCTCGAGCGCCGCCAGCGCAACGGGCATTGTCAGGGGGCGTCCCAGCCGCCGGTTGTAGGCGGCGCGGCAGGCGTCCAGCTCGCTCCGCGCCTTGATCACCTGGTGCTGAGCGTCGGCCAGCGCGACCTGGGCGGCCAACAGATCGTTGCGCGGCACACGCTCTTGCGCGTGCAGCAACTCGGTGTCATGCGCGTGCGCCGACAGACTCAGCTCATGACTGGCGGCGACCGCCACCTCCTGCTCGGCACGCAGCACCGCGACGTACTCTTCGGAGACTCGCCAGGCGAGTTCCAGACGGTACCGGTCGCGACGCAGCTCCAAGGCCCGCACACCGCACCGCGCCGCGTCGATCTGACCGGTCACCCGACCTCCCGTATACAACGGGACATCCACGCGCCCGGCAAACGCCAGGTTCTCGCGCTGCCAGAAGGGGGCGTCGAAGGCGTAGGGGACCAGGGGTGAATCAATCCGAAAGGCCTGGTCGCTGTCCCGCACCGTATAGTCGGCGGACACACCCAGCAGGGGGTGCCGCTGAGCCGTGGCGGCACCCAGCGCCGCGGCCGCCGACTCGACCTCCGCCCCGCAGGCCATCAGCTGCTGGTCGGCCGAGAGTGCCAGCGTCCAGGCCGCCTGGAGCGTCTCGACCTGGACCTCGGCCGCTGTCGCCACGCGAGAGCCCGTGGCACCCCAGGACGCTGCTGAGTCGATCCTGCCGCTGTCAGACACCGTTTCCGCGCCCACAGGCGGGAGGCGGGTCAGCGGGAATCCGGCCGGCGGCGGCTGCCCCGGCGCGGCGCGCACTGCCACCAGCGCAGACAGGCAGACCAGCACAATTGTCCGGGGCACCGCACCCATCGAAGTCCGTTTCATACGCCCAGGTGGTCTCTGCGGATCGATCCGGATCGTCAGCGCAAACCGCAAAGCCGCGCGGGCCCTGGCCGCGTGTTACCATCTCCCGTTTCGACACACCTCGACATCAAAAAACAGCACGCTGCCCGGAGGTCCGGTCGCCCGGTTCAGGTTGGCTTTCGCGACACACAATCGTCGAAACAACCACGTGTCTCCCCCCCAAAATGCTGCGAAAAAGCACGCGTTCCCGCGGGGGGGTTCACCGAGGGAACGAAATCCTCCGAGCACTGCTCCGCAAAATGCTAGGATGCAGACAGGCGGGGAACGTCCGTCTGACTTGCCTCGTGATCGCTTGAGCGTACGATGAACCGGCAAGTCGCAACCGTGAGGATCGAGGTAGTCCGGCCATGCCAATCTTGGAACAGGAAGCGTGCTTGTTTCCGGACGATTTGCTGAGCGAATCACCGGACGCTAGCACTCCGAGCGCTGCGGAACGCCGCTGGTGGGCCGTCTACACGAAGTCGCGACAGGAGAAGGCGTTAGCCCGTCAGCTCGTGGGGCACGAAGTCCCGTTCTACCTGCCGCTGATCCCGAAGGACAACATCATTCGCGGTCGGCGCGTCCGGTCGCATATGCCCTTGTTTGCGGGCTATGTGTTTCTCTTCGGGTCCGAAAACGAACGCGTGACGACTCTTACGACCAACCGCGTCTCGCGGATACTCCCCGTGGTCGACGAAGAGAGACTCCGACGGGATCTGGCCAATATCCAGGCGCTGATCGAGCGTGACGCGCCGTTGGCATTGGAGCGTCGGTTGAGCCCCGGCGATCTGGTGCGCGTGAAGACGGGGCTGCTGCGCGGCCTGGAAGGGGTGGTCATTCGCCGGCACGGCAAACGACGACTGCTGGTCGCCGTGAACTACCTCCAGCAAGGTGTGTCCGTCGAGATCGACGACTGCGCGCTCGACCTGCTCTAATCCGCGCACCCGCGCTCTCCCTCACCCTAACCCTCTCCCCCATCACGTGTTGCGGCCAGGCCCTGCACGCACTGGAAGATCCGCTCGCGCAACACGTGACGGGGGAGAGGGGACATGTTCTGGCCGTCTTTCTGACGAGCCCACCCTCGCCCCCACATCCACATTCCTTCTCCAGCTTCCTTCAGCGTTCAATTCTTCAATCTCCCCCGCTTCTATGTTCAATGTTCAATGTTCAATGTTCGATGTTCGATGTTCGATGTTCAATGTTCGGCATCCCCCCCTCGCCCTTCCCACTTTACCCTTCGCCATTCTCCCCTCTGGTAGTGACAGCGGCCATCTCCCTCTGGTAGCATATATCACCACAGTGGGTGGTCCTCGTTTACCATTCCAGAAGCTTGGGTGGGGCCAAGCGGGAGAAACGCATGAGCATCAGACTGTTGATTGCCGACGACCACGAGGTGGTGCGTTGCGGCCTGCGCAACCTGGTAGCCGGGACGGACATCGAGATCGTGGGGGAGGCGACGACGGGTGACGAGGCGATTCAGCGGACATTGGAGCTCCGGCCGGATGTGGCGTTGATCGATATCCGCATGCCCGGTGCCGACGGGCTGACGGCGTTGGCGCGGTTGAAGCTGGAGTGTCCGGAGATTGCGGTTCTGCTGCTTTCCACGTACGACAATCCGACTTACGTGGCGCGAGCGGTCGCGTTGGGCGCGGCGGGCTACGTGCTCAAGGGTACGGATCGCGAGGGTATTCTGGACGCCATCCGCAAGGCGGCGGTGGGCGAGACGGTCTGGACGCGTGACGAACTGCGTCGAGTGACGGGCGCGTTGGCAACGCCTCGGCTGAACATGGACGTCGAGGTGCCGTTGACGCAGCGGGAGAGTGAAGTGTTGCGGCAACTGGCGCTTGGCCTGACGAACAAGGAGATTGCGGGCACGCTGCACATCAGCTACGAGACGGTCAAGGAGCATGTCCAGCACATCTTGCGCAAGGTGGGCGTCTCGGACCGCACGCAGGCGGCCGTGTGGGCTGTTCGCAAAGGGTTGGTCTGAAGTGTCGTGCGGTCGAGGTACCAGGCGTTTTTAAGTGTAGTTGCCGGTGACCGATGCCCAAGCCGACGGACATCCGTATCGAGCATGCGGCGTGCACGACGACGCGGATCGACTATCGCACGCCGATGAAGTTTGGCGGTCGCGTGGTGGTGGACGTAACGCTGCTGGACGTGACGGTCGACGTCCAGACGCGTGAAGGGCGGCGTGCGCAGGGGATGGGTTCGATGCCGCTGGGCAACGTGTGGGCCTGGCCGAGTCGCGTGGTGTCGGGCGAGCAGACGTTGGCGGCGATGTTGGCGTTGGGCCAGCAGTTGACGGCGCTGGCAGGCGACACCTCCTGCGTGGGCCATCCGCTGGAGATCACGCACGCGTTGGCTGACGAGTATGGCGCGCAGGCGCGGTCCGTGGTCCGTGCGCTCGACCTGCCCGAAGCCATGCCGCGCCTGGCGCAGTTGGTCGCAGCCAGCCCGCTCGAAGCCGCGATTCACGATGCGTATGGTAAAGCGTTGGGCCTGAACAGCTACAACACGCTGGGCTCCGAGTTCGTGACGGCGGATCTTGGCGTGCTGCTGAGCGACGAGTTCCGTGGCGAGTACCTGGACCGCTACACGTTGCGGCAGCCCAAGTCGCGCATCCCGCTGTATCACCTGGTGGGCGCGCTCGATCCACTCACCGAAACCGACATCACGGATCACGTCGGTGACGGGCTGCCGGAGACGTTGGGTGGCTGGATTCTGGCCGACGGGCTGACGCATCTGAAGATCAAGCTGGCCGGGGACGACCTGGCGTGGGACGTCCAGCGCGTGGTGGCGGTGGAGCGTGTGGCTGCCGAGGCCCAGGCGCGTCGGGGCTGCCACACCTGGCAGTACTCGCTCGACTTCAACGAACGCTGTGCCAGCGTAGAGTATGTGCTCGAGTTCCTTGCGCGCATTCGCGAGCAGGCGCCGGCGGCATGGGCGCGGATCCAGTATCTGGAACAGCCGACGCATCGTGATTTGCGGGCGCATCCCGAGAACAAGATGCATGAGGCCGCGCGGCTCAAGCCGGTGGTCATCGACGAATCGCTGGTCGACTTTGACAGCCTGCTGGCCGCCCGCGAACTGGGCTACTCCGGTGTGGCGCTCAAGGCCTGCAAGGGGCACACCGAAGCGCTGCTCATGGGCGCCGCCGCACAGAAGTACGGCCTGTTCCTCTGTGTCCAGGACCTGACCTGCGTCGGCGCCTCCTTCCTGCACTCGGCCAGCCTGGCCGCACGGATCCCGACCGTGGCGGCGATCGAAGGCAACGGCCGCCAGTACTGCCCCGCGGGGAATCAGCCCTGGCGCGACCGCTACCCCGGCATGTTTGACATCGCGGACGGCACTGTCGAGTCGGGTCTGCTGACCGGGCCCGGGCTGTATTGAACTTTCACGGTTCCTCTGCCAGATTGAGGTGCGGTGGTCGGTCGAGTGCACTCGTTGCGGCTGTAGGATGCGATGACGCTGTACTGTGCGGTGGAGAGTGGTGAGCGCGGGTTTGCCGACGCGGATTTGCGCGCGCACTGGCACGCGGTGCTCACCGAGATGGGCGCGCCGCGCAAGGTCTTGGTCCTGCCGCCCGACTATACGCGACTGCACAGCCGCGCGGGACCGTTGACGTGCATGACGCACGAGTTCTTTGGCGCGCGACTGGTCGACGTGTTGCCCGCGCTCGGGACGCACGCGCCGATGACCGCCGCGCAATTGGAGGCGATGTTTCCCGGCCTGCCACGAGGCGTGATCCGCGTGCACCGGTGGCGTGAAGACGTGGTCACGATCGGACACGTGCCGGCCGATTACGTGGCCTCGGTGACCGAGGGGATCTGGAACCGGGCGTGGCCGGCGCAGATGAACCGGCTGATCTGGGCTGGCGGGCATGATCTGATCGTGTCGATCGGCCAGGTCGTGCCACACGAAGTCATTGGCATGGCGAACTACAACAAGAATATCTTCGTGGGGGCGGGGGGTGCGGAAGGCATCAACGCCAGCCACTTCATCGGGGCGGCCTATGGGATGGAGCGGATCATGGGCCGGGGGGATACGCCGCTGCGGAAGATCCTGAACTATGCCCAGGACCATTTCTGCCGCCACCTGCCGCTGCTGTTCGTGCTGACCGTCGTCGCGCCCGACGCCGCGGGGCATCCCGCGGTGCGAGGCCTGTTCATTGGGGACGATCACGAGTGCTTCGTGCGGGCCTGTGCGCTGAGCGCACGCGTGAACATCACGGTACTCGACCAGCAGCCGCGCAAAGTCGTGGTGTATCTGGATCCCGACGAGTTTCACAGCACCTGGCTGGGAAACAAGGCGGTGTACCGCACGCGGATGGCGATCGCGCGGGACGGCGAATTGCTGGTGTTGGCGCCTGGCGTCAAGTCCTTCGGCGAAGACCCGGAGATCGACCGGCTCATCCGCAAGTACGGCTATCGGAACACGCCGGAGATTCTGCGGGCGGTCGAGCGCCAACCGGACCTGCAGGCGAACTTGTCGGCGGCGGCGCACTTGATCCACGGCTCCAGCGAACATCGCTTTCGCATCACCTACGCCCCGGGCGGCCTGTCCCGCGAAGAGATCACCGGGGTGGGCTACGACTACGCGCCGCTGGACGTGATGCTGCAGCGATATCCGGTCGCAGCCCGGCAGGACGGCTGGCACACGGCAGACGATGGTGAGCGTTATTACTTTGTGCGCAATCCAGCCCTGGGACTGTGGGAAGCGAGAGAGTAGAGAGGAGAGAGGAGAGAGGAGAGAGGAGAGAGGAGAGAGGAGAGGGAGAGGCGCGTGCGGGAGGGCGAGGCTCCTGCGGGAGGGCGAGGCTCCTGCCGAGCCGCCCTTCGAACGTTCACCGTTGCATCGAGCGACTCGCCAGCCGCCCTGACGGCCGTTCTTCGTACGTCGGAAAAAAATTCCGTAATCCTGTGACGGATTTCGCCCGCACTTGGTGATTAGCTAGTAGTGCTTCGTCAACGCGAAATACTGGGGTGGCTGGGGACGAACGAAGTGAGCCCCCAGCCGCGAATGCTGGGGGCGAGCTCAAGCTCGACCTCAGCCACCCCACCCCAAGATTAAGCCTGGACGAGTCACTGGCGGCCGCCGGGCGTGGCCCGCGATCGACCCTCCGAACACGCAGCGAACTCACCACCGTCTCGTGCGGCCACGCTGTGACTCAGAAACACCTGAGTTCCGCGACGCCCTGCCGCACCGATACGTCGAGGTGCCCCTGGTGTCTGACGACCTGGTACAACGCCAGCACCCTGTGCATGGCGTGGAATTCGTGGAAGGACAGCCCACCATCGTATTCGGCACGGTGTGTACGAAGGATCGTCGACCGTGGCTGGCCTGCGATGAAGTTCATCAGCTGCTGGTCCAGGTTTGGCGAGAAGCCACGGCATGGTTAATGGGGCGCTACATGATCTTGCCCGACCATATTCACTTCTTTGCGGCTGCCACGGAGAGCCACATCACGTACGATGCCTGGGTCCAGTACTGGAAGTCCCAATTCAGCAAACGACATCACAGCCCCGAGCACAGGTGGCAGACAGACCACTGGGACACGCGCGTGAGGAATGAGGACAGTTACGAGTCCAAGTGGGAGTATGTTCGATGGAATCCGGTCCGGCACGGTCTGGTCGACAGGCCGGAGGACTGGCCATACCAGGGCGAGATACACGAACTTCGGTGGAATTGAGAATGGTGCGCGGCGGCCTCCCGTGCGCGGCGGCTCGGCAGGAGCCTCGCCCTCCCGTGCGCGCGGCGGCCTCCCGTGCGCGGCTCGGCAGGAGCCTCGCCCTCCCTTGCGCGCCTCGCCC
>JALOQX010000508.1 GCA_025459265.1 Pirellulaceae bacterium | reverse complement strand
GTGGCCCTCGTCGCCCGCGCATATGTGGCACTGGGCGGACAACCGGCGCTGGGCCTGACTGGCGCCACCGCCGTTCGCCTCCTGGGCGCCGCGGCCGTGTTGGCGCTGCCGACGATCCTGATGGGGGGCACGCTCCCAGCGGCGGTGCGCGCAGTGGTCCGGGAGCAGGATCGCCAGCGGCGATGGGTTGCCATTCTCTATGGACTCAATGCGCTCGGCGCGGTGTGCGGCGCGGGCCTCGGCACGTTCTGGCTGCTGGCTGCCCTCGGTACGCGCGGCACGATCTGGGCCGCCAGTGCCGTCGAACTGGCCGTAGCGGTCGCGGCGTGGAGCTGGGTGCGACGCGCGGTCGCCGGTCGCGCTCCGCACGCCGAATCGACACTGCCGCGGCGGTCCGCAGCGCGTGCTCGTCGTATCGCGCCCGGGCCGGCGCCCGCCCCGATCGTCACCGCCCCGGTGCCGCCGCGCTTCATCTACGCGCTGGCAGCGAGTGTCGGGTTCTCGTTCTTCCTGATGGAACTCGTGTGGTACCGGATGCTCGGCCCGATCCTGGGCGGCACGACGTACACGTTCGGCCTGTTGCTGGCGGTGGCGCTCTTGGGCATCGGGCTCGGCGGAGCCTCCTATGCCGTGATCTTCCAGCAGAGGCGTCCGACGCTGGGGACGTTCGCGCTCACCTGTGGCGGCGAGGCGGTCTGTCTGGCCATCCCGTTTGCGCTAGGCGATCGGCTCGCGGTGCAGGCGGCCTTGTGGACCGAGGCGAGCGCGACGTTCCTCGAGCACGTGACGTCCTGGACCGGGATCGCGCTGATCGTGGTCTTTCCTGCGGCGCTGTTAAGCGGACTCCAGTATCCGATTCTCGTGAGTCTGCTTGGTGAAGGGGAACAGCGGATCGGCCGGCAGGTGGGCTGGTGTGGTGCCTGGAACACGATCGGGGCCATTGCCGGTTCGCTCTGCGGCGGCTTTGGTGCCTTGCCGCTCCTGTCCGCACCAGGCGCCTGGCGTCTGGTGGCATTGCTGCTGGCGACGGTGGGGCTCGGGGCCGCGATCGTGGCGGTGTGGGGTCAGTCCAGGCCGTGGCGCCGGCTCGCCTTGCCGGTCGTGCTGACCGCGGCCGCGGTGTCCTTGATCACGTACGACGGTCCCACGGCCGTCTGGCGGCACAGTGGCATCGGCGCGGGACGCGTCGCGCTGCCCGCCGATCGCGCGCCGAACTCGATGCGCGATTGGGCCCATCGGCGCCGCCGCCGCCTGCTCTGGGAAGCGGACGGGGTAGAAGCCAGCATCGGTCTGGTCACAGACAACGCGCTGTCGTTCTATGTCAACGGCAAGTGCGATGGTAACGCGCTGGACGACGCGGGCACGCAAATCATGCTGGGAATGCTCCCCGCGCTGTTGCATCCCGCGCCGCAATCCGGACTGGTTGTCGGGCTCGGGACTGGAGAATCCGCCGGATGGCTGGCGGAGGTCGACGAGATCGAGCGCGTCGAGGTGGTCGAACTGGAGCCCGCCGTGGACGAAATGGCGCGACGCTGCGCGGCCGTCAATTTCAACGTGCTCGAACATCCCAAGGTCCATCGCCGCTATGCCGACGCACGGGAAGTGCTGATGACCGCTCGGCAGCGCTACGACCTGATCGTCTCGGAGCCTTCGAATCCCTATCGGGCCGGCGTCGCCAACCTGTTCACGCGGGAGTTCTATACGGTAGCGCAGCAGGCGCTGCAGCCGGGAGGCCTGTTCGTCCAGTGGCTGCAGGCCTACGAAGTCGATGTGCCGACCGTCCGCACCGTGTTCGCCACACTGCGGTCCGTGTTTGGATTCGTGGAAGTGTGGCAGTCGCAGCGCGGTGATCTGCTGCTGGTCTGTGCGGCGGAGGCACGCCCGTTGCCCGTGGCCGCGCTGCGCAGCAAGCTGCTCCGCGAACCGTTCCGGTCGGCCCTGGCAAATGCCTGGCGCGTGACCGATCTGGAGGGAGTGTGTTCGCGGTACGTCGCGGGCACCGAGTTGGTGGAACGATGGAGCAACTGGCCGCAGCAGGCGCCCAACACCGATGACCGGAACCGGGTCGAGTATGGCTTTGCCCGGACCGTCGGCGCGGATGCAGGTTTCTCGGTCAGTGTATTGGCCCGGGAGGCCGAGGCGTCGGGAGGTGCGCGGCCGTGGGTCACGGACGGGGAGCTTGACTGGGAACGGGTGCGGGACCATCGGCAGATCTTTGCGGCGACCTGGAGCGGCGACACGAGCGTGCCCCGCGACGCGTCGCCGCGGCAGCGCTGGCGGGCCCGCTTCCTGCAAGCGTATTACGGCGGGGCCGCCACGCGAGAGATGGTCGACATGTGGGAGGCGACGCCTTACGAAGCGGTGTTCCCCAGCGAAGTGGCGATCCTGGCCTTGGCCTACGCCGACGTCGGTGACCCCCGCGCGCTGCCGCTGGCCGAGCAGCTGGCCAGCTATTATCCCGCGGAAAGCGCCTCCCTCGTCACGCTCACCCGGTGGCGGCAAGATGATGTGGCGTTCCCACGCCATTGAACTGACGTTTCTCGTCGCGGAGGAACTCGCGCGGCAAGATCCCTCCTGGGCCGGCCGCGTCTACGCGGCCCTGTCACAGCCGTTCGCCGTCTACGCGTTTGAGCAGGAACGCATCACCACGGCACACGGTGTCGCCTACCAAATCGGTCGGGAAGCATTGCTGGAGACGGTTGAGCTGCTCGAGCCGTGGGTCCCCTGGACCGAACGATTCCTGGCGGCCCGCAGCGAGATCTATGCCCGCACGAGCCACCCGCGGGCCGCCCGCGCGCTGCGCGACCTGCAGGCCTTCCGCCAGGCCGCACGATAAAGATCAGGCGAGTCATCGCGCGGCTTCCGCAAATCCGTCGACCGTCAGTCCAGCCGAACG